>NZ_JBDZDQ010000002.1:0-309138 GCF_040049295.1 Sphingomonas sp. KR3-1
TCGCCGCGCCCAGCGCCAGCGTGCCGCCATTGACCGCGACGGCCGTCGCCGCCGACGTGCCGTTCAGCACCGAGCTGCCGCCCAGGTTGAAGACCGTGCCCGTGCCCAGATTGGCGTTCACCGTCGCGCCGGTCAGCTGATACTGGCCCGCGGTCAGCGTGCCGCTGCCCGCCAGCGTCCCGTTCAGCCCGAGCGTGCCCACCGTGTCGCTGAAGCCACCCAGGTCGAGCGTCGCCCCCGAGGCAACCATCACCGTCGCCGTATCCGCAAGCCGGTTCGCCGCGCCCAGCGCCAGTGTCCCAGCCTGCACCGACACGTTGGCGGCGGCGGACGTCCCGCCGAGATAGCTGGTGCCACCGAGCTGGTACAGGTTGCCCGCACCCAGATTGGCGTACACCGCTGCCCCGTTCAGCTGATACTCGCTCGCCGTCAGCGTGCCCCCGGTACCGTTCAGCTGGCCGCCGACGGCGACGATGCCGACGGTGTCGTTGAAGTTGCCGATGTCGAGCACGGCACCCGAAGCGATGGTGACCGTGGCGTTGTCGGAGATGCGATCCGAAGCACCGAGGATCAGGATGCCGCCGTCGATCGCGACAGTGGCGCTGGTCGCGGTGCCGTTCAGCACCGAGGTGCCGCTATGCTGCACCAGCGTACCGGCGACATTGGCGTTCACCAGCGCGGTATCGAGCTGGACGATGTTGGCGCTCAGCGTGCCGGTGCCGTTGAGATACCCGCCGATCGCCGCCGTGCCGACGGTATCGTTGAACGCGCCGAGGTTTAGCGTCGCACCCGAAGCGATCGAGACCGCCGCATTGTCCGCAAGGCGGTTCGATGCGCCCAGGTTCAGCGTGCCGGCATTGATTGCCACGACGCCGGTCGCGGACTTGCCGCTCAGCGTCGAGTTGCCGCCCATCTGCACCAGCGTGCCGGTGCCGAGATTGGCGTTCACCGTCGCGCCGTTCAGGTCATATTCGGCCGCAGTCAGCGTACCGAAGCCGTTGAGCGTGCCGGACAGCGCGAGGCCGCCGACCGTGTCGTTGAACCCGCCGAGGTTGAGCGTTGCGCCCGAGCTGACCGTCACGGTGGCGGTGTCGGCGAGGCGGTTCGACGCGCCGAGCGTCAGCGTGCCGGCGGAGACGACCACCGTGGTCTGCGCCGCGGTGCCGTTCAGCACGCTGGTGCCGCCGCCGTTCAGCAGCAGGCCGCTGCCGGCGAGATTGGCGTTGACCGTCGCGCCGTTGAGGAAGGTGGTGCCGGTGGTGCTCAGCGTGCCGGTGCCGTTGACCGTGCCGGCCAGCGATGCGGCCGCGACCGTGTCGCTGTTCGCGCCGAGGTCGAGCACGCCGCCCTGCTGGACGACCAGGCTCGAGCCGTCCGCCAGAATGTTCGACGCGCCGAGGGCGAGCGTGCCGCCCACCGTCGTGGTGCCGGTATAGCTGCTGGCGCCGTTCAGCGTCAGCGAAGCGCCGCTGAGGACGGCCACGCCGCCGGTGCCGGCGATCGTGCCGTCGAAGCTGCCGGTGCCGCTCAGTGCCAGCGTGTTGCCGCCAAGCGCGACATTGCCCGCGCCGGCCAGCGTGCCGATCGTCTCGTTGCTGGCGAGGCCCAGCGTGCCCGGTGCCGAGATCGTCACGATGCTGGCATCGCCGATCGCGCTGCCGCCGGCAGCGACGATCGTGCCGGAGTCGATCGCCCAGTTGTTGTTCGAGCTGTCGAAGCCGGTGAGCGTCCACACGCCCGTGCCTTCCATCGTGCGGCTGTCGAAATTGGCGACGTTGGTGACGTCGAGCGTGGCGTTGCCGGTGCCGGCGAGCACCAGCGCATCGGTGCCGCCGTTGCCGTTGAAGCTCGAATTCGCGCCGATCGTGGCGTCGCTGAACAGGATCAGCGTGTCGTTGCCGCCGCCCAGGTTCACGGTGCCGGTATAGCTGCCTGCGATGCTGAGCGTGGAGTCGGCATTGCCGAACAGCTGGATCGCGCCGTTGGTGGTCGAGCCCGCCTGCAGGTCGATCGTCGTCGCGCCGTCGCTCTGAATCAGGCCGGTGAGCGTGCCGCCGGCCTGGTTGGTGAGGCTGAGCGTGCCGTTGCTGACGATCGCGGTGCCGTTGGTGCCGCCGGCGATCGTACCCGAATTGACGATCGTGCCGCCGCCCTGGAGCCCGATGGCATAGTCGGTGCCGCTCGAGGCGATCGTGCCGGCATTGGTGATGTTGGCAGAGCCGCTGGTGACGTTGACGCCGATGCTGCCGGTGATCGTGCCGCCCACCGCGTTGGTCAGGGTCAGCCCGCCGTTCGACGCGATGCCGACGCCGTCGCCCGCGATCGTGCCGCCGGCCTGGTTGTTGACCGTGCCGCCCGCCTGCAGGGTCACGCCGGCGCTGCCCGCGTTGAGCGTGTAGCCGCCGACGCCGAAGGCGCCGCCGATAATGGTCCCGCCATTGTCGATCACCGTGGCGGCATTGTTCAGATAGACGCCGGCATAGCCGCCCGAGACGTTGCCGTCATTGATCAGGTGGATCGCGCCATTGCCGATAAAGGCCGCGCTCGAACCACCCTCGATCGTGCCGCTGGCCTGGTTGTCGACCGTGAGCAGGCCGGTGCCGCCATTGTAGAGCACGCCGAAGATCGCGCCGCTGTTGCTTACCAGCGCATCGGCCGCGCCGCTGCCGCTGACCGAGCCGGTGACGCTGCCCTGGTTCAGGAAGCTGCCGCCGCCCGCGAGCGACACGGCGTCGGCCGAAGTGGTGGTGATCGAGCCGGCATTGATCAGCGTCGAGCCGTCGAGGACCTGGAAGCCCTGATCGTTGGTTGCGGCGCCCGCATAGGTCAGCGCCTCGCCCGCCGCGAGGCCCGAGACGGTGACCGCGCCGGTGCCCGAGATGTCCTGGAAGACGATCCCGCTGGTCGGCTGGACATAGGCCAGCGTGCCGTTGGTGACGATGCTCGTTCCCGAGATCGTGCCGCTGGTGCCCTGGAGCGTCGCGCCCGCATTGATCGTGGTGGTGCCGCTCCAGCTGTTCGCGCTGTTGGAGAGGACGATCGTGCCCTGGCCGCCGATCACCAGATCCTGGTCGGGATCGACGCCCGCGCCGGTGCCGGTGGTGATCGCGCCGGTGAGGTTGGCGATCACGCCCGCATCGGCATTGAGCGTCGAGGGATTGGCCGAGGACGGCGTCACGACTTCAAGCGAGATGGTGTTGCCGAAGGTGCCGCTCGCCCCGAAGGTCGCGGTCGGGTCGATCATGTGGATCGTGCCCGAGCCGAAAGCGCCGTCGCTCTCCGCGCGGATCGAGCCGCCATTGACGTAGATGTCGCCGGTGATGTTCGACGTGCCGTCGAAGGTGATCTCGCCCGAGGGCGCACCGTTGCCGGCGTAGATCGCGGTGCCCGGCGAGGTGCTCGGGCCGCTGAGCGTCAGGTTGCCCGAGAGCAGGCCGATGCCTTCGAAATTGGTGAAGCTGGTGAGGTTGACGGTGCCGCTGTTGCCCGAACCAAAATCGGCGAACAGCGTGTCGTTGCCCGCGCCGCCGTCGATCATGCCGGCGATGGTGCCGCCATAATAAGTGAAGGTATCGTCGCCGTCGCCGAGATCGGCCGAGGTGATCGAGCCGCCATCGGTGAGCACGAGATTGTCGATGCCGGCGCCGGTCGAGAGATAGCTGCCGTTCAGCGCGCCGGAGATGGTGACATTGCGGCTGCCGCCGCCGGTCGAGACGATGTCGCCATTGACGGTCGAGCCCGCCTGCAGGCTGACCGAGATCGCCGAAGCGCTGTTCAGCGCGATCGCGCCGGCGCTGCCGCCGGTGATCGTGCCGCTGTTCTCGATCGTCGCCGCGCCACTGCCAACCAGGACGCCCCAGCCGCTCTCGGCAACGCTGCCGCCGCTGATCGCGCCGCTGTTGATGAGCCTGCCGCCCTGGCTGAGCGTCACGCCGTTGCCGATCGTCGCAGTGATCGTGCCGGCGTTGGTGATCTGGGCGTTCGTGCCGCCCATATAGATGCCGGCCTGGCCGGTGATCTCGCCGCCATCCTGGTTGTCGACGATGCCGTTGAAGCTGGTCAGGTTGACCGCAGCGTTGATGTTGGCCGTGGCACTGGTCACGCCGGTGATCGTGCCGCTGTTGACCAGGCTCGAATTCGGGCCGGCCAGCGTGATCAGCGCATAGTTGTCCGCGGGGGCGAGGGCGGTGATCGTGCCGGTGTTGTTCACCTGCCCGCTGGCACCCTGCAGCGAGATCGCGCCGGCCGAACCTGCGTTGATCGTGCCGTCATTGTTGACCGTCGCAGCAATGCCGCTGGCGTTGCCGGCGATGGTCACGGTGTCGCCGCCGACGGTGCTGTTCCAGTTGACGTTGACCGTGGCGTTGCTGTTGTTGAGCGTTGCCGCGCTGCCGCTGGTCGACAAGTCCGCGAACCCGCCCGTGCCGATGTTGAGCGTGGTGCTGGTCCCCAGCGTCCAGCCCGCCTGGCCGCTCTGCGTGCCGACGAGCGTCAGGCTGCTCGACTGGAGGTTCTGCGTCTCGAAGCCGGTGAGGTTGGCGACGTTGAGCGTCGAGGCCACGCCGGTGTTGACGTTGAACACGTCGGTGCCCGTGCCGCCATCGGCCGACGTGAAGGTGCCGCCGTACCAGTTGAGCGTGTCGTTGCCGCCGCCCAGGTTGATCGCGCCGTTCACCGCGCCGCCGTTCAGCGTAACCGTATCGGCGCCCGTCCCCAGCGCGACGTTGCCGTTGATCGTGCCCGCATTGGTGAGGGTGAAGCTGGCGGTTGCGTTGATCGCATTGCCGACGCCGGTGATCGTCCCGTTGTTGACCAGGCTCGTGCCGGCCGTGCTGCTGGCTACCGCCTGGCCGTTTGCCGAGCTCAGCGTCGCGCCGTTGTTGACGGTCAGCTGGGTGCCGGTGCCATTCAGGGTCACGGCGCTGCCGTTCGTGTTGGTGAGCGATCCGCTCAAGGTCAGCGTGCCACCGCTCACCGCCCAGCCGATGCCGCCAGCGCGGTTGCCGGTCAGCGTCAGGTTGCCCGTCTGGTTGGTATGGACCTCGAAATTGGTCAGGCTGGCGAGGCTGAGCGAACCGCTGACCCCGGTGCCCAGGTCGCTGGCGAAGCTGTCGGTGCCCGCGCCGGCGTCGATGCTGGTGAAGCTGCCGCCCCGCCAGGTGAAGCCGTCATTGCCGGCGCCGAGCTGGACGGTGCCCGCGATCGATCCGGTCGCCGCGAGCGTCAGGGTATCGATGCCGCTGCCGCTGCTGGCGTTATAGCCGCCCAGGCTGCCGGCGATCGTGACCGCGTGCGTGCCGTTGTTGGCGGTAACGATCGCGCCGGTGGTCGAAGACTGCAGCAGGCTGACCGTCATCGTGCCGGCGGTGTTGGTCAGGTTGATGCCACCGGCCGTGCCCGAGATGATGCCGCTGCTGGTGATCGTGCCGGTGCCGCTGGCGACGATCCCGTAATTGCCGGTCGAGGTGATCGAGCCGGCATTGCTGATCGTCGTGGTGCCGGCGATGTTGATCGCCGCGGTGCCGCCGCGGATGAAGCCGTTCACCTGGTTGGTGATGCTCGCCCCGCCCGTGGCGAGGATGCCGTAGCTGCCGCCGTCGATCGTGCCGCCGGTCTGGTTGAGGACCGTGCCGCCGCCGCCGTTGAGCGAGATCGCCTCGCCGCCGGAGATCGTCGCCGCGCTGCCATAGCCGCTCGCGAGCGTGCCGGTGAGGATGCGCCCCGAATTGGTGATCGAGTCCGCCGCGTTGCGGCCGACCACGCCCCAGCTGTAACCGACGATGTCGCCGGCATTGGTGAGGCTGAGCGCGCTGTTGGTCAGGTCGATCGCCGAGCCGGTGAAGGTCCGAGCGACCAGGCCGCCCGCATTGTTGGTGATCGTCAGCGTGCCGCCGCCGGTCGCGCCGATCGCCGCGGTCGTGCCCGAGTTCGTTACGCTCGAGGCACCGGTGCCGTTGAAGAGCACCAGGCCGCTCAGCGTGCCCCCGGCATTGTTGGTGATCGTGCCGGCGCTGGCGAAGATCGAATTGCCGGTACCGCCGGCGATCGCGCCCGAATTGACCACGGTGATCGTGCCGGCGCTGTTGGTGATGCCGTTCGCCGAACCGGCGTTGATCGAGCCGGTGCTGCCCACGGTGAGCGAGGTGCCGCCCGCCATCGTCACGCCGCCGCTCTGGCTCGCCGCGCCGCCCAGCGTCAGCGCGCCGCCGGTGAGCGCCAGCGCGCCCGTGCCGCCGATCGTCCCCGAATAGGTGCCGGCCGCATTGGCAAGCGTCAGGTTGCCGCCGCTCAGCACCGTCGAGCCGGCGCCGTTCAGGCTGGCGATCGTCTCCGCGCTCAGCACCGAGAAGGTCGCGCCCGCGCCGACATCGACGCTGCCCGCGTCCGAAATCGCCGAACCGCCCGAGATGGCGAGCGTGCCGCCCAGGATCGAGGTGAGGCCGGTATAGGTGTTGATGCCGTTCAGCGTCAGCGTGCCGGTGCCGGTCTTGGTCAGCCCGCCGCCCAGGTGCAGGCCGCCGGTGAAGGCATAGTTGATCCGCGTGGGATCGGTATGGTCCTGCACATAGGCGGACGTGTCGCCCTGGAAATTGTAGCCGGCGGTGTTGTTGTCGACGCGGTAGGTGGCGGACGCCTGGACATAGGCCGTCGGGCTGGCGCCATAGGCATTGTACCAGGCGAGATCGTTGATCGTCGCGGTGCTCGAGCCTGCGGTCGAGGTGCGATAGTCGCTCGCGTTGCCGCCGAAGAGCAGGGCCGCGGCCTGCTGCGCGGTATAGGTCGGCGGGTTCGTCGACCAGGCCGGGCCGTCCGAGACGACCCAGCTGCCGATATAGGCGACGGGCGTGGTATCGATGATCGCGCCGGAGAAGGTCGTCGAGGCATTGTCGCCGCCGACGGTAAGCCGATTGGCGAGCACGTTCGCGGTACCCGCGCCGGTCAGGCTGCCGACCGTCTCGCCGCTCGCAAGGCTCAGCGTCGCGCCGCTGGCGACGCTGACTGCGCTGGTGTCGCCGATCGCGAGGCCGCCGCTGACCGAAAGCGTGCCCGCAACCACGTTGGTCGCGCCGCTATAGGTGTTGGCGCCGTTCAGCGTGAGAATATGCGACGGCACATTGATCTGGACCGCGCCCGCTCCCGAGATGTTGCCCGTGAAGCTGCCGTCGAAATTCTGGCTGAACGCCAGCGTGCCGGCATTGGCGAAGGAAGAGCCCGAGATGGTGTTGGTCGCGCCCTGCAGCGTCGCGCCGGCATTGATCGCGGTGACGCCGGTCCAGCTGTTGCCGGTATTGGCGAGCACGATTGTGCCGTTGCCGCCGATCGTGACATACTGGGTCACGTCGCCTGCGCCGCGGCTGATCAGGCCGGTCAACGTCGCGGTGACGCCGGCATCGGCCGAAAGGATCGTCGGGTCGCTGCTCGCCGGGACGACGACTTCGAGCGAGATGGCGTTGGCATAGGTGCCCGTCGCGCCGAACTGGATGGTCGGGTCGATCGCGTGGATCGTGCCGGTGCCGAACGCCGTCGTCGTCGTGGCGCGGATCACGCCCGAGCGAAGATAGATTCCGCCCGTCAGCCCGGTGCCGCTGAACACCAGCGTGCCGCCATTGGCGTTGATCACGCCGGTGGTGAGCCCACCCGATGCGGTGCCGGTGAGCGTCCAGGTGCCCGTGTCACCCTTGGTCAGGATGCTGGCGGTGGCGATCGAGCCGAGATTGTAGGTGCCGGCGGCACCGTTCGCCGCCGTGCCGTCGCCGGTGCCGAGCAGCGCCAGCGTGTTGGTGCCCGTGCCCAGGTCGACCGTGCCGAAGCTCGCGGCAGCGAGCGTGCCGGCATTCTGCAGCGTGATGCCGCTGGTGCTGTCCACAGTCGCTGCGCCGGCCGTACCGCGGCCGTTGAAGATCGACAGCGTGTCGTTGCCCGTACCGAGCGTGATGTTGCCGGTAGTCGAGCCTGCCTGCAGATTGACGTTCACGAGGACGTTGCCGGAAATCACGCCGACGCCGCCCGTGCTGGTCGCGGACCCGTAGTTGACGAACGTGGCGGCGCCGGCGAGCGAGACGCCCGCGGTGCTCGCACCGATGATATGCCCCGCCGCGGCATTGGTGATCGTGCCGGCGCCCGCGTAGATGCCGGCATAGCCGCCGCCGGTGATCGTGCCGCCGTTGACGATAGTCGCGTTGCCCTGGACGGTTACGCCGTCGAAATTGCCGGTGCCCGTGCCGCGGCCGGTGATGGTGCCGGTGTTGTACAGGGCCAGAAAGGCGCTGGCGACGATGCCGCCCGCGGCGCCGTCGATCGTGCCGCTGTTGGTGATGGTGCTGGAGTAGACCTTGATCGCATCGGCGGTTCCACCGGCGGTGAAGGTGCCGCCCGAGACAGTGCCCGTGCCGATCGTGCCGGCATTGTTGACCTTGGTGATGGTGTAATCGGGCGCAGTGATGCCGTTGGTCAGGCCGGCGATCACGCTGGTCGCGCCGATATTGTTGACGGTAACCACGCCGTCGGCCTGGCGGATGCCATAGCTCGCCGCGTCGGTGCCGCGGATGACCGCGCTGTTGTCGACCGTAAGGCTGGTGCTGTTCACCAGCAGGCCGCCGCGGCCGCCGGTGATCAGGCCGGCGCTATTGGTGACCGTTCCCGTAGCGGTGCCCGAAGACTGCACGCCATAGCCGAAACTGGTGTCGCTGCCGCCGGTGATCGTGCCGCCATTGTTGGTCACCGCGCTGTTCGCGCCGGTGAAGGACACGCCCGAGGCGGCTGCAGCGGTGATGCTGCCGCTATTGGTGAGCGTCAGCCGGTTGGTGACCGTGATCGCATCGAACGCACCCGTCGCGGCGGTCGAGATCGTGCCGTCATTGGCGATGGTCGTGATGCCGGTGGAATAGATGGCCGCGTTCCGGTTGGCAGCCACCTGGCGGATGATCGCGCTCGCCTGGTTGGTGATCGTGCCGCCGCCGGTGCCCAGCACGACCGTATAGGGGCCGCCGGTGCTCGTCTGGAGGATGCCCGAGCCGTTGTTGTTGATCGTCACGCTGGCAGTCGTGGCGCTCACCGCCGCGCCGAGGTTGGAGGCGGTGAAGCTGCCGCCCGTGATCGTGCCGATATTGGTGAGCGTGCCGCCGCCCGAGGCGAAGCTCACGCCGCCATAGGATGCCGCGGTCATCGTGCCCGAATTGGTCACGTCGATACGCGCGCCATTGGACAGGAAGATATTGCCATCGACGCTGATCGTGCCGGCGTTGCTGAAGGTAACGGCGCTGGTGCCCAAGCTCGCCGCGAAGTTGTTCAAGCCGGTGACCGTTGCGCCGGCCAGCACATTCACGGTGCCGCCATAGGCGCTGACGGCGTAGGAGGCGCCGCCCGCGACATTGAAGGCGGTGGTGGCGAAATTGAGCGTCGTATCGGTCGCGATCTGCCAGTAATTGCCCGAGGCTGCCGTCGAGCCGATGAGCGTTAGCGTGCCGCTCTGCAGGGCGCGCTGGCTGAAGTTGGTCGGCGTTTTCGAGACGTCGAGCGACGCGGAATTCCCTGCCCCGATCTGGGCGGTGAAATAATTGGTGCCGGCGCCGCCATCGACGACGCCGCCGAGCGTGCCGCCCTGCCAGTTGAAGTTGTCGCTGCCGCCGCCGAGCGACACGGTGCCGCTGATCGAGCCGGTCGCCGCGAGCGTGACGGAGTCGATCCCCGTGCCGGTGCTCGCGTCGTAATTGCCGGTCAGCGCGCCGGCGATCGTGATCGTATGGAGGCCGCTGCCGTTCGAGACGAGGTTGCCGGTCGTCGTCGAGCCATTGGCCAGCGTGACGCTCGCTGCCGTCGTGCCGTTGAGCAAGATGCCGCCGGTGAGCGACCCATTATTGGTGAAACTGCCGCCTGCGAGAAGCGAGACGCCGGTGCCGCTCGAGACGATGCTGCCGTTGTTGACGACCGTCGAACCCACCTGGTCGTAGATGCCCTGCGCCGCCTGGACGGTCGCGCCGTTGGCAACCGTGATCGCGAATGCGCCACCGGTAGAGGTATAGATGCCGGCGGTTCCGGCGGTGACGTTGGCATTGACGTTGATGGCGTTGCCGGTGGTGGCGCTGGCCTGTGCCTCGATGCCGCGGGCGAAAGCGGTGGCGTTGCCGATCGCGGCGCCCACGGTGATTGCCACCCTGCCCGCGCTGACCGCATTGATGCCGGTGCCGAGATTGGCCGAGCTGCTGTTGATCGTGCCGCCGCCGCTCGTCGTGATCGTGGTGGCGCCCGTGGCATCGCCGGCCGCAGTCGAACTGATGCCGGTCGCCGCGGTGATCGCGCTCTGCGAGTTGACGCTGTTGTTGCCGCCCGTCGCGTTGAGCAGGATGCCGGTGCTGGTGGCGTTGATCGAGCCACCGGTCGAGATGAAGCCGGTGCCGTAATAGTTCGACGCGTTGACGCCGGTGGCGAAGCCGCTGATCGACGATCCGCCGATCTGGATGCTCGCGTTGACGCTCGAGATCGCATTGATGCCGGCGACCGCGGTGCCGTTGCCGATGAACGACTGGCTGTAGCCCGACGAATCGAAGCTGATATAGCCGCTCGGCGCGTTGAGGTTGATGCCGTAGCTGCCGGTGAAGACCGACCCGCTCGAGGTGAGGCCCACGCCCATATTGGCGTTGGTCTGCACATAGAGCGCCGAACCGCCGCTCACCGTGGTGGTCAGGTTGTTGGCGCCGGCAAGCGTAAAACCGGTCGAGTTCAAGCCCGAGGTATAGCCGCGGATGTCCAGCGCGTTCGCGCTCGTGTTTCCGGTCGTGTCGTTGATCGTGACGCCGTTCGCCGTCAGCACGGTGGCCTGGGTGAGGTTGCTGATCGCTACGCTGCCGCCGCTGGCGGTCTGGTTGTTTACCGTGGGGCTCCCGCCCGAGGCGGTGATGGTGCCGCCGGCCGTGGGCGAGGCGATCGTCTGCGCCGCGGCGGGGAGCGCCAGGCCGATGCCGATCAGCGCGGTGGTGCCGAGCAGTGCCTTGCGCCGGCGCTTGCCGGCAGTGCCGCTACGAACGAACGAACCGCTCGACGCCTGTGCGTCGCGACCAAAAAGCGCCATTGTCTGAACCCCCGGGGATCGAAAAAATAAGAGCCGCAAGGGGCGCGAAGAGCGCAGTCCGACGACTTAACCTGCGCGCACTACAGTATTTTTCCGATTAACCTCTTGAATGGACGTGTCATCGCTTGTCTGTATGCGTCATCGGCGTGGGAATTTTTTCGAATTGTGCTGGCGCCTTGCACGACCTGCGCTGCGAGCGGGCAGTCGCCACTTTGGGTCACGAACCCCGGATCCCGGCTTGTCGGCCAGCCTCCACCTCGAGAAGCTGATGCCCATGCCCGGGATAGAATGTTTATTCTTCAATTAATGAAATTCGCTAACCTATACTGGCTTCGTGCAGGGGGGGCTTTCTGCATGGATTCGAAGATTTCCCGGGAGAGGCGAGTTGGGATTGCCGGCCGGCGGGTGTGCTGCACGACAGCGCGCGCGTCTGTGCGCTTGAGGGGGCGTGGCCGGCGCAAAGGGGGGCGTTGCGAGTGCGTTTGCGGCAGATCGAAGTTTTCCACGCAGTCTATGTCAACGGATCCATCAGCGCGGCGGCACGGACGCTGAACGTCTCGCAGCCGGCGGTCAGCAAGGTGCTGCACCACACGCAGGACCAGCTGGGGCTCAGGCTGTTCCATCTCGTGCGCGGAAGGCTGGTGCCGACGGCGGAGGCCCATGCCCTGGCGCGCGAAGTGAGCGATGTGTACGGCCGGGTCTCGTCGCTCCAGCAGGCGATCCGCAACCTCAAGAGCGCGGGGCTGGGCGGGCATCTGCGCATCGCGGTGGTGCCCTCGCTCGGGCTGGCGGTGGCGCCGCTGGCGGTGGCGCGCTTCCGCGACGAGTTTCCCGACGTCACCTTCGACGTGCAGACGCTGCACCATGTCGATCTCTTCCGTGCGCTGTACGAGCGCGAATGCGACATCGCCTTCGCCTATGATCCGCCCGCGCATCCGCGGATGAAGCGGGTGACGCTGGCCAAGGGCAGGCCGATGCTGCTGGTCCACGAAGCGAGCTATCCCGATCTGCCCGATCCCGTGCCGCTCAAGCGCCTGGAAACCGAGGACCTGATCGGGCTGGGCACCACTGGCCCGGTGGGCGACCTGGTCGCCGCCGAGATCGACCGGCAGCAGCTGATGATCCGCGAAGTGGTGTCGGCGCAGACCTTCTACATCGCCGCGGCGGTCGCGCGGTACGGACGGGGCATGACGATCATCGACGAGTTCACTGCGCGTGCCTGTGCGGGGGACGGGATGGGCTTCCGCGCGCTCGAGCCGAGGATGGAATTCGCAGTCCAATATGTATTCCTAGAAGATATACCTCCAACGCCTATGGCTAAGAAGTTTGTAGAGATGTTTCGCAAGGCATTGATCGAACAGCAGGTCGGCTCCGGGTGAGCCCATAACCCAGCGTTATGTAACATTAATGTAATCTTGGGTTTGCTCGCAGCCATTTCGGATCAATCGTTAACCCCATCGATCGTGCTCGCCAGGGGCCGCCATTTCCGGCGGTAGCGCGCGCGAAGCGAAAACGGGGTGGGCTACATATGATCGTTGGGGTCAGGGTTCGGCGCGCATGCATGTGCGGCGCGTCGATGTTTGCGTTCGCAACTGCACAGGCGCACGCGCAGGATGCGCAATCGGTCGCGGCGTCGCCGCAGCCGCAGCAGCAGCAGCAGGAAAAGCCGGAGCGCGAGCCTGCCGAGCCTTCCGCGAACATCGTCGTCGTCGGCAGCCAGATCCGCGGGGCGCAGATCGAGGGCATCCTGCCGGTAACCGTGGCCGACCGGGACGATATCGACGCGCAGGCGGCGACGGACGGCGACGACCTGTTCCGCGCCATTCCGCAGAATGGCGATGTCGCGTTCAACGAATCGCGCGACACCGGCGGCATCAACGATGCCCGCGGCGACGTCGGTTCGGTCAATTTGCGCGGATTGGGTACCGGAAACACGCTGGTACTGCTCAACGGCCGCCGTCTGGTGCTCCACCCCGGTGTGCAGGCCGAGAACCTCATCCCCGTCGTCAGCGTCAACACCAACGCCATTCCGGTGACGGGCGTCGAGCGCGTCGAGGTGCTGCTCGAGGGCGCTGCGGCAATCTACGGCACCGATGCAGTGGCGGGCGTGGTCAACACCGTGCTGAAGACTCGCTTCGACGGTCTCACCATCGACACGACGGTCGGCCAGACCGACGGCACGCAGCAGACCGAGCGCCAGGTCAACTTCGAATGGGGCAAGACCTTCAACGGCGGCCGCACCAACATCTCGCTCTTCGGCACCTACAACAAGCGCGACCCGCTCTATGCGAGCGAGCGCCGCAATTCGCGCTCGAGCGACCTGCGCCCGCTGGTCGCCGACACGGCCTTTGCCGGGGACGGCGATTTCGACAATCGCAGTCTCGATACGATGTGGGGCGAATTCGTCCGCCTCGATTCGAACTACCAGCAGGTGACGACCGTCGCCCGCTACAATGGCACCGCGCTTACCACGAGCGGCACCTTCCATGTCCAGCCTTCGAGCAACGAGGGCTGCATCGCGCCGGCCGGCAACGGCATCTGCTTCGACAACAGCGTGCTTTCGACGGCAAGCACCGACGCCAACCTGAAGTACAACACCAATGCGGATCGCACGATCCAGGGCGGCAACGAGCGGCTGAACCTGTTCGGCTTCGTCAACCATGAGTTCAGCGCCAGCCTGAACTTCTATGGCGAGCTTGGCTTCTACAAGTCGGACTTCAATTCGCAGCGCGAGCAGGAAACCCCGCTCGCCACCCAGCGCCTGATCATCCCCGCCACCGCCTATTGGAATCCGTTCGGCGTCGCCGGCAGCCCCAACCGGCTGCCGGGGCTAACCGGCGTATCGACGGACGGCGTCGCGCTCGAGTTGCAGGACTATCGGTTCGTCGATGCCGGGCCGCTCAACATCAACGTGAAGAACACCACGCTGCGCTTCCTCGGCGGCCTGCGCGGCAATTTCGGCCATTTCGACTTCGATACCGCCGCACTCTATTCGCGCGCCGACACGACCGACACGATGGAAACGATCAGCATGACGCTGCTCCAGCAGTCGATCGCGGGCACCACGGCGGCGGCGTACAATCCGTTCAACGGCGGCGATCCCAGCAATCCGGGCAGCGTCGACAGCACGCCCAACCCGCGCGCGACGATCGACAGCTTCCTGGTCGACGTCTATCGCAAGAACAGCACCACGCTGGCGCTGTGGGACTTCAAGATCTCCAACGCGCGCCTGCTCCGCCTGCCCGGCGGCAATGTCGGCTTCGCCGCCGGCGTCGAGGTGCGGCGCGAGACCTATCGGGACGATCGCGATCCGCGCCTCGACGGCACGATCACCTACACCGCGCTCGACGGCACCAAGAACGGCAGCGACGTGATGGGCGCCAGCCCGACGCCGGATTCGGGCGGCGGCCGCACGGTGGAATCGGCGTTCGTCGAGCTTGCCGTGCCGCTGGTCTCGCGCGGGATGCACGTGCCCTTCGTCCGCAGCCTGGCGATGCAGCTGGCCGGCCGCGTCGAGAATTACACCAGCTTCGGCATGATCGCGAAGCCCAAGGTGGCGGTGGGCTGGACGCCGATCGATGGCCTGCAGTTCCGCTCTGCCTGGTCGCTCGGCTTCCGCGCGCCGAACCTGCCGCAGCTCTTCGAGAACGGCGTCCAGCGCAGCAACACCCGCACCGACTGGATCAATTGCGAAGCCGATGTCCGCGCCGGCCGGATCGCGAACTTCGATGCCTGCACCCGCTCGGTGGCGGTGGTGTCGAACCGGTCGGGCAGCCAGTCGCTCAAGCCGGAGGAGTCGAGCAACTTCACCGCCGGCGTGGTGTTCCAGCCGCCGATGCCGGCGGGCCTGGGTCGGCTGACCTTCACCGTGGACTATTGGCGGATCCACCAGACCAACCTCATCGGCCTGTTCGGGGACAACAATGCCCTGACCCTGGATTATTATCTGCGGCTCAAGGGCTCGTCCAACCCGCTCGTACAGCGCGACACGCCGACCGCGACGGAGATCGCCAACTATGCCGGCACCGGGCTCACCGCGCCGGGCCGCGTGATCCAAGTGATCGACGACTACGCCAATCTCAACCCGCGCACCGTGCGCGGGCTCGATCTCGCCATGGCGTACCGCCTGCACAAGACCCCGATAGGCGACTTCGACTTCAAGGTGAACGCGGCGCACCTGATCGAATTCTATCAGGATCCCGATGCGCAGAAGGCGACGCTGATCGCCGCCCAGGCATCGGGCGCGATCGATGCGACGATCCCGATCAGCGGCGCGGAGAGCCTGTTGCGGCAGAATGGCCGACCGACCTGGCGCTTCACCAGCACGATCACCTGGCGCAAGGACGGGTGGGGCCTGGGCTATTACAACAGCTATGTCGGCAGCGTGGAGGACACCTCCGCCTCGCTCCCGGATGGCACGCTCTGGGAAGTGAGCGACGTGCTGACCCACAACCTCTATGGGCAGTACAGCTTCGGCCGCAAGGCAGGCGTGCTCAGCAACACCCGGTTCCGGATCGGCGCGCGCAACCTGCTGAACACGCTGCCGCCGATCGCCGACGGCTCCTATGGCTATCTCGGCGAGCTGCACAGCATCCGCGGGCGTTACATCTACGCCTCGATCCGCAAGCGGTTCTGAGGGGGCGGGCGATGAAGGGCATCCTCCCCCGCGCGGCGCTGGCCGTGCTCTCGCTCCTCGCCGCCGCGCCGGCGCTCGCTCAGGTGGCGGCCGGCGATTCGGAAGCCGATGAGGCACCGGTTGCGGAGAAGGCCTCGGCCGAGGCCAAGGTGAAGGTCGAAAGCGTCAAGTTCCTCAGCGCCGACGGCAAGAACATGATCAACGGCTATGTCTTCACCGCCGAGGGTGGGACGGGGCGCAAGCCGGCGATCGTGATGGAGCATGGCCGCGGCGGCGCCTATTCGAGCCTCGCCGACGGTGTCTACAACGCCGATACGCTGTCCTCGCGCCACAAGATGTGGGGCAGGCTGTGGGCGCGGCGCGGCTATGTGGCGATCATGGTCGATGATTTCGGCCCGCTGGGCTATCCCCAGGGCTTCGGGCGCTTCACCTACAACAGCCGCCCCGCCGAGCTCGACGAAGTCACCAACCGGCCGCTCCACGCCTATGGCGCGCTTAAATATCTGAAGACGCGCAGCGACGTGGATCCCAGGCGGATCGGGCTGATGGGCTGGTCGAACGGCGGCAGCCTGACGCTGGCGGCGATGGCGAACGACAAGCCCGAGGGGATCAAGGCGGCCGGCTTCCAGGCCGGCGTCGCCTTCTATCCCGGCTGCGGGCTGAAGAACCGCTTCGATCGGACCGGCTACAAGCCGTACAACCCGGTGCTGCTGATGATCGGCACCGGCGATGCCGAGGTATCGCCCACCTTGTGCGAGCGGCTCGTGTCGCACAGCCGCAGCAGCAAGGGCGATATCGAGATCGTGCTCTACAAGGATGCCGAGCACAGCTTCGATACGCCCACCAAGTCGCGCCAGTCCGTACCCGCCAACGCGGCGGCCAAGGACGACGCGATCGCGCGCACGCTCAGCTTCTTCGACGAGAAGCTGAAGCCGCGTCCCTGACCTGACCCATCTCCAGCGGGAAGGGTCGCGATCCTTCCGGCACCTTCACTGCATTTCCGTTTTCCGGGGGATCACCATGACTGCTGTCGCCGCCAACACGCTTTCGCCGACCCGCCGCCGCAACCTGCGGCCGTTGCTGCTCGCTTCCGTGTTCGCCGCGGGCGCAGTGCCGGGCCTTGCCCATGCGCAGACCGTGGTGAGCGCGAACACCTCGACTTCGACCTCCACCAATGTCGGCGGCGAAGCCACGGTGACGGTCAATCCGGGCGTCACGGTCACCTATACCGGCACCAGCCGCTGGATCGGCTACACCACCGCGCCGACCAACAACGGCCCGGTGATCACCAACAACGGCACGATCCTCGCCACCGCCACCGGCGCGCGCGTGCTCGACACGACCGGCAATTTCACGACGCGCTCGCTGACCGTGAACAACAATGCGGGCGCGGAGATGCGCTCGGACGAAGACGTCATCCGCATCTACAATCTCGCCACCAACGTTGCCGCCACCGGCACCACGGTCACGATCAACAACGCCGGCACGATGACGTCGATCAACGGCGATGGCATCGACCTGGCGAATGTTTCCTATGCCAACCTGCTGCTGACCAACACCGGCACGATCAATGCCGGCGCGAACGGCATGACCTTCGGCAACGGCACGATCGAGCAGCGGGGCCAGATCACCGCGGCGGGCACGGCGATCAACTCGACCAGCACGATCACCACGCTGGTGCGCAACATCAACCTGCGCACGGGCAGCGTGACCCGGAGCACGGGCGGCGAGGGCATCACCCTGGCCGGCAACAGCAGCACCAACCTGATCTCGATCGAGAACGGCGCCACGCTGCGCGGCGCGACCAACGGCATCTCCGCGGGCGCGGTGACGATCAACAGCGCGGGCTCGATCACCGGCACCTCGGGCTATGGCATCACCGGCACGACCACGGCGGTGCGCAGCATCACGCTGAGCAGCGGCAGCACGACGCAGGGCGGCACCAGCGGCATCAACCTGACCGGCGGCAGCAACACGGTCAACGTGCTGGGCGGCGCGAGCGTCACCGGCGTGACCGCCGGCCTCTATCTGACCTCGACCGGCACCAACGTGGTCACCGTCGCGGCAAATGGCAGCGTCACTGCGTCCGGCGCGGTCGATACCGACGGCAATCCCGACAGCGACGGCATGTATCTGAGCACCGTCACGCTCAGCAATTACGGCACGATCAGCGGCACGAGCTATGCGCTTTCGGGCCAGTCCTCGACGGCGCATGTCCGCGACATCACGCTCTATGCCGGCAGCACCACCAGCGGCGGCATCAGCGCGATCGATTTCTACGGCGGGATGAACACGATCTCGGTCGAGACCGGCGCGACCGTGATCGGCGAGATCAGCGGCGGCGTGACCAGCACCGGCGGCTACGACACGCTGAAGCTGTTCGGCAGCGGCGTGGCGGTGATCCCGACCATCTCCAATTTCGAAGCGCTCCAGGTCAATGGCGGCGACTGGACGACGACCCAGACGCTCAACGTCACCACCGCCGGTGCGACGGTCGCGCAGGGCGCGATCCTCCGCCTCGGCAATGGCGGCACGCTCGGCAGCGTCAACGGCGCGATCGTCAACAACGGGTCGCTGATCTTCAACCGCAGCGACACCTACACCCAGGCCGCGGCGCAGACGATCAGCGGCACCGGCACGCTCGAGATCACCGGCGGCACCTATTCGCTGCTCAACGCCAACAGCTATACCGGCGCGACGACGATCACCGGCGGTGCGTTGCGCGCCGGCGCCGACAATGCCTTCTCGGCGGCGTCCGCGATCACGATCGGTGCGGCGGGCACGCTCAACCTCAACGGCTTCAGCCAGACCGTGACCGGCGTCACCGGCGCGGGCAACATCGATCTCGGCACTGCCGGGGCGACCCTGAGCTTCGGCGGCAACAACGCCGATGCGGTGCTGTCGGGCGTGATCTCGGGCACCGGCAACCTGACCAAGATCGGCACCGGCCTGCTGACGCTGAGCGGCGCCAACAGCTTCCTCGGCCTGACCACGATCGACAGCGGCAGCCTTCGCGTCACCGGCGCGCTGGCGAGCGGCGTCGCGATGAACACCGGCACGCTGAGCGGCAACGGCACGATCGCTGGCGCCGTGACGATGGCGGCGGGAACGGTGATCGCACCAGGCTCGCTCGGCACCGCCGGCACGCTGCGCACCGGCTCGCTGGTGCTCGATGCCGGCACCACGCTTGCCTTCGACCTGGGCGCGCCGGGCACGGCCAATGCCGCGCAGAGCGATCGCATCATCGTCACCGGCGACCTGACACTCGGCGGAACGCTCGCGGTGAACGATGTCGGCGGGTTCGGCATGGGCGTCTATCGCCTGATCGACTATACTGGATCGCTCACCAACAACGGCCTGACCGTCGGCACGATGCCCGCCGGGACCGACACCAGCCTGGTGACGATCCAGACCTCGATCGGCCAGCAGGTCAATCTGGTCTATGGCGATGCCGGCACGCTGGTGCCTGCGGTGCAGTTCTGGGACGGTTCAGGCTCTTCGGGCGACGGCGTGATCAGCGGCGGTTCGGGCAGCTGGGTCAACGGCATCGACAACTGGACGCGCAGCGACGGCGTGATCAACGACGCCTGGGGCGAGCAGTTCGCCGTGTTCGGCGTGACCGGCGGCACGGTGACCGTGGACGACGCGATCCACTTCGGCGGCATGCAGTTCATGACCAACGGCTATGAGATCGCCGGCGGCACCGGCACGCTGCAGGCGATCGAGGCGGTCACCTCGATCCGTGTCGATCCGGGCATCTCGGCGACGATCTCGGCGGCGATCAGCGGCACCGGCGGGCTCGCCAAGCTCGACAGCGGCACGCTGACGCTCACCGGCGCCAACAGCTATACCGGCGGCACCGTGGTCAATGGCGGGCGCCTGCGCCTCGCCGGCGCCGGTGCGCTGCCGGGCGGCTTCACGGTCGCTTCGGGCGCAGTGGTGGAAGTCGCCACCGCGCAGAGCGCGACGACCATCGCGGGTGACGGCGCGGTCGAGCTCGGCGCGCAGCTGACCATCGGCGCCGGCAATGCCGACAGCAGCTTCGCCGGCGTGCTCACCGGCACGAGCGGCATCACCAAGACCGGCACGGGCACGCTGATCCTGAGCGGCGCCAACAGCTATGGCGGCACCACCGTCCTGACCGGGGGCACGCTGCGCCTCGCGGCGGGCGGGACGCTCGGCACCGGCAATGTCTCGATGACCTCGGGCACGACGCTCGACCTAGCCGGCATCGCCACCACGATCGGCACGCTCGCGGGCGGCGGCACGGTCGCGATCGGCACCGACGGATCGCTCACCACCGGCGGCAGCGGCAACACCAGCTTCGCCGGCTCGATCACCGGCACGCGCGGCGCGCTGGTCAAGACCGGCACCGGCACGCTGACGCTCAGCGGCTCGAACAGCTTCAGCGGCGGCACCACGATCGGTGCCGGCACGCTGGTGGTCGCGGCGGCCAATTCGCTGTCGAACACCGGCACGGTGCGGATCGAGGCGCCCGGCACGCTCCAGATCGGCGTCAGCAAGACCCTGGGCGGCGTCAGCGGCAGCGGCGCGATCGCGCTCGGCGCCAACACGCTGACCGTCAGCACCAGCGGCGCCTATGACTTCGCCGGCACTGCCAGCGGCACCGGCGGCATCGCCAAGGCCGGCACCGGCACCTTCACGCTGAGCGGCGTCAACAGCTATACCGGCACGACCGCGGCGAGCGCGGGCACGCTGCTGGTCAACGGCAGCGTTGCGGGTGACGCCAGCGTGGCGAGCGGCGCGACGCTGGGCGGCACCGGCGCGATCGTCGGCACGGTGACGGTGGCGAGCGGCGGCACCCTGACCGCCGGCACCGCGGGAGCGGCGGGCACGCTGACGCTCGGCAACCTGGTGCTGACCGGCGGCGCGAACCTGAACTATGATCTCGGCGCGGCCAGCATCGCCTCGGCCAGCGACCGTCTGGTCGTCACCGGCGACGTGACGCTGGCGGGCTCGCTCAACATCACCGATGTCGGCCAGTTCGGCACCGGCGTCTATCGCCTGATCGACTATGGCGGCACGCTGACCAACAACGGCATCGCGTTCGGCACCCTGCCGAGCGGCGTGGCGGTCGCCCAGCTCGATCTCCAGACCAGCGTCGCCAACCAGGTCAACCTGGTCGTCTCGGGCGCGCTGCCCGACGTCCAGTTCTGGGATGGCACCGGCACCGGTGGCGACGGCGCGATTGCCGGCGGCGGCGGCAGCTGGAACAACAGCGCCTATAACTGGACCGGCTCGGCCGGGCTGGAGAACACGCGCTGGGGCTCCAAGTTCGCGGTGTTCCAGGGCACCGGCGGCACCGTGACGGTCGATGCCGGGATTTCGTACACCGGCATGCAGTTCATGAACAACGGCTATGTCATCGCCGCGGGCACCGGCACGCTGACGGTGACCTCGGCCGACGGCAGCATCCGCGTCGATGACGGGGTGACCGCGCGCATCGATGCCAGCATCGCCGGCACCGGCGGGCTGACCAAGCTCGACAGCGGCACGCTGATCCTGGGCGGGCAGAACAGCTATACCGGCGCGACTCTCGTCAGCGGCGGCACGCTGCGCCTCGCCGCGAGCAACGCCATCGCGGCGACGTCCGCGGTGACGGTGGCGAAGGGCGCGACGCTCGATATCGCCGCCGCCAATACGCTCGGCGCGCTTGCGGGCGAGGGCGCCGTGGTGCTCAACGCCAACCTGGCGGTGGGTGCCGGCAACGCGACCAGCGCCTTCGCCGGCACGCTCTCGGGCACCGGCCAGCTCAGCAAGACCGGCACCGGCGTGTTCACGCTTGGCGGCACGCAGAGCTACAGCGGCGGCACCAGCATCGACGCGGGCACGCTGCGCCTCTCCGGCGCGACCGTGCTCGGCACCGGCGCAGTGAACGTCGCGACCGGCGCCACGCTCGATCTGGCCGGCAACGCCCTGTCGGTCAGCCGCCTCGCCGGCACCGGCGCGGTCACGCTGGGCACCAGCGGCGCGTTGACCGTCGCGGAGACGGCAGCCGATGGCAGCTTCGGCGGAGTCATCTCGGGCGCGGGCACGCTGATCAAGGCAGGCGCAGGCACGCTGACGCTCACCGGCGCCAACACCTATACCGGCGGCACCCGCATCGATGCCGGCACGCTCGCGCTGACCGCAGCCAACTCGATCAGCACCACCGGCGCGGTCGACATCGCCTCGGCGGGCACGCTGTCGATCGCCACGGCCAAGACCATCGGCACGCTGAGCGGCGCCGGCAGCGTCACGCTGGGCAGCAACACGCTGACCGTGGGCAGCGGCAACGGCAGCAGCAGCTTCTTGGGCGTCGTCTCGGGCACCGGCGCGCTGACCAAGACGGGCACCGGTACGCTGACGCTGGCGGGCGCCAACACCTATACCGGGCTCACCACCATCTCGGGCGGCACGCTGGTGCTCGCCGCCACCGGCAGCCTTGCCGGCGGCGTCAACATCACCTCGGCCACCGGCGTGCTGGATCTCACCGCGGGCAGCAAGACGCTGGCCGGCCTGCGCGGCGTCGCCGGCGCCGCGGTCCAGCTCGGCACCTCCAACCTCGTCATCGCCGGCACCGCGACCGAGACCTGGGCCGGCGTGATCAGCGGCACCGGCAATGTCGAGAAGGCGGGCACCAACACGCTCACCGTCTCGGGTGCCAACAGCTATACCGGCACCACCACGATCAGCGGCGGCATCCTGCGGGCAGGCGCGACCAACGTGATCGCGCTGAGCGCGCTCAACATCGCGGCGGGCCGCTTCGACCTGGCGAGCTTCGACCAGACGATCGCCGGCCTCACCGGCGCGGGCACCGTGACGCTGGGCACCGCCACGCTCACCGTGGGCGGCAACAACGTCAGCACCACCTATGACGGCGTGATCAGCGGCACCGGCAACCTGGTGAAGACCGGCACCGGCACGCTGACGCTCACCGCGGCCAACACCTATTCGGGCTATACCCGCGTCGATGCCGGCAAGCTGGTGGTCAACGGCACGCTCTCCAACACCGCGATGACCGTCGCGGCGGGCGGGCGCCTGGGCGGCACCGGCACCTTCGCCAGCCTCGACGTGGTCGGCACGCTGACGCCGGGCAATTCGGTGGGGACGATCACGACCACCGGCAACGTCACCTTCCGCGCCGGATCGGTCTACGAAGTCGAGACCAATGCGACGATCGGCAGCGACCTGGTCGCCGCGGGCGGCAATGTCGTGATCGAGGGCGGCACGGTGCGCGTGATGCCGCTGGGATCGGGCTATAACGCCTCGACCACCTATCAGATCGTCAGCGCGGGCGGCACGCTGACCGGGAAGTTCGCCGGCGTCACCAGTGACCTGGCGTTCCTCGCGCCGAGCTTGGTCTACACGGCCAATGCCGTGAACCTGGTGCTGCGCCGTACCGACATCGCCTTCGAAGCGGTAGCGGCGACGCCGAACCAGGTGGCGGTGGCCAAGGCGGTCCAGGCGGCCGGCGCGGGCACGGTGTTCAGCCAGGTGCTGGGCCAGGATACTGTCGGCGCGCGCCAGGCCTTCACCCAGCTTTCGGGCGAAGTCTACGCCGCGCTGCCGGCGCTGGCGCTCCACCAGGCCCGCCAGAACCGCGACGCCGTGCTGGATCGCCTCGGCGAGCCGGTAAACGGCGGCGTGTGGCTGCAATATTCGTCGAGCGACATGGATATCGACGCGGACGATGGGCACGCGGCGCTCGGTCGCCGGATGACCGGCGTGCGCGGCGGGCTCGACGCCACGCTCGGCGGCCTGCGCCTCGGCGCGGTCGCCGGGCACGGCACCAGCGACATCCGCGCGGACGGGCTCGCGAGCCGCGCGACGATGACCGCCACGACCTTCGGCATCTATGGCGGCTACCGCGCCGGCCGGCTCAAGGTGCGCCTGGGCGCGACGGTCGAGAGCAGCCTCGCCAAGGCCTATCGCTCGGTGTCGATCGGCGGCTTCGGCGATACGCCGGCCGGGCGCGGGACGACCAACATCGTCCAGGCCTTTGGCGAAGTCGCCTATTCGATCGCGCTGCACCGCTGGAACATCGAGCCCTTCGTCGCCAGCGGCGCGAGCCGCGTGGCCGCGAAGCACATCGTCGAGACCGGCGGTCTCGCCGCGCTCGAGCTCGGCAAGGTCCAGCAGGGCGTGCTGGGGAGCAAGGCCGGCGTGCGCTTCAACGGCGCGCTGCCTGTCTTCACCGGCAGCCGGCTGCGCCTGACGGGTGCCGTCGCGGTGCAGAGCCAGGATCTCGACAAGGTCGCGGCGCGCGATGCCCGCTTCCTGGCGACCGGCCAGGCCTTCACCATCTCCGGCAACCAGCCGTCGAACACCAGCGCCGCGCTCGATCTCGGCATCGCGCTCGACGCGGCGGGCGGCACGCTCTCGGTCCGCTATGTCGGCGAATATGCCTCCAACGCCCAGGATCACGGCGTCCGCGCGACGCTCGGCTGGCGCTTCTGAACCTCGCACAAGGGAAGACCATCATGTTGAAGTCGTTCGCGATCGCGCTGCCGCTGTTCTCCGGAGCCGCGGTCGCCGCCACTCCGGCACCTACCGCCACCGAGGCGCAGGACAAGGCGCCGTCGCTCCAGTCTGTCTGGGGGGACAAGGGCTATATCGAATATATGCCGGGCAACGGGCCGGTGATCATCACCGCGCCGCATGGCGGCAACATGATGCCGGAATCGATCCCGGACCGCACGCCCGAGAGCTGCGGCGGCAAGGCGGTGGTGGTGCGCGACACCAACACGCTCGAGCTCGCCAAGGCGATGCGCGATGCCTTTTATCGCCGCCACGGCTTCTATCCCTATGTCGTCGTCAGCCATATCGCCCGCAAGAAGCTGGACGCGAACCGTCCGCTCGAGGAGGCGGCCTGCGGCTCGCCCGAGGCCGGCAAGGCGTTCGACGAATGGCATGCCTTTATCGAGCAGGCCGAGCGCGAAGTGATCCGCGACTTCGGCAAGGGCTGGTACATGGATGTGCACGGCCACGCCCATCAGATTCAGCGGGTCGAGATCGGCTATCTGCTGACCACCGCGCAGGTCAATTATTCGGACGCGTCGCTCAATGCCGACAAGGCGCTGCGAGACCGGGTGTCGATCCGCAACCTGCTGTCGGACAAGGTTCAGCTCGCCGATATCCTGCGCGGGCCGGATGCGCTGGGCTCCGCCTTCGAGCGTGACGGCTTCCGCGCAGTGCCGAGCGACGCCGATCCGGCGCCGGGCGCCAACAAATATTTCTCGGCGGGCTACAACACGCTGCGCCACGGCTGCTCGGCCGATGCTGCCGCGGCAGGCAGCAAGACCGACGGCAAGATCTGCGGCGTCCAGTTCGAGACCAACTACAAGGGCCTGCGCGACACCGCCGAGAACCGCCGCCGCTTCGGCGACACGGTGGCGATCGCGGTGGGCGACTATCTGAAGCGCTATTACGCGATGGATATCGGCGCCAAGAAGAAGGGCCGCCGCTAAGGCCAGGGTGCGTCGCCGTGCGGACCGCCGGCGACGCACTTCGCTGGAAGGCATAGTCGCCGGTGCTGCCCGGCGGAGAGGGTGGGTAATTACCCATCGGCTTGCTTGACCTGAATTTCCCCGTGGAGACTAATCCGTCCAAACAGGGGGTTCAGATGAAGGCTTTGACATTGCTCGCCGTTCTGCTCGTTCCGGCGATCGGCTTCGCCCAGCCGCCCGCAGCGGAAGAGCCGTTTCCCAAGGCCGCCTTCGAGGTCTTCCGCATGGCGCCGGGCCGGCAGGAAGACTTCATCCGCAAGCTCGCGCTGTGGGACGAAGTCTCGGCCGCGGGCGGCCAGCCGCGCACCCAGATGTTCATCCACGAAGAGGGTGAGGGCTGGGACGTGCTGCTGTTCAAGCCCTATCCCAAGACCCCCGCCACGCCGGCGCAGCAGGCGGCGATGGATGCCAAGGCGAAGTCGCTGGGCCTGGCGACCGGGCCGGCCTTCTGGCTCGAGATGCGCAAGAACGTCGCCTGGCACAGCGAGACCACCGCGCAGGGCCCGATCCTGGCGTCGCAGTGGCTGGCGCGGCTCGATGCGTGGCGCGCCGCCAATCCCGGTTCGGCGCAGGGCCAGTGACGCTCTCGCGGCGGCACCTGATCGGTGGCGCTGCGGCCTTGCCCACGCTGGCGAGCGTGCCCGTGCGGGCGAGGGCGGGCAGCGGTTGGGACGTCATCGTCGTCGGTGCCGGCGTGTTCGGCGCCTGGACCGCATGGACGTTGCAGCGCCGCGGCGAGAAGGTGCTGCTCGTCGATGCCTGGGGCGCGGCGCATGCGCGCAGCTCCTCGGGCGGCGAGACCCGGCTGATCCGCACCGAATATGCCGGCAACGCACTCTATACCCGCTGGGCCTGGGAATCGCTCGCCGAGTGGCAGGCGCTGTCGAAGCGGCACGAGAGCCCGATCTTCCACGATGTCGGCGCGCTCTACATCTATGGCCAGGACAGCGCGAAGATCGACGCGAGCATCGCGCTGCAACGCGGGCTCGGCATCCCGATCGAGAAGCTCGGCGCGGCCGATCTCACGCGGCGCTGGCCGCAGATGAACTTCGACGGCATCGCGGTCGGCATCCTGCAGCCGACCATGGGCGCGCTGATGGCCCGGCGCAGCGTCCAGACGCTGGTGCGCGAGTTCGTGGCGGCCGGCGGCAGCTTCCGCCCGTTCGCCGTCGATCCGCCGCACGCCACCGGAGCGGCGCTCGCGGCGATCACCGGCAATGGCGGCGAGACGCTCCGCGCCGATCGCTTCGTCTTCGCCTGCGGTCCCTGGCTGCCCAGGCTGTTCCCCGAGGTGGTCGGCAGCCGCATCGTGCCGACGCGCCAGGACGTGTTCTTCTTCGCCCCCGCGCCGGGCGACGACCGGTTCGAGGGCAGCAAGCAGCCCGCTTGGGTCGATGCCAGTGATATTGATTTGCATTATGGCTTTCCGGACATCGAATATCGCGGCTTCAAGATCGCGCTCGATCGCCACGGCCCGCGCTTCGATCCGGACGGCGCCGACCGCGTCGTCACCGAGGAAGCGCTGGCCAAGGTCCGCGCCTATCTCGCCCGGCGCTTCCCCGATCTCGCCCGCCGCCCGCTCGCGGAATCGCGGGTCTGCCAATATGAGAATAGCGACAACGGCCATCTGCTGATCGATCGCCATCCGGGCTGGGCCAATGCCTGGATCGCCGGCGGCGGCAGCGGCCACGGGTTCAAGCACGGCCCCGCGGTGGGCCGCTATCTCGCCGACCGGGTGCTCGGCACCGGCACGCCCGAGCCGGCCTTCACCCTCGCTCAGCACCAGCCGCATGGAGAGACCCAGTGACCCGTTCATGGAAAGCCGGGGCCATCGCCCTGGCGCTTTCGGCAACCGCCGCGCAGGCCCAGCAGGCTGCGCCCGTGCCCGCGGCGGTGCCCACGCCTGCCGTGCCGGGCTACACCATGCCCTCCACCCAGATGTGGGACATGACCGCGCCCAACGGCGCGATCTACCGCATCTTCGTCTCCTATCCCGGCAAGGACATCGCGCCGCCCCCGGGCGGCTTCCCGGTGCTCTACGTGCTCGACGGCAACGCGATGTTCGCCGGCTTTGCCGAGGCGCGGCGGATCCAGGAGGGCACCGATATCGGCAAGTCGATCGTCGTCGGCGTCGGCTATCCGGGCGATGCCGCCTATGACATCCGCCGGCTCGACGACCTGACCGGCGGCCCGCCGCCGCCGCCCTGGGAGGCGCTGGGCAAGTCCCCCTATGGCCATTGGGAGCGGTTCCTCGATTTCCTCACCGGGCCGCTGCGCACCGAGATCGGCAAGCGCTTCCCGGTCAATCCCGCCCGCCAGGCGCTGTTCGGCCATTCGCTCGGCGGCCTGTTCGCCGCGCATGCGCTGCTTACCCGGCCCGGCGCCTTCCACGCGATCGTCGCGGCGAGCCCGTCGCTGTTCTGGCAGGAGCAGGAGATGCTCAAGGAGGAACGCGATTTCGCCGCTGGCCTGGCATCGGGCAAGATCGCCAAGGTCGCGCGCATAATGGTCGTCGCCGGCGAACGCGACGAGACCGCGCTCGAGCGCTGGGATCCCCAGGCCTTCGCCAAGCGGATCGAGCCGCTTTCCGCCTATGGCCTGCGCAGCCGGTTCGAGCTCTATCCGGGCGAGGTGCACATCACCGTGCCCAGCCGCTCGGTCACCGAGACGCTGCGCTTCGCCTTCACCTGGCCTTGACGCGATATGGAACGGAAGGGGCGGATCATGGCGCATGAGATTTCGCGGCGCGGCTTCATCGCATCGGGAGGCGCGGCGATGCTGTGCGGGCCGGCCTTCGCCGCGGCCGGCACGCTCGACATCGCGCTGGTCAACGCGCGCGTGTGGACGGGCGGCGCGGGCATGTCCGACGCGGTCGGCATCGCCGGCAACCGCATCGCGGCGCTCGGCGCGCGGGCGGTGCGCTCCGCCACGGGCACGACGACGCGCGTGATCGATTGCAAGGGCGCGTTCGTCATGCCCGCCTTCACCGATTGCCACACCCATTTCCTGCGCGGCTCGCCCAACCTCACCCAGCCCGACCTGCTCGAGGTCCGCTCGCGCGAGGAATGGGTCGCGCGGATCGGTAAGGCGGTGCGCGACGTGCCCCGCGGCCAGTGGCTCACCGGCGGCCCGTGGGACGAGCAGCGCTTCGGCGGCCAGCTGCCGCGCAAGGAATGGGTCGATGCGGTGACCGCCGACGTCCCGATCGCGATCCCGCGAACCGATCTCCACTCGCTGTTCCTCAACTCGGCGGCGCTCAGGCTGGCCGGGATCGATCGCAACACGCCCGACATTGCCGGCGGCGTTATCGAGCGCGACGAGCGCGGCGAGCCGACCGGCGTGCTCAAGGACAATGCCACCCGCCGCGTGCTCCAGGTCATCCCGCCGCCCACCGAGGCGATGATCGACCAATATATGCGGCGCGGCATCGAGAATGCGCTGAGCAAGGGCGTCGCGCAGGTCCACAATACCGAGGTCGACTGGTCGGTGCAGGATGCCGCCCGCCGGCTGCGCGCGAAGGGGCCGACGGGGCTGCGCTTCTATTCCTTCGTGCCGCTCGCCGATTGGGAGCGGATGCTCGCGCTGGTCAAGGCGGAGGGGCGGGGCGACGACTGGGTGCGCTGGGGCGCGCTCAAATGCGTGTCCGACGGCTCGCTCGGCGCCCGCACCGCGCGCTTCTACGCGCCCTATGTCGATGCGCACGACCAGCGCGGCGTATGGACCACCCGCGTCGAGGACATGCGGCAATGGATCCCGGCAGCGGATGCCGCCGGTCTGGCGATGACCACCCATGCGATCGGCGACGAGGCGAACGACACGGTGCTCGACATCTATCTCGATGCCGCCCGCCGCAACGGCCCGCGCGACCGGCGCTTCCGCATCGAGCATGCCCAGCATCTCAGCCCCGGCGCCTGGAACCGCATGGCGCGCCAGAAGGTCATCGCCTCGGTCCAGCCCTATCACGCCGCCGATGACGGGCGCTGGGCGGTCAAGCGGATCGGCGAGGAGCGGCTGAACCGCACCTATGCCTTCCACACCCTGCTCAAGGCCGGGGTGACGACCTGCTTCGGCTCGGACTGGCCGGTCGCGCCGATCGATCCGCTGACCGGCATCGACGCCGCGGTGACGCGCCACACGATCGACGGCGCCAATCCGAACGGCTGGCATCCCGAGCAGCGCGTCTCGATCGAGGCGACGCTCACCGCCTATACCCGCACCGCGGCCTATGCCGGCTTCAGCGAGGATCGGATGGGCCGCATCGCGCCGGGCTATCTCGCCGACCTGGTCGTCCTCGATCGCGACCTGCTCACCGTGCCGAGCGACCAGTATCTCAAGACCGGCGTGCTGCGCACCTTTGTCGACGGAGTCGAGCGCTTCACCGGCGCGGCGGCGTAGCGATGGAACTGAGCCGCCGCACCGCGCTGCGCGGGCTGCTCGCCTCGCCGCTGCTCGGTGCTGCCCGCGCGCCGGATCCGGCGCCGCCGACGCTCCTGATCAAGGGCGCCTGGCTGTTCGACGGCACCGGGAGCCCGCGCGCGGCGCGCAATGTCCGGATCACCGGCAACCGGATCGACGCGGTCTCGGCCGGCGACATCGCGGTGCCGGCGGGCGCCACGGTGATCGACGGGGCAGGGCAGACGCTGATGCCCGGCCTCACCGATGCGCATTGGCACATGGCGGCCGTGAAGGGCGTGCCCTGGGTGGGGCCGGAAGACCCGGTCTCGGTCGCGCTCGTCTTCAAGGATGCCGAGCGCCAGCTGTTGCGCGGCTTCACCACGGTGCGCGACACCGCCGGCTCGATCTTCGGCATCCGCGACGCGATCGAGCGCGGCATCATGCCCGGCCCGCGCTGCTACCCGAGCGGCGCGGCGATCTCGCAGACCTCCGGCCACGGCGATTTCGATCCCGCCGATGAGCTGCCGCCGACCCTGGGCGGCGCGCCCTCGCGCTATCGCCGCATGGGGATGACGGCGGTGGCGAACGGCGTGCCCGAAGTGCTCGCCGCCGCGCGCCAGCAGTTCAAGCGCGGCGCCACCCAGGTCAAGATCATGGCCGGAGGCGGCGTCACCTCGGACTTCGATCCGATCGACACGCTCCAGTTCACCCCCGAGGAGCTGCGCGCGATCGTCCAGGCGGCGAGCGACTGGGGCACCTATGCCTGCGCGCATGTCTACACCGCCGCCGGCGTGCGCCGCTGCTTGGAGGCCGGCGTGGTCTCGATCGAGCACGGCCATCTGATCGACGACGCCACCGCCGCGCTGATGGCCGAGAAGGGCGCCTGGCTCTCCACCCAGCCCTTCGAGACCGGCGACAATGTCCTCAGCCCGGCGCAGCTGGAAAAGGCGCATGAATCGCTCGGCGATGCCGGCTGGCGATCGAGCGTCGGCCTGGCGAAGAAGCACGGCGTCCCGGTCGCCTTCGGCACCGACCTGTTCGCCCGCACCGCGGAATCGCGGACGGAGAACGCGATGCTGCCCCGGCTCGGCGCGATCTTCTCCAATGCCGAGGTGCTGCGCATCGCGACCTCGGGCAATTGCGCGCTGTTCGCCCGCAGCGGCAAGCGCAATCCCTATCGCGCCGCGCCGCTCGGCGTGGTCAAGGAAGGGGCCTGGGCCGATCTGCTGCTCGTCCGCGGCAACCCGCTCGACGATCTCCCCCTGCTCGAGGATCCCGCGCGCAACCTGCTGCTGATCGTCAAGGACGGCGTGGTCCACAAGAACCTGCTCGGCTGAGCGCCTTACCCGCCTGCGCCCTTGTCGCGCGGGCGATCGGCTGGAATGATCGCGCCCGAAGAAGAAGGGGGAGCAGGATGGGGATTTCGCGATTTCAGGCGGGCTGGCGGCTCGCGGCGCTCTGTCTCGTGCTGCTCCTGGTCTGGACGGTCCGCCCGATCGGCGTCAGCGCCCCGGGCAGCGCCGGCGCGTTCGACACGCAGCGCGCGGTCGCGCGGCTCGCGACGATCCTCGGCGATCAGCGCCCGCATCCCGCCGGCACGCCCGCCAATGAAGCGGTGCTCCAGCGGCTGATGCAGCAGGTCCGCGCGCTCGGCTTCACGCCCGAGATCGACGAGCGTTTCCATTGCAATACCGCGCGCAAGGGCGCCGCGATCTGCGCGCGCCCGCGCAACCTGCGCTTCTGGGTCACCGCGCCCGGCGACGACGCGATCGCGATCGCCGCCCACTATGACTCGGTCCCCGCCGGCCCCGGCGCCGCCGACGACGGCATGGGCGTCGCCGTGGCGCTCGAGATCGCGCACCTCCTCAAGGCGAACCCGCCCCGCCGCCCGGTGCTGGTGCTGGTCACCGATGCCGAGGAGGCCGGACTCGTCGGCGCCGCCGCCTTTGCCGCCGAAGACCCGCTCGCCAGGCGGGTGGGCGCGGTGGTCAACCTCGAGGCGCGCGGCACCACCGGGCCGGCCAACATGTTCCAGACGAGCACGCCCAATGGCCGCGACGTCGCCGCGCTCGGCGCGGGCGGGCAGGTTCCCGCCGCCAATTCGCTGGCGAGCGACCTTTATTCGATCCTGCCCAACGATACCGACCTTACCGTGCTGCTGCCGCTCGGCGTCGATGCGGCGAACTTCGCGGTGATCGGCGGCGGCAAGCGCTATCACACTCCGCTCGACAATCTCGCCCATCTCGATCGCGCCACTGTCCAGCACATGGGCAACAGCGCGCTCGCGGCGGTGCAGGGCTTCGCGACCCAGCCGCGTAGCGGCGCCAAGGCGGGTGCCGAGGGCCAGAAGCTGTTCGTCGACCTGAATGGCGCGCTGTTCCTGGTGCTGGCCAAGCCGGTGGCGCTCGGGCTGATGCTGCTCGGCTTCGGGGCTTCGGTCCTGCTCTTCGTGCGCGAACGCGCGGGCGCTTCGGTCCGGACGGCGCTCGCGCCGCTGGTCGCGCTGTTGATGGGCGCGGTGCTGGCGATCGCGGTGACGGCGCTCGTCGCACTGCTGCGCAGCGAGGCCGACTATGCGACCGCCTATCCCGCCGCCTTGCGCCTCTTGCAGGGAGCCGCCGCGCTTGCCGGCGCGACGCTGGCGCTACGTGCGCTCCGCGTGACCAGCGGCGTGCAGCTCGCCGCTTCGGCCTGGGCCTGGTTCGCCGCGATCGTCCTCGGGCTGTTCGCTTTCGTCCCCGGCCTGTCGGTGCTTGCGGTGTGGCCCTTGCTCTTCGTGATCGCGGCGGTGGCGGCGAGCTTCGTGCCCCGCCTCGCGCCGGCGACGCCCTGGCTGGCGGCGCTGGCGGGCATCGCCTTCGCGTTGCTTGCCTTGCCGGTGATGGGCGGATTCCAGGACGGCCTGTTCCCCGAACATGCCGCGCCGATCGTGCTGCTGCTCGTCTTTCTGCTGCTGTTCCTTGCCGTCTTCCGCGAGGCGCCGGCCTGGCTGGCGTCCGCGGCGAACGGCGTCCTGCTCGCCGGCGCCGGCATCGCGGCGCTGCTCGTCCCGGCCTTCAGCATCGACGCGCCGCGCCATTTGCCGATCGTCTATCGCCAGATCGACGGCAAGCCGAGCTTCTCGATCGAGGACAACGGCCCGCTGCCCGCCGCGATGCGCCAGGCCGCGCCTTTCGCCGATACCGCGCGCGAGTCCGGCAATCCGGTCGAATGGGGCAATTCGTGGCAGGCGCCCGCGCCGGCGATCGCCGAGGATGGCGCGCTGACGGTCCTCTCCGATACCCGTGATGCCGCCGGCCGCACGATCCGCCTGCGCGCGGTTTCGCCGCTTTCCGACCGGCAGGAGCTGTTCTTCGGCAAGGGCGACGCCGTCCGCGGGATCACCGTGCAGGGAACCACGCCCAGGACCAGCGGCCCGCTGCGCTATATCGGCTGCACCGGCCAGGGTTGCCGCAGCCTCGACGTCAAGGTGCTGCTCGATCCCAAGGCGCCGGTGCCCGAGCTGACCTGGCTGCGCACCCGCTACGGGCTGGGCCCGGCCGGGCAGGCGCTGGTGGCGGCTCGTCCCGCCACTGCCCAGCCCGTCCATGTCGGCGACCGTCAGGTAATCCTGCGGACGGTGAAGCTCTAGGGCGATCCTACCGGCATCTTGTTCCCCGGCTTCCGCCGGGGAACGGCAGGTTCGATGTGGCGCAGTCCTCCTTTACGCCGCGCGCTGGATGGCTTCCCGCCCGCTGACCAGCCCGAACAGGTCGCGCGGATCGCTCGGCTCGACGATCAGGTCGAGCCGGCGCAGGTCGTCGCGGCCTTCGATCAGGTCGTGGAGGTAGGAGAGGGCGGAGAAGTCCTCGATCCCGAAGCCGACCGAGTCGAAGATAGTGATCTCGTCGGCGCTGCTGCGCCCCGGCGCCTGGCCGGCGAACACCTTCCACAGCTCGGTCACCGGGAAGTCCGCGGGCATCTGCTGGATCTCGCCTTCGATGCGGGTCTGCTCGGGATATTCGACGAACACGGTGCCGCGCGACAGGATCGCTGGCGCCAGCTCGGTCTTGCCCGGGCAGTCGCCGCCCACCGCGTTGATGTGGATGCCCGCGCCGACCATGTTGTCGGAGAGGATCGTCGCCTGCGCCTTGTCGGCGGTGACGGTGGTGACGATGTCCGCGCCGAGCACCGCGTCCTGTGCCGAGCTCGCCGCGGTCACCTGGAAGCCCAGCCCGGCCATGTTGGCGCGGAACTTGGCGGTGGCGGCGGGGTCGATGTCCCATATCTGCAGCCGCTCGATCCCGCACAGCGCGCGGAAGCCGATCGCCTGGAACTCGGACTGGGCGCCGAGGCCGATGATCGCCATCGTCCGGCTGTTCGGCCGCGCCAGGTAGCGCGCCGCCAGCGCCGAGGTCGCCGCGGTGCGCAGCGCGGTCAGCAGCGTCATCTCGCTCAGCAGCACCGGATAGCCGGTATCGACATCCGCCAGCACCCCGAACGCCGCGACGGTCTGCAGCCCGAGTTTCGTGTTTTTCGGGTGCCCATTGACGTATTTGAAGCTGAATCGCGCGCGATCCGCCGCGGGCATCAGCTCGATCACTCCGTCCGGCGAATGACTGGCGTACCGGGGCGCCTTGTCGAATTCCTCCCAGCGGCGGAAGTCGCTTTCCACGCGCGCGGCGATGCCTGTGATAAATGCCTCGACGCCGACCGATCCGACCAGCCGGCAAAGATCCTCCACCCCGACATACACTGTCATGCTGCTTCCCCTATTTGCGTTTCGGGACAAGGGTAGCTCCGCAGGTTGTCAGGAAAAATTATCGGATTGCGTAGCTGTCGGGTAATCGTTCGGCAAAATGCAGGGTCATGCTAGGCAATCTGCATGATCCTTCTCGACTCGCTCGATCGCCAGCTCATCTCGCTGCTCCGTGCCGATGGCCGCGCCCCGGTCTCGCGGCTGGCGGCCGCGCTCAAGGTATCGCGCGCCACGGTGCAGGCGCGGCTCGACCGCTTGCTCGAATCGGGCGCGATCCTGGGGTTCACGGTGCGCGCCGAGGAGCGCGGCGCCCGGGACGGCGTGCGGGCGATCACCCTGATCGAAGTGGCGGGCGCCTCGACCAGCGCCGTGATCCGCGCGCTGCGTGGCCTGCCCGAGATCACCGCGCTCCACACCACCAACGGCGCCTGGGACCTGGTCGCCGAGGTGCAGGCGGAATCGCTGATCGATCTCGATCGGGTGCTGCGCGAGATGCGCACGGTGGAAGGGGTGCTCAACAGCGAGACCAGCATCCTGCTGCGCTCGGTGCAATAGCACCCTCTTGCAATGTAGGATTTCGCCTGCTTGCCTCACGCGGCCGGCGCACTGGCCGGCCGCTCTTTGAAATGTTGGAAAGATAGGATCCCGCGCACGCAAGGATGTTGCGAGATGCGACGCGTTTGCGGGAAGTTAGTCAACTTAAGCACCGCCAAAACCAGCCCTTGGCGTAGACTTCGTGAACTTTGCCGAGTCGGTGCGGGCGGCTGTGTAGGATCGGGGCCTTAGCGCTTGGGCCGCAGCAGCACGATCGCCGTCGCCGCGATGATCCCGCCCAGGCCCATCACCAGCGACACGGTGAGCAGTCCGGCACCGCCGGCGAACAAGGTGCCGGCAAGCAGCGGCCCCACCGCCGACCCACCGCGGCCGATGCCGATGACGAAGCCGGTGCCGCTGGCGCGCAGTTCGGCCGGATAGGCATGCGCGAGCAGCGGGTAGATGCCGACCACACCGGCGTTGACGAAGAAGGCCGCCACCGCGACGCTCAGCGAAAGCAAAGTCAGGTCGTGGAAGCCCAGCCCAAACACACCGATCGCGGCGACGCCGACCAGCATCGCCCCGGCGATCAGCGGGCGCAGCGGCAGGTCCTGGGTGGCGAGGCCGATAGCGAGCGCGCCGAGCAGATTGCCGACATTGGCGAACACCAGCACCCGCGCCGCCTGTGCCGCGTCGAAGCCCATGTCGACGACGATCTTCGGCACCCATTTCTGGATGTAGTAGAAGAAGGTGATCTGCGCGAAATAGGCGATTGTCAGCAGGATCGTGACGGCGCGATAGTCGCGCGAGAACAGCGCGAGGATCGACGGGCGGGCGCGTGCTTCGTCCACCGGCGGCAGTGCCTCGATCGGCGCGCGCCGGAGACGTGCGAGCGTGCGGTTGATCGCCGCCAGCGCGTTGGCCGGGCGCCGGGCGAGCAGCGACTCGATCGATTCGGGCAGCAGGAAGAAGGCGAGGGGCAGCGCCACCACCGTCATCGTGCCGCCGAACAGGAACACGCTGCGCCAGTCGCCGCTGCCCGCGAGCAGCCTGGCGGCGACCAGCCCGCCCAGGATCGCCCCGGTCGAATAGCCGGCGATGTTGAGCACGGTCGCCAGCCCGCGGCGGCGGCTGTTCGAGAATTCGGCGACCATCGCGCTCGTCGCGGAGAGCATGCCGCCGATGCCCAGCCCGGTGAACAGCCGAATTGCGGAAAGCATCTCCACCCCGGTCGCGTGCGCTGCGCCGAACATGCCCAGCGCCATCACGCACAGGCAGGCGAGGATCGTCGGGCGCCGCCCGATCCGGTCGGCGAGATTGCCGAGCAGCACCGATCCTGCGGCCATGCCGATCAGCTCCATCGACAGCACCACGCCGAGCACCGCCTTGTCGACACCCCACTCCTTGGCGATCCCGGGCGCGGCGAAGCTGATCGCCAGCACGTCGAAGCCGTCGAGCGCGTTCAACGCGATGCAGACCGCGACCACCGCGATCTGCGCCAGGCGCATGGGTTCAGCGGCGATCGCCGCGCGGGGATCGTTGGACATGGGCTTCCTCTCGGTGAAGGGCGTGCTCGCGCCTGCATGGGCCGGGCATCGGGATTGTTGGGAGCGGGGTCTGCTGTTCCCCTCCCTGCAAGGGAGGGGCTAGGGGCGGGTTGGAAAAGGTCGGGCTCGATGCCCGAGATTTTCCTTTGTTCCTGGCAGCGGGGCTCGCTGCGTTCGCAACCCACCCTCGGCCCCTCCCTTGCAGGGAGGGGAGTGGGCTCAGCCCAGCTTCCCCACGTGCCGCGCCAGCACCGCAGCCATCTCCGGCCGCCGCTCGAGGCAACGCGAGACCGGGCCGACCACGACGATCGACAGGCGCCGGCCGCTGGTCGACAGTGGCAGGGCGACGCCGGCCAGGTCCGGCGTATATTCCGCATTGCTCTGGTGCCAGCCGCGCGCTGCGGCCTCGGCCAGCTCGGCCTCGACTCGCTCCGGCGTCATCGGCGTGGTTGCCGAATAGCGGGCGAAGTCGATCTTGCGGTAGAGCGCCTGGCGCTCGTCCGGCGCCATCTGGGCGAGCAGCGCGCGGCCCGCCGAGCTGGCATGGATCGGCACCCGGTCGCCCACCTGCGCGAAATAGCGGACCGCGTGGCGCGATTCCTTCACCGCGACAAACATCGCATGCGTGCCCGCCGGGGCCGAGATCGCGGTGGTCTCGCCGGTCTCGGCACTGACCTCCTGAACCAGCCGCTGCAGCGCGGGCGGCAGCGGGTCGGCCTGCGCCACCTGCTCGGCCAGTTCCAGCCAGCGCGGGCTCGGATAATGGCCGCCGCGCGCTTGCGGCTCGTAGAGATAGCCCCGCGCCGCCAGCGTGCCGAGCAGCTTGAAGGTGCTCGAGCGCGGCCAGCCAAGATCGTCCGCGATCTCCGCGGCGGTGGCGGGGCGCCGGCGCTCGGCGAAATATTCCAGCACCTGAAGCGCGTTCTCCGCCTGCTTTACCGTCATGTCCGCAATCGCCCGCTGGAGGGTGGAAGAGAGGGCGATATGCCACGCTCAGCGCGCCGTGAAGCCGCCATCGACGGGAAGCGCCACGCCGGTGACGAAGCTGGCTTCGTCCGAGGCGAGCCACAGCGCAGCGTCGGCAACTTCGCCGGGCTTGACCAGCCGGCCCATCGGCACCGCGCCTACTACCTTCGCCTCGTTCGCCGCCGCCTCGGCCGGATCGCCGCTGCGCCCGGTGAAGCCGATCTTCATCGGCGTGTCGGCCAGGCCGGGGCAGACGACGTTGACGCGGATATTGTCGCCGGCCAGCGCCAGCGCCAGGCTCTTGCCCAGCCCGACCACGCCCCATTTCGCCGCCGAGTAGATCGGGCTCATCATCGAGCCGACCAGGCCCGAGATCGACGAGGTGAAGATGATCGAGCCGCCGCCGCGCACGCGCATGTGCGGCGCGACCTGGCCGGCGCCTAGCGCGGCGGCGGTGATGTTGAGGTCGATCGCCTTGCGATAGGCGTCCATGTCGAGATTCTCGACCGAGGCAGGGCCGGGCATGCCGGCATGTGCCCACAGGATATCGGCGCCGCCCAGCGCCTCGACGGCCTGATCGATGCTGCCGCGCGCGCCCTCGGGCGTGAGCAGGTCCGCGACGATCGGCACCACCTTGTCCGATCCGAACTCGGCGACGAGCGCGTTGAGCGCCTCCGAGCTGATGTCGATCGCAGCGACCCGCGCGCCTTCGCGCACGAAGCGGCGGACGCCCTCGCGGCCCATGCCCGAAGCGGCGGCGGTGACGATGGCGAGCTTGCCCTGCAGACGCATGACTTCAGTTCCTCAATTGGCGAAGGGGTCGGCGAACTTGCCGGTGGTCGAGATGACGGTGGTCTTGGTCTCGAGATAGGAATCGAGCGCCTCGACTCCGTTCTCGCGGCCCCAGCCGCTGGTCTTCACGCCGCCATAGGGGGTGGACCAGCGGATGTAGCGATAGGTGTTGACCCAGACGATGCCCGCCTCGATCCGGTTGGCGACGCGGTGCGCGCGGCCGACATCGCCGGTCCACAGGCCCGCCGCGAGTCCATATTGCGTGCCATTGGCGATCGCGACGGCCTCTTCCTCGCCATCGAACGGGATGATCGCGGCGACGGGGCCGAAGATCTCTTCCTGCGCGATCCGCATGCTCGGCGCGACGCCGGCGAACACGGTCGGCTCGACGAAATAGCCGTCCTGGTCGAGCCGCTTGCCGCCGGTTACCAGCTCGGCGCCTTCGCCCTGGCCGATCGCGACATAGGAGAGCGTCTTGTCGAGCTGCTGCTGGTGCGCTTGCGGCCCCATGTGCGTCGCCTGGTCGAGCGGATTGCCCACCCGAACCCGGCCGGCATTGCGGCGGAAGCCCTCGATCACCTGGTCGTAGATCGGCCGCTCGACCAGGATGCGGCTGCCGAGCGCGCAGCTCTGGCCGCACAGCGCCCAGGCCGAGCCGGTCGCGGCGTTGAGCGCATTCTCGACGTCGCAATCGGCGAACAGGATATGCGGTGCCTTTCCGCCGAGCTCGAAGCTGAAGCGCTTGAGCGTGTCGGCGCCGGTCTTGAGGATCGTCTTGGCGGTCGCGCCCTCGCCGGTGAACGCGATCTTGTCGACGCCCGGATGCGAGACGAGGTGCGCGCCGGCCTCGGGGCCATCGCCCGGGACGACGTTGATCACGCCGGGCGGGAAGCCTGCTTCTTCGAACAGCTTGGCGAGCGCCAGCGACGAGGCCGGGGTCTGCTCGGCGGGCTTGAGCACGACCGTGCAGCCCGCGGCGAGCGCGGGGCCGAGCTTCCAGGCGGCGGCCATCAGCGGCACGTTCCACGGCGTGATCGTGCCGACCACGCCGACCGGCGAACGGGTAGTGAAGGCGTGGACGCTGTCGTCCATCGGGATCGTCCGCCCGCCCAGCTTGTCGGCGAGCGAGGCGAACCAGTGATAATATTGCGCGTGCATGCCGATATCGCCACGCGACTCGCGGATTGCGCGGCCATTGTCCTGCGATTCGATCCGGGCCAGCGCATCGACCTGGGTCGCGTAGAGATCGGCGAAGCGCCGCATGATCGCCGCGCGCTCCCACGGCGCCATCTTGCGCCACGGCCCCTCGAACGCAGCGCGTGCCGCCGCGACGGCGCGGTCCACATCCTGCCTGCCGCCATAGGCGACGTCGCCCCAGGGCTTGCCGGTGGCCGGATCGATGCTCGGTCGCACGCCTCCGTCGACGGGCTCGACCCATTCGCCGCCGATGAACAGACGGTCGAAACGATACTCCATTGGCGGCCTCTCCAATTTCTTATCCTGGACTAATTTGTCCCCATATGGAAATAAGAGTCAATTGATTTTGCGGAGAGATGCAGTGCTTCCCCTGCTCGAAGGCGTGCGCGTGATCGAAGTCGGCGCGGTGGTGCTCGGGCCCTATGCAGGGCAGATCCTCGCCGATCTCGGTGCCGAGGTGATCAAGGTGGAACCGCTCGAGGGTGACATCGCCCGGCATGCCCATCCGCACGGCCCGGGGGGCGGCGCGCTGTTCGTCAACAACAACCGCAACAAGCGCATGCTCGCGCTCGACCTGAAGACGCCCGAGGGTCGCACGGCGCTGGCGAGGCTGATCGAAGGCGCCGATGTGCTGTTCCACAATATGCGCCTCGACGCCGCCGATCGCCTTGGTCTCGGATATGCGCAGGTCGTCGCGATCAACCCGCGGATCGTGCACTGCGCGGCGACCGGCTTCGGGCGCGGCGGCCAGTATCGCGACCGCCCCGCCTTTGATGACATCATCCAGGCAGCGAGCGGGCTGGCCGGGCTTGCCGCCCTGCAGAACGGCACTCCGCAGTTTGCGCCGACGATCGTCGCGGACAAGGTCGCGGCGCTGCATCTGGTCTATGGTTTACTTTCGGCTCTGCTTGCGCGCGAAAGGGGGCGGAACGGACCCTTCCGCGTAGAGGTGCCGATGTTCGAGGCGATGGTCGCCTTCCTGATGAACGAGCACCTCTCCGGCGCAACTTTCGCCAATGACGGTGTTCCAGGCTATCCACGCCTGCTTTCGCCCGACCGCCGGCCCTTCCGCACCGCCGATGGCTGGATCGCGGTGCTGCCCTATACCGAGCCGCAATGGCGGCGCTTCCTCGGCGCGATCGGGCGCGGGGAGGTTTGCGAGGCGCCGTGGTTCCAGTCGCCCGCCGAGCGCCAGGCGCATATCGGGGAGCTCTACGCGATCGTCGCGGCCAGCGTGGAGGCTCGGAGCACCGCTGCCTGGATCGCGGCGCTGGAGGCGATCGACGTGCCCTGCTCGCGAGTGGCCAGCCCCCTGGAAATACTCGACGATCCGCACCTGAAGGAGATCGGCTTCTTTGACGTGCCCGAAGGCTTCCCGGTCGCGCGCGTGATCCCGCAGCCAGTGCAGTTCACCGGCGTCCCGCAAGCGCCCGACGTCCCGCCGCACGCGCTGGGGGCCGACAGCCGGAACGTGCTTCGCGAGGTCGGCTACGACGATGCGGCGATCGATGCGCTGATCGCCGCGGGGGTGGTCAGCGCTTCCTGAACACCGCGTAGATCAGCCCCGCGACGAGCGTGGCATCGAGCGCGGGCACGGTGGTGATCGTCCAGCCCTTGTAGGTGCCGAGCACCCCGACCACGACCGAGGCCAGCCAGGTCGCGATCGCGCGCCAGTCGAAGCGGGGCAGGCCGAGCAGCGATTCCGCAGCGTCAGCAGTGCGGTAGCGGGTCCAGGCGTCGATCACATAGATCGCGGCGATCGGCGGGATGATCAGTCCCAGGAACAGCACGAAGGGAATGAACGCCTCGAGAATGCCCATCAGCGCCAGGATCGTGCCGATCACGCCACCCGCGACCGTGAACAGCCAGGGGCGCACGCGCGGGAAGGTGCTGCCGAGCGACAGGCTCGAGGAATAGAGATTGAGCGCGTTGACCGTCCAGGTCGGCAGCAGCAGGAGGAACAGCACCGGCGTGCCGAAGCCGTAGGCAACGACCAGCTTCATCACGCTGGTCTCGTGCGTCGCCAGAGCGGGGATCGCGGCGGCGGTCATCATCAACGGCGTGGCGATCGGGAAGGACAGCGCCATGCTGGCGATCGCCCCGCGCGGAGTGCGGGTGTAACGCGACAGGTCAGGCATCGTCGCAACCGCCAGCATATAGGCGCCGATCAGCGCCGAGACGGCGATGCCCAGGGTCATCGGTTCGGGCGGGTTGGGATCGGGCGCGGTGACAAGGCCGTGGGTGCGCAAGGTGACCGCGACCACGGCGAGCAGGATCGCGGCTAGGAGCGGTACCGCGACCAGCGCGAGCCGGTCGAGCGCGCGGAAGCCGATTACCGTCGAGCCCATCATCAGGATGCTTCCCAGGACCACGAAGGCGGCGAAGTTGCTCGGCAGGCCGTTCGCTTGCGCCGCCTCGACCATCGCTTCGCCGAAGAAGGAGGCGTTCACCCCGAACCAGCAGAAATGGATCAGCGCGATCACCGTGTTGATCAGCGCGGCGCCGCCGGTGCCGAACGAGCGGCGGACGAGGAGGTAGGTCGAAAGCCGGGTGCGCACGCTGACGATCGCCGTCATCGATCCGCCGATGCACAAGATCAGCCCCGCGATCACCGCGGCGGTCACCGCGCCCGAAAAGCCGAGCGCCAGCGCGTTGTGCGATCCGTTGAGGAAATCCGGCAGGCCGATCGAGAAGCTGGCGACGATCAGCCCGACCCGCCAGCCGGGGACGGTGACTCCCTGGGGCACCGGCGAGTGGGCATAGGCGTCGTCGGCGTCGTTGCTCATCCGCGGTTCCAGCCGTTGAGGTCCTCGATCGGACGATAGGGTTCGGTAAAGCCGAAAGCGGCCGGCCCGACAAAGGTCAATGCCCGCTCGGCGCGCAGCATCGCGGGCGCGGCGGCGCCGACCACCTTGACGCGCTGGCCGAACTTCAGCCGCTCGGTGGTGATGCTGTCGGCGGTCTCGCGGTCCATCACGGTGATCAGGTCGGGCACCATCGCGCGAACCGCCCCATCGACACGGGCGATCAGGTTCTCGTTCTGGAACTCCAGGTCCATTCGCCCTTCGCCGCCGAATCCTTCGATCACCACGCGGCCGACCGAAAAGCCGCCTCGCGTCTCGCGCTCGACATCGACGACCTTGCCGTCGAAGATCGTGCCGGCAAAGGGGTAGAGCCCGCTGGCCCGCAGTGCCGCATGCAGCGCCTCAAACGGATCCTCGCTCGCAGCCCGCGCGATGCGCACTGCCGCCCCGATCGCGATCGCCGCCGAGACGCTGCCACCAATCGCGTGGCGTTTCGCCGCCGCGCCGCTCAGCGGATATTCCACCATATGGGCATTGCCGCCGAACTCGATCGACAGCGCGCGCGCCTGGCGCTCATGTTCGAGATTGTCGTCGGTCTCGATCAGCCGCAATTCGCCGTTCGCAGAGGTGACTACCGATGGGCAGGCCGGGAGCCCGTCGATGCTGAACACGGTCATCTGCGATTCCGGGAACGCGCGCCCCATGCCGTCGGCATCGACCACCGGGATGCCGAGCTCGGCTGCGGCGAGCAGCGGCGCCAAGCCGTTGCCGCCGCCGATCTCGATCGCCATCACGGCGTCGATCGGGCGGCCGTTGATCCGCTCCAGCTCGCGCAGGCCCAGTAGCGCTTCCTGGCCGTTGGGCAGCTTCTCCGCGGAGACGGTCGGTGCGCCGATCCAGCCGCACGGCGCGATCAGCGCATCATCGGCTAGTGAATCGAGCGGGATCAGCTCGAAGGCGCCGCGCCGCGCGATCTCGGCCTCGCCGAGCAGCTGCGAATAATAGGGATCGCCGCCCCCGCCCGAGCCGAGAAAGGCGGCGCCGGTGGCGAGATCGAGCAGCGCCTGGCGATCAATGCGCATGGGCGGCCAGGGCAGGCGTGCCGGCGAGGTCTGCAACGGCGCGGACGCGAACCTGCGCGGCCCGGCCGGGCAGATAGCTCAGATACACTTCATCCATCTCCACGATTTCGACGCTGTCGGGAATGCCGCCCGCTGCGATCGCCTGGTCGCGCGCCTCGGCCCGCAGCCGGTCGAGCGCCGCCTCGCGCGGTTCGCGTTCGTACGATACGACCTGCTCGACCATCGCGCCGACCTGGGCGATGGCCGCGCCCACGGCATTGGCGACCGCGGCGTGCGGCGGGCGTACCACCCGGGCAGCGCCGCGCAGCGTATCCGGCACCAGGAAATTGCCGCCGCCGACTGCAAGCAGCACCACGTCGCCGCGGCTGGTCTTCATCCGGTCGACCGCTTCCTCGAGCATCGCCTGCATCCGCGCCCACAGCGCATCGCGGACGCTTCGGGAGAGCGCGGGCAGCTTGGTCGGATCTCCGAAGCGGGCGCGCCCGGCGGCGACGGCGACATCGCTCGCCGTGAGCGTGGTGCCGCCGAACAGGCGCGCCTGCTCGGTGATGCGGAAGCCGACCGAGTCCGGGCCGACGCGCAGCTCGTCCTCGCCGATCACCTCGGCGCCGTAGCGCGCGGGGTCGAGATGGATGCGGGTGCCACCGCCCAGCCCGAGCGCCAGGATGTCGGGCATGCGGAAGTTGATCCGCACCCCGCCGATATCGACGGCGACCGAGGATTCGCGCGGAAAACCGTTGGCGAGCACGCCAAGATCGGTGGTGGTGCCGCCGACGTCGAGAACGATCGCGTCGCGCACGCCGGTGAGGAAGGCGGCGCCGCGCATCGAGTTGGTCGGCCCCGATCCGATCGTCAGCACCGGATAGGCGCGCGCGCGATCGGCGGAGATCAGGGTGCCGTCATTCTGCGACAGATAGAGCGGCGCGTCGACGCCGATTTCTGCCAGCGCCCGCTCGAACGACGTGACGACGTGCGCCGCGAGGCTGCCCAGCGCTGCATTCAGGATCGCGGCATTCTCGCGCTCGATGAAGCCGATCCGGCCGAGCGTGTGCGAGACGGTGATGCGCGCGTCCGGATGTTCCTCGAGCACGAGGGCGGCGGCGCGCTCCTCCATCGAGGGGTTCACCGGCGCGAACACGCTGCTGATCGCGATCGAATCGATCCCGGCGTCGCGCAGTTCGCGTGCCGCCTCGCGGATCGCCGACTTGTCGAGCGGGGCGATCTCGCGCCCGTCGAACTCGAAGCCGCCGGGTAGGAGATAGGTGCGCGCGTCGATCTGCCCGGCCAGCGCCTCAGGCCAGCCCGTCATCGGCGGCAGCGCCTCGCCCGAGGGGCTGGCGAGCCGCAGGATGCCGACGCGGTCGAGCCGGCTGCGCTCGACCAGGGCGTTGGTGAAGTGTGTGGTGCCGATCATGACCGAGGCGATTTCCTCGGGCGCGATCCGCGCATCGGCGAGCACTGCGCGGATCGCCGCGGCGACGCCGGAGCCCACATCGGCCGTCGTCGGCTGCTTGGTCCAGGCGACCACTTCAGCCCCGTTCATCAACACGGCGTCGGTATTCGTTCCCCCGACATCGACCCCAATTCGCACGCTAACCCAATCCTTTGGCCCGCCCCTATGGTCGCATGAGCTAGGGGCCGGGAGCTTCGCGGCGCAATGCGCGAAACGGGTGCCGGGGCCCGGCGAACGGGTAATCTGGGCGTCCGAACGGGTAAGCCGCTCCCGTTTCCGCCATCTTCTTGTACCGTCTTCGGTCTAGCGACTCAGCATGGACGGAGTAGCCGCGATCGACGAACTGATCCCGACCAAGGTCGCGCCGCCGCTGTGGATGGGCAACCAGATCCGCCGCGACGCGCTGCTCGATCGGCTGGACGGCGCGCTCGGGCGGCGGCTCACGCTGATCCATGCGCCGGCCGGATATGGCAAGACCAGCCTGCTCGCCCAGTGGCGCCGCCGCTTCGCCGAGGCGGACCTGCTCGTCGCCTGGCTCACGCTCGAGCGCGACGACGCCGACGCCAAGCGCCTCGCCCAATATATCTCCTATGCGATCAGCGGCGAAGGCGAGGAGGAGGGCGAGCCCGTTTCCGCCGGCATGCCCGCCCGCGCCGCGCTCTCTGCGATCATCAACCGCCTGGCTCGCGATCCGCGCCAGGCGGTGCTGATCCTCGACGATCTCCACTGCGCCGAGAGCCCGGAAGTGCTCGATTTCCTCCAGTCGCTGATCCGGCTCGCACCGCGCAACTGCCACTTCATCATCGCCTCGCGCGATTATCCGCGGCTTGGCCAGGCGATGCTCGCCGCCGAGGGCCAGCTGCTCGAGCTCTCCGCCGAGGACCTGAAATTCTCCAGCCCCGAGGCAGAGGAGATGCTCGCCCGCGCCGACGGGCTGCCGCTCGGCGCGGACGATGTCCGCAGCCTGATCGAGCGCACCGAAGGCTGGCCGATCGCGCTCCAGCTCACCCTGTTCTCGCTGCGGCGCGGCGTCGATCGGCGCAGCTTTGTCGGCGGGGCAGGGGGATCGGGCCCCGAACTGGCGGGCTATCTCTCCGAGCAGGTGCTGATGTCGCTGCCGGAGGACGTCCAGGAAGTGGTGCTGCGCACCGCGTTGCTCGGCCGGGTGACGGGCGAGGCGCTCAACCTGATCTGCGAGCGGCAGGATGGCGGGCTGCTGCTCGAGCGGCTGGAGCAGCAGGGCGTGCTGCTCACCCCGCTCTCGCCCGAGCGCGATGCCTATCGCTACCACCAGCTCTTCGCCGAATATCTGCGCGAACGGCTCGCCCGGCGCGACATTGGCCAGTATCGCGCGCTGCACCAGCGGCTGGCGCTATGGTTCGATGCGCGCGGGGATACCGCCGAGGCGATCAGCCACGCGATCGAGGCGGAAGACAGCGCGCTGCTCTCGGGCGTGCTCGAAGATGCGGGCGGCTGGCGGCTGATCCCGCAAGGCCAGCTCGGGCTGGTCGAGCGCGGCCTTGCCAAGCTCAGCGCGGCGGAGATCGACGCGAGCCCCGCGCTGGTGCTCGCCAAGCTCTATCTCGACATCAAATGCGGGCGGATGGATGCGGCTCGGCTTGGTTATGACCGGCTCGTGGCGCGCTCGGAGGAGGAAGAGACTTCGGCGGATTTATGGACCGAAATCCGCGTTGTCGGCGACATTCTGGGCGAATATGAGAACGAACCGCTCACACTCGAGGACCTGCTCGCCCGCGAAGCGCTGCTGCGCACGCTGCCGGCGGACGACCACCTCGTGCTCGCCAATGTCAGCGAGTCGCTCGGCGCCAAATATTACGAGGGCGGCTGGCTCGAGCGCGCGATGGAGCCGACGCTGGCGGCCCGCGGCCACTACCAGGCGATGGGATCGCTCTACAGCGAGCTGTTCACCCGCTTCCACGAAGCGCGCATCCGCGAAGGGCAGGGGCGCCTCAAGGACGCAGTGACCGTGCTCGCCCTGGCGCATGCGGAGATCGACACGCATTTCGGGCCGCGCTCCGACCTCGCCGCCAATTGCGCCGCGTTCGAGGCGGAGCTGCTCTACGAGCAGGACCGCACGGCAGAGGCGAACGCGCTGCTCGAATGGGCCTTGCCGCACATGGAACAGTCGGACGGCTGGGTCGACGTCTACGCCGTCGCCTATTTCACCGCGGCGCACGCGCTGATGGACGAAGGCGCGATCGACGCGGCGCGGGCGCTGCTCGCGCGGGCACGCAACGTCGCCCAGCGCCGCCGCCTGCGCCAGCTCGAACTGCTCGCCGAGCTGTGCGAGCTCGAGCTGCTGCTGCGCGACGAAGCCGCGCTGGGCGAGGCGCGCGCCTTTGCCGGCGCGATCGGGCTCGACGCGCTGGCCGACGCGATGGCCGAGGAATCGCCGCTGTACCGCCCGGTGGCGGTCGCCGCGGCGCTGTGCCGGGTCCGGCTGGCGCTGTTCTCCGGCGCGCACCACACCGCGCTCGACGAGCTGAGCGCGATGGCCCGCTGGGCGCGCCAGCACGGCGCGGGCCGGCTGCTGATCGATCTCAACCTGCTGAAGGCGCACGGCTATCGCGCGATCGGCGAGCCGGGCAAGGCGCAGGCCTGTTTCGACGAGGCGGTGGGCACGGCGATGTTCCAGGGGATCGTCCGCCCGTTCCTGAGCGGCCGCGCCTTCGTCCAGGCCTCGCTCGAGGACGCGCTGGCCGGATCGCCGGACCGGTTCCGCGCCCAGTTCCTCAAGAACCTGTCGCGGGCGCTCGGCAGCTTCCGGGCGCCGGCGGCGCCGCCCGATGCGCTCAACGATGCCGAGGCCGCGATCCTGCGCCACTTGAGCCAGGGGTATTCGAACAAGGAGATCGCCCGGCTGATCGGCATGTCGCCCGACACGGTGAAATACCGGCTGAAGGCGGTGTTCCGGAAGATCGGCGTCAACAAGCGGCGCGACGCGGTGCGCGTGTCGCACGAGCGCGGTCTGATCGAAGCCGGCGACGCCCGCTCGGTCGCCTTCTGAGGGGAGATATCCCCGAAATGGGTAAAAGCCTTACCCGTCTTGCACTCGCATTTACCCTGAAAAGCGCGTGACGGTTTCGCGACACTGCCTGTTCAATGCCCTTGCTGAAAAACAGCCGGCAGTCGTCAAGGGAGGCGACATCCAGGGCCGGCGCAATAGCAAAGGGTGGGCGGCCATGACACACGAATCTTCGGGCGAATTCTCAGGGAAATTGGTAAAGCAGGCGCGGCTGGCGCTGCTCTCGGCCTGCGCGGTGATCGGCTGGTCGGGCGCCGCGATGGCGCAGGACAGCGACGCGCCGGCGCCGGCGAAATCGGACGAGACGATCGTCGTCACCGGCACGCGGGCAATCGCCGGCACCAAGACGGATACGCCGCTGACCGAGATCCCGCAGTCGATCAGCGTGATCACGTCGGAAGAATTCCAGGACCGCGCGGCGACCAATTTCCAGGACGTGGTGCGCTACAGCGCCGGCGTCGCCACCGAGCTGAACGGCGTCGACGCACGCGGCGACTTCCTCTCGGCGCGCGGCTTCGACGTGAACCAGTATCTCGACGGCCTCAACCGCATGCCGAGCTTCGTCTATGGCGCGCGGCTGGACATCTACACGGTCGAGCGCGCCGAGCTGATGCGCGGCCCGTCCTCGACGCTGTACGGCGGCGGCGGCGCGGGCGGCATCCTCAACGCGGTCAGCAAGCGCCCGCAGGAACAGTTCGCCGGCGAAGTGGGCGTCACGCTCGGCACCGATGCGCGCAAGGAATTCCGCTTCGACGTGACCGGCGGGCTGACCGACGGGGTCTCGGCGCGCCTGGTCGGCCTGGCGCGCGACGGGCATCTCCAGCAGCCCTCGCAGGATGACGACCGCATCCTCATCATGCCCGCGGTCACCTTCAAGCCGAGCTCGAGCACCGAGATCACGCTGATCGGCCTCTACCAGAAGGACCGGCTGGGCACGCAGACCTATCTGCCGACGTCCAAGACCGTCGATGCGGCCAATGCCAATGTGGCGATCCCGTTCGACTTCTACCTGGGCGAGCCGGACTTCAACCACAGCCGCAGCGACTATTATTCGGGCACCGCGCTGCTGACCCAGCATTTCGGCGACAACATCACCTTCAGCAGCCGCAACCGCTATTTCCACCAGAAGATCGACTATCAGGAAGTCTATGCGGACTATTTCTACGTCGATGCCGGCGTGGCCTATGCCGATGGCCGCGGGCCGCGGATGCCGTCGCGCTACTGGTATTTCAACCGCGCGAACTACGACAATTTCAACACCGACAACAACCTGACCTTCAAGTTCGACACCGGCCCGTTCGAGCACCAGATCCTGCTCGGCGCGGACTATACCAACTTCAAGGAAGACAAGAGCGAGGGCTTCGGCGCCGCGCCGACGATCAACCTCTATGCGCCGGTCTATGGCCAGGCCTTCGCCACCGCGCCCTGGGGCCCGAACAAGGTGACCAAGAACACCCAGCTCGGCTTCTACGCGCAGGACCAGATCCGCGGCTGGGACCGCGTCTCGCTGGTGTTCGGCCTGCGCCACGACAAGGTCACCTCGACCGTCGACGGCGTCGACCAGCCCGACAACACCGCCTGGACCTTCCGCGGCGGCATCATCGTCGACGTGACCAAGGGCGTGTCGCCCTATTTCAACTATTCGGAATCGTTCCTGCCGGTGTTCGGCACCAGCTTCGCCGGGGTGCCCTTCGTGCCGCGCAAGGGGCGGCAATATGAGGCGGGCATCAAGTTCGCGCCGACCCGCAACGCGCTGATCACCGTCGCCGGGTTCGACGTGAAGGAGCAGAACTACCTGATCTCCGATCCCGCCAACATCCAGAACTTCCTGCAGAACAGCACGGTGGGCTCGCAGGGCGTCGAGGTCGAGGCGACGTGGCGGCTGCCGCGCAAGTTCGAGCTGACCGCGTCGTACAGCTATACCAAGGCGAAGTTCCTCGAGAATCCGGTGCCCTCGATCGTCGGCGACCGGGTGAGCAACATGCCCGAGCACCAGGCATCGATCTGGGGCGCGAAGAACTTCGAGCTGGGCAGCGACGTCGACGGCAAGGTCGGCCTGGGCGTGCGCTACCAGGGCGACAAGATCGACACCTCGCAGACCTATTTCATCGATCCGGTGACGCTGGTCGATGCGATGGCCGAGCTGAACTACAAGGGCTGGAACCTGTCGATCAACGCCAGCAACCTGTTCAACCAGCGGGTCTACACCAACTGCAACTACAGCGCGGCGGCGAGCGAGGGCTATTGCTACCTCGGCAAGGACCGTACCGTCCTCGCCTCGGCGCGCTTCCGCTTCTGATCCCTCCGGGGCCGGAGCAGTTTCCTCCGGCCCCCAGTTCCATGCTTTCACAGGATATGCCCATGCCCGCCTTCCGGTCCCTCCGCCTCGCGACCGCCGGGTTGCTGCTCGCCGCCACCGCCAACAGCGCGCCGCCGCTGCCGCCGCTGCCGGCGCCGCAAGCGGCCGACCTGATCCTCACCAACGGCCGGGTCTACACGGTCGAGCAGGGCAAGCCCTGGGCCGAGGCCGTGGCGATCAAGGATGGGCGCATCCTCGCCGTCGGCACCGCCGCCGAAATCGCCCGCCGCAAGGGCGCAAAGACGCAGGTGGTCGACCTGCACGGCCGGCTGCTGATGCCCGCCTTCGGCGATGCGCATGCCCATCCGATCTTCGGCGGCATGAGCCATGCCCGCTGCGCGCTCCACGCCGGCAAGACGCTGGACGACTATCGCCGGATCATCGCCGACTGCGTCGCGAAGGCGCCGGGCACCGGGACGATCTTCGGCTCGGGCTTCAACCAGACGCTGTTCCCGCCCAACGGCATTCCCAACAAGCAGCTGCTCGACGAGATTTCGAAGGATCGCCCGCTGATCTTCGAGGCCGACGGGCACACGCTCTGGGTGAACTCCAAGGCGCTCGAGCTCGCCGGGATCACCAAGGACACGCCCGATCCCAAGAACGGGACGATCGACCGCGATCCGAAGACCGGCGAGCCGGTCGGCGGGCTCGAGGAATCGGCGATGGCGCTGGTCGACAAGCTGGTGCCGCCGCCGAGCGACGCCGACCTGCAGGGCGCGATCAGCTATACCGTCAAGTTCTTCAACTCGATGGGCATCACCTCGTGGCACGACGCCGCGGTCGAGTGGGACAAGGGCGGCACCAGCCGCGCGATCGAGGCCTACAAGGCGGTCAAGGCGCGCGGCGCGCTGACCATGCACACCGCGATGGACCTGCGCTGGAACAACGAGCGCGGGATGGAGCAGATGGCCGACATCCTGAAGCTCTCGGCACGGGCGAAGGAGATCGGGCTCACTGCGAACGGCGTGAAATTCTTCATCGACGGCGTGATCCCGCAGCGGACCGCGGCGATGCTCGCGCCCTATGAGGGGACCAGCGAGAAGGGCGCCACCCAGATCCCGCTCGCCACGCTCGCCCAGGCGGTGACCGCGCTCGACGGCCGCGGCATGCAGTCGCATTTCCACACGATCGGCGATGCCGCGGTGCGCGAGGCGCTCGATGCGGTCGCGGCGGCGCGGGGCAAGGATGGCATGAGCGACACGCGGCCGATGATGTCGCACATGAACGTGATCGACCCTGCCGACCAGCCGCGCTTCGCCGCGCTCGGCGTCACGGCGATCTTCCAGCCGCTCTGGGCCTGCAACGAGGCCTATATGGGCCTCACCAAGGTGCAGATCGGGCCGGTGCGCTCGACCTATATCTATCCCGCGGGCAGCGTGCTGCGCGCCGGCGGCCGCCTGGCCTATGGCGCCGACTGGTCGGTCGCCTCGGCCAATCCGTTCGAGGGCATCGAAGTCGCGCTCACCCGCGTCGCGCCGGAGGGCAAGCTGCCGCCGCTCGAGCCCAATGAGGCGGTGACGCTGGAACAGGCGCTGCGCGCCTACACGCTCAACGTCGCCTATGTGAACCATCTCGACACGGAGACCGGATCGATCGCGCCGGGCAAGAGCGCCGACCTGATCGTGCTCGACCAGGACCTGTTCAAGATCCCGGTTCGCCAGATCCACGCGACCAAGGTGCTGGTCACGCTGTTCCGCGGCAAGCCGGTCTATGGCAGGCTGGGCGGCTGAGGCAGCAGGAAATGCGCCGCTTCGCACCGCGCCGCCCGGGCGACGTCGCCGAGATGATCCGCGAGGACGTGCTCGGCCTGGTCACCACGCATGACGCGCAGGGCTTCATCACCACGCCGCTGCCGCTGCTCGCCGAGCTGGACGAGGCGGGCGAGGTGCGGGCGCTGATCGGCCATTTCGCCCGCGCCAACCCGCATCTGGCCCGCGCCGAGGCGACGCCGCGCGCGCAGGTCAGCTTCTTCGGCCCGCACGGCTATATCTCGCCGTCGATGGTCTCCAAGCCCGATTGGGGGCCGACCTGGAACTATCGCCTCGCCCAGTTCGAGGTGGACATCGAATTGCAGCCGGGCGCCGAGGACGCGGCGATCCGCGCGCTGGCCGAGGCGCTGGAGGGGGATCGCTGGACGGTGGAGCGGATGGGCGCGCGCTATGCGGGGCTGGTCGAGCAGGTCGTCGCGTTCCGCGCCGTGGTGACAGCGTCGAGCGCGCGCTTCAAGCTTGGGCAGGACGAGAGCGACACGTCCTTCGCGGAGATCGTCGCGGCGCTGGGGGACGGTCCGCTGGCACGGGCGATGCGCAGCCAGCGCGGCTGACCGGCCAGGCTTGCGGCCAAATCAAGATAGATGCTGGAAGGCAGATATGAGTAGGGGCGAGCCGGATGCCGCCTCGCCCCATGACCTCAAAAGGGACTCGAACCCCAAGACCAATACCATCATTATCAATCGAGGCCGTCGCAACTTTCGCATTTCTTCGGAAGAATGCAAGTGGATTCGTCCTATAGCTGGGGCCAATTGTCGCGCAGGCGCATGAAACCTGGGTGGTGGACGACGCGATCGGGCGAAACGCCCTCGACCAGATTGTCGGCGGCGAGCCACAGATAGCCGCTGACCGCGTTTTCCGAGATCGCCGGCTGTGGGCGCACGCAGATTCCCACCCGGGCGACGGGGCCGACGCGGTTCTCGGAAACCAGCAGGAATGTGCCGATATCCCCCCAGATGCGGATGCCGTGATTGTACAGGTCCTCCCCCGGCTTGTACGGCGGCACCGCCCAGTCGAGCAGGTTGCGCTGGACGCGGATCGTGTCGGCATTGCCGACGAACAGCGCCATCGGGACATAGGTGTCCTGCCCCGGCTTGATCAGCGAGACATGGTTGTCGGCGATGCTCACCGTGCCCGCGCGCAGCGGCTTGGTGGTGTCGCGCGTGCCCGGCTGCGGCTTGTCGCGGTGCGTGCTGGTGCCGACATGCACGCCGCGCACGAAGCCATAGGCCTTGTTGCCGCGGATCTGCACCGTGGTCAGCACGCTGCCGCCACAGGTGATCGCCTGGCGCGCATGCGTCGGCATCGCGCCGATATAGCGGTTGTACCAGGTCACCGCGCTCGGCAGCGTCTCGCGGAAGCGCGCGTCGCTGGCGATGCGGCCGGCCAGCGTGCGCAGATAGGCGATCAGCGCGGCCTCGTCCTCGATCTCCTTGGGCTGCACCAGCTTCATCGCCTTGCCCCAGTCGACCTGGGTGATCGGCGAGGTGAACTCGACCGCGAGCGAGCGGTAGCGGATGGTGACGTCGCGCCCGGTCTGCGGCGCTTCGCGGTTGACGCGGCCCGAGGGTTCGGTGGTGAGGACCAGGGTGCGCTTGATGCCGTCCTCGATCCCCGCCATCCGCCCCTCGCCGAGCCGGCCGCCCAGCGTGTGCATCGATCGCGCATAGGTCGGCGCGAGCTCGGGCTTGGCGATGATCAGGTCGGTGACGCGCTTGAGATAGGCCTGCATGCCGGTCGGCGACTTCTGCTCGGCGGCACTGGGCGGGTTGGCGGCGAAGATCGGGTCCCATTCGGGCTGCGGGATCGGCGATTCGAAGCTGACCTCGATCTCGCCGTCGCGGTAGAAGCGCTGCGCGCCGCCGGCGGTCGCCACCGCCTTGGGGGCGATCACGAGCATGTCGCCGATCCGCTTGCGCCACAGCGGCGTCTCGAACAGCCGGTCGGGCCGGACGCCGGCCTTGCCGGGCACCACCGCCAGCTCGTTGTCGGCGACGATCGTGTTGACCGCGTCGGTGATCAGGATGCCGTCCTGCGCCAGCCCGACCGCCAGGCGGTTGTTGACGACATGCACCGAATCGAGCGGCTTCCTGGCCGAGCCGCGGATGGTGAGCGCGGTGCGCTCGGTCACCGCGCCGCCGCCGGTGCGCACCGACAGGCCCGACACCTCGACGTCCGGGCAATCGACGATCGTCACCGCGCCCTGGCGGAAATCGATATGCTCGATCGCGCCCGAGCCGTCGGGCGCCGACACGTCGAGGTCGCGCAGCGTCACGCTCGCGCAACCTTCGAAATGGAGCGCGCATTCGGCGCGGTTGGCGACGATCCGCGTGCCCTCGCCGGCGCCGTGGATCGTCAGATTGCCCTTGTTCTTGAGCTCGACCCGCGCGCCGGTCTGATAGAGCCCGCGCTGGAAGCAGATGCTCGCGTCCTCGCCATCCTTGATCGCAGCCAGGATCGCGACCCAGTCGCTGCCCTCGGTGATGACATAGGTCGAGCAGCCGACCCGCTGCAGCCCGGCGAGCTTCTCGATCGCCTTCTGCACCGTGTTCGCGCCGGAGAGATTGGGCGTGGCCGCCGGATCGAACGACACTTCGGCGGCGGTGCTGAGCGTGGCGGTGAAGACGATCGGCAGATGCGTCGGGTTGCCCGCCGCATCGAGCAGGCGCGCCCGCACCCGCTGCACCGGCAGCGCCGCATCGAGCGACCAGGCGAGCGTCGCGATACCGTCGCTGCCGGTCTGCACGGTGCGCTTCTTGAGACCGTCGGCGACCGGGCCGAGCCGACCGTCGCCGTCGAGGATCTCGAAGTCGATGTTCAGCCCGGCGAGCGGCGTCTTGCCGCGGATCACCCCGACACGAAGCGGGGAGGGGAGCGCGATGCGCGTCGCCGGGGCGAGCGGATCGGGCATCGCCTCCTGCCCGTCGCCGCCCAGATAGAGGAAGCTGCGCAGCGCGGTGAGCGGCGGGAAGATGTTCCGGCAGTCGCTGTCGACCGTCCAGATGCCCGTTCCAGCGCGCGTGACCAGGGCGAGCGCGGCATAGTGATGCGTGATGCCGCGCGGGGGCAGCAACGCCTCCGCGCCCGTTGCCGGATCGGCCGGCCACTCGATCGCCGCGGCGAGCGAGCGCGCCGGGATCTGCCAGAAGTCGCCGGTGGCGAAGCGCCCGGCGGCGAACTCGACTTCGATTCCCTGCTCGATCGCCACCCAGGCGTTCGGCGCGATCGCGGCGGGCAGGCCGCCTTCCCAGCGGCGGATGATGCCGCCGGTCTGGGGAAGCGCGCTGAGATCGGGGGAGGTGCCGCTGGTCAGCGGCGCCAGCGTATCGGGATGGCGGACCTCGCCCAGGCTGACGCGCAGGCCATTGATGTCGGACAGGCGGGCGAAGAAGCCGGGCTTGCCGGCGAGCAGCCGGGCCTCGTCGAGGATCTCGACCCAATCGTCGCGCTTCAGCGCGGTCGGATCGTCGGGGCCCAGGCTGTCGACCAGCAGGGCGCCATTGTCGATCGCAGCATAGCGCGCTTCGCGGATGGCGTTGTCGCGCGACCATTTCCAGGTGCCGGACGCCGCGCCGCCATTGTGGATCTCGACGCGGTAGAGATGATTCTCGAGGCTGCGATAGCCGCCGGTCGCGGGCAGCGCGCAGGGATCGGCGACCGCCGCGGCGGCGCGTGCCCGCGCGGCCATCCGGCCCGAGGCGCCGGGGCCGAAGGGCGACCAGCCGGGGACGAAGCTGGCGCACGAGACGGGCGCGGCGACCGCGCCGGCAGCGACCAGGTCGCTGGTCTTGGCGAAGCGGAGCTGCCAGACGATCTGGTCGCGGATCGCCGTGTCCGGCCCGCCGAGCGCGGTCTCGCGCAGCAGCCGGTCGTCCGCCGCGCCGACGCCGCGCTCCCAGACGTCGAGATAGGCGAGATAGGTGCCGGCGGTGGCCGGCAGCGCCGATTCGCGCAGGAAGGGCTGGCTCTCGGCACTGCGATAGAGATCGGCCGCGACCGCGCTGTTGGGCGACAGCGATGCGGCGGCCTGGAAGGTCTGGAGGCCGTTCACATCGGCGAGCAGCGTTGCGACGCGCACCGCGTCGTTCGCTCCGCTGCCGACCAGCACGACATAGTCGCCGGCCGCAACGCGCGTGCCGCTGTCGACCCGCCACCGCGTGGCGGCGCCCGAGCCCGATTGCCGGGTCAGCGCCAGCCGGGTGGGCGCCGTGTTGGCTACGCCGATCCCGTCGAGATAGGCCTGGCCGCCGCCGATCAGCAGCGCCTGGCCGCCCGCGCCGGCGAGGATCGCGAAACCGGGCGCGTCCTCGGGAAAGCCGCTCGCGCCGATCACCGAGCGCGCGGTGGTGCGCAGCGCGGTGCGCTGGATGTCGCCCTGCTCGTTCCAGTCGGCGTCGGAGAACAGCCGCCCCTGCTGCATGCGGACGGCGCTGAACCCCTGATCGGGGCGGAACGTGTCGCGGGTGAAGTCGCCGGTCATCGTCTTGGTCCTCAGGTCTGGAACAGCGGGGCGGCGGTGAGGCCGAACGGCAGGAATTCGTCGAGCATGTCGCTCAGATTGGCGCGGCGGAACGGCTCGCCCGACGCGAAGCCGGCGCCCATTTCCGCGCCGCCGAAGCCGCCCGAGGCGATCTGCGGCGGGCCCGAAAGCGCGAGCTGGCCAAAGGCGCTGGCGGGATAGGCGCTGGCGGTGAAAATCGGCGCGAGCGAGCGCGCGATGCGGGTGCGCTCGGCATCGGAGAGGATTACGCCGGGGATCTGGTCGGCAGCGGCCAGCGCGCGATCGGGCTGGCAGCGATAGCGGCGCGGCACGCGCGAGGTGAGCGGCGCGTAGCAGAAGCGCACGCAGCCCTGCTGGCGCTGCCCGGCGCGGGCCGTGCCCATGAACAGGCTGTTCTCCGCCTCGATCGAGCGGATCCGCGCGCGCCCGAAGATCGTGCTGCGCGCGATCTCGGCGTCCGCCGACAGCGCATCGATGACGACCGCGAGCTTGTCCGGATCGGCTTCGAGCGTGCGGTCCTCGCCGACGATCGAGTCGGCGATCGTCAGCCCGCCGCCGGCCTTGTCGAGCGCGACGGGGCCGATGATGCAATGATCGATCTCGACCGCGAGCTCGCCGTTTTGCGAGGTGACGCGCACGCCCTTCGCGAGCCCGGTGGCGGCGGCGCCGATCGTGCAGTGGCGCAGCGACAGCGCGCCGAGCGTCCCCGCCACGACCTGCACTTCGCCCTCGACCAGCAGTCCGTCGAGGACCAGCTCGCCGAGCTCCTCGCCCGCGGCGGGCGGCACGCCGCGCACGCGGATATCGGCCTGGATGTGCGGGCGGCGATAGAGCGGCGCGAGCCCGGCGAGGTCGCGGCGGATGACGCCGCCGGGCAGCTTGACCCGGGGCCAGTCGGCCGCGGCGATCGCCAGCCGCGCGCCGGCCGGGATGCGGACGACATGGTTGGCGGCGGACAGGTCCTCGGCATAGCTGGCATTGTCGAGCAGCAGGATGATCCCGCGCGTGCCGGCGATCGCCTGTTGCTGCCACCGCTCGATCGCGGCGGCGAGCGAGGCGACGACGATGCCGCCCTGGTCGAGATTGTCGGTCTGTTCCTCGGCGCGCGCCGAGACACCGATGATCCAGGGCGGCGGCGCGTTGTCGACGAAGAACTGCTCGCGCCAGGCGGCGAAGCTGGCGCTGCGGTCATAGGGGCCGCCGCCGATCGCGAAGGGCGCCGCGAACGCGCAGCTCGCCTCGACGGCCTTGCCCTCGTCGCTGGCGTGGAGCGCGAGCCGGCCGAGCTCGGGGTCGAACAGGATGTGCCCGGGATTTTCGGGCCGCCGCCAGGTCGGGCTGCCCGAGCCGTTGTCGCGCGTCTCGAGGTTGCAGCTGTGGAGCCGCTCGGGCGGGACCTCCGCGCCGCCGAGGCGCAGCCGCACCACCGGCGTATCGTCGAACCACTGGCCGCCGCCGGGCGTGCCGTCGCGCAGCCGGTTGAGGTCGCGGTGGAGCAGCCGGCGGTCGAGCGGTGCCGGGACCATCCGCATGTCGACCCGGCCGGCGATCGAGCGGTCGGCCTTGGGGCGGTTGAACAGCGCGCGGTCGGCGCCGAGCGGATCGAAGGTGCGGAACCCCGGCCCGATCGCGGAGACGCGCGGCATCAGTCCGCCGAGATAGCCTGCCGGCTCGCTCAGCACATAGCCGAGCGGCTGGGCGTCGAGCCGCCAGACGAACAGGCCGACATTGGGAATGGCGTAGCGCCCCTGCGTGCCGCCGGCGGCCCCGGAGCCGGGGGAGAAGCCGCCGGCGCCGAAGGCGCTGCCCGCGAGCCGGGCCGCCTCGGCATCGCGGATCGACACCGTGCCCACCGCGCCGGGGCGGACATGGTTGACGTTCTGCGTCCAGGCGAGCTGCTGGAAGAACTCGACCGCGACCACCGGCCAGCCGGTCACGTCGCGCGCGATCTGCTCGAGCGCCGCCGCCGTGCCCTTGGCCTGGCGATAGCCGAGCGTGTTGGCGATATAGCTGCGCAGGCCGACTTCGTTGCCGCCGAACGGCCGCATCGGCCGCGCCCCGATCAGCGCGCCGATATAGGGGATCACCCAGGGCTCGCAGCTCTCGATGAACCAATTGTCGTAAAGCTGGTCGAGGTCGCGCTCGACGATGCCGAGCTCGCCGGCGAGCACGCCCATCAGCGCCTCGAGCGCATGGCCTTCGGTGGCATCGCGGGTGCGCAGATATTGCGGCAGCAGCGCGAGCAGCGAGACGTCGGGGCGGTTATGCATGCGCGACCTCCACCGTGAGCGTGATGCCGGCATCGAACAAAGTGAGCAGCTCGGCGGGGGCGAATTCGTCGGGCGCGCCGGGCGGGGCGAGCGCGGCGGGCAGGGCGGGGAGCACGGTCGCCACCGTCGCGCCCGAGGGCGCGCCGCTGCCGTCGAGCAGCGCGAGCTGGTCGAGATCGACGCCGACGACGCCGGGCACCGCCTGCAGCGCGGCGATCACTTCGGCGGCGCTGACCGGCTGGCCGATCGACCGCGCCGCGAAGCCGAAGGCGGCGAGCAATGCGGCGCGCGCGGCGAGCTCGACATCCTTGGCGCGATAGTCGGGATCGTGGAACAGCCGCGCCGCCAGGCTGAAGAAGCGCCGGCTGGCGGCGCGCACGGCAAGCCGGCTGCCACGGTCGCGCACGGCATCGGCGGCGGCCTGGAGGTTGGCGATCACCGGGGCCGAGGGCGGCAGGATGGTGTCGCTGGTGCCGGTGATGCTGAGCAGCACCAGCCGGTGCTCGCCCGACCACAGCGCCGCCGCCTGCGCCTTGCCGACCCCGGCGAAGTTGGCGGCGAAGTCGCGATAGTCGATCAGCGAGACGATGCGGCCGAGCGTCTTCACGTCGCGGGGCGCATTGGTGCGGATATCGACCAGGCTCTCGGGCTCGGCGCTGCCGCTCGCGCGGCTGGGATTGACCGTCGAGCGGATGCCGAGCGGGCGCGTCTTAAGCTGGATGATCGCGCCCTCGGCCACTTCGCCGGCGATGCCGATCCCGGCGCGATAGGCGGCGGTGACGTTGAGCTGGCCGGTGGGCAGGCGGCTGCCGCGGATGCCGTCGCCGAACTGGACCCAGCAGCTGCCGTCATCCTCGCCGCGCACCATGTAGACGCGATCGTGCGGGCCGGCTTGGTAGAGCGTCGGGACTTCGTGCCACAGCAGCCCGTCGACGCGGATCGCCAGCGTCGTCGCGCGCCCGGTCCCGCTCTGCGCGCTGACATAGGTGAGCGGGCGCTTGGTCAGCTTGAAGCGCTGGAAGATCTGCGCGGCGTCGCCCGAGCCGAGCTGCTCCTCATAGGCCTCGCCATGCGTCGCCGGCGCCATGTTGGCGTTCACCTTCACGCTGGCGCGGCGATAGCTGTGCTCGGGGCCGCTCAGCAGCATCAGCCGGGTGAAGCCGCCGATATGGACGACGTCGCTCACCGTCAGCGTCTCGCTCGCGGCAAGCCCGTCGGCATCGCTGCGATCCCCGGCGACCGAGATGGTCTGGCCGTCGACCAGGTCGAGATAGAGCGATTCCAGGTCGATCGCATCGGCGCCCGCTGCCAGATCCTCGCGGATCGGCGTCCCCGCCAGCGGCAGCGGCACGCTCGCGGCGAAGATATGCGCGGAGCGGAAGCGGAAATCGTGGAGCGGCGACGTGACGCTATCGTCCGGGACCGTCAGCGCGCTGCCATCGGGCTTGCGGAATGCCAGTCCCGTGGCCTTGCCGGTCAGCGCGAAGTCGGCGCGCGACTGGGTTGCGGCGCCGGCGACGCGGAACACCATTGCCTCGCCCTCGGCGGTCTCGATCGCCGCCCAGCTGTCGGGCACGATCTCCTTGACCTCGCGCTCGAGAAAGGCGTGGACGCTGGCCGGCAGCGCGGCCTTCTGGCTGCTCTCCCAGATCGTCACGCCCTCGTTCGCGTCCCAGTCGACGCCGTACTTGGCCTTGAAATCGGCCCCCAGCGTCGCGTGCGCCGGCGCGCTGCTGCCAAGGAAGCCGCAATCCTCGCGCAGGATGTAGAGCCCAGGCTGCGCCGCCGAGGTCTCGGGCGCGTCGACCGTGCGCGGCCGGCGGATCAGGTGCATCAGCTTCTCGCGCGGCCAGGCCTGGCTGCGCACCAGCGCGGTGAGGGCAGGGCCGCTCCACACGGTCTGGCGGACGAAGGAGTTGATCGTCGGGCTGTCGAACGCCAGCCGGATCGTCGGCATGGGCAGGCGCTTGAGCCGCGGCAGCCGGCGCGCGGGCGGCCCGCGCACCGCGTCGGGCGTGCCGCCGCCGCGGGTCGCGACCAGCCGGGTGACGCCGAACGCGCGGTCGTCCTCGGCGCGGATCACCCGCAAGGTCGACGCGGCGACGTGGCGCGCGCCGTCGGAGCCGATCCGCACCCCGACGCTGACGATGCGCTGGCCGGGGCGCAGCCCGAGCCCGGTGCCGGCCAGGTAGATCTCGTCGACGGGCACCGCGCGCAGCAGCGGCTCGACCTCGGGATTGAGCGCGTGATCGGCGATCCGCTGCTCGAGCGCGGCGGCGAGGTCGGTCTCGGTATCGAGCGGGAGATAGTTCGCCAGCGCGCTTGTCGCGGTGAAGGTCACCAGGTGGGGATCGGCGAGCACTGCGTCGGCGAAGCTGTTGTCGAGGTCGAACAGGAAGATCCGGCCATTGTCGGCGTCCGCATCGCTCGCGGCGTTGTGGAACAGCGCGAGCGGCTGGTCGTAGAGCGTGCGCGCCGGCATCGCGTTCCACTCGGCCCGCGCGACGATCGGGGCGATCGTCTCGAAGACCTGGGGCAGCTCGCCCTTGCGCGTCGGCACCGACATCGCCTGCACGCCGGCCGGCACGTCGACCGCGCGATAGGGATCGTCGGATGCCTCGACGGTGAACGACAGCGCGACCGACGCCGCGACGCCCGGCGCGGGCTCGTAGCCGATGGTGCGCGCCAGCTCGACGAGCGAGCGCCGCTGCGTCGCGGTGCCGACATAGCCTTCGTTGGCGACGCGCTCGCTGTAGAAGCTGAGCACGTCGAGCGTCGCCGCGAACCCGTCGAGCAGCGCGATCGTCGGATCCTCGAGCGCGCGGGCGCGCAACGCGGCGAGCGGATAGAGCGTGTCGCCCGTCTCGGCGTCGGTGACCTTCTGGAGCGGCAGCTGCCATTGGAGCCTGCCGAAGAACTCGGGATAGGTGCCGATGCGATAGGCGAGCTGCGGCAGGCCAGGCCGGTTGTCGGGCCGCTTGGCCGCATCGTCGCGCGCGCCGCAGACATCGGCGGGGGGCTTGTGCGGCATCAGCGTCCTCCGCCCATGATGAAGGCGATCCGGCCATGATCGGGATAGGTCGGGCTGTTATCGAGCCGCGCGACCTCGTTCGGCGCGATCGGGATCTCGGCGTTGTCGGAATAGTCGACATTGGGCTGGTCGAGCCGGCCGAAGCGCCCGCGCAGCACGCCCGCGCCGTCGCGCACGCCGAGCCATTGCACCCCGGTCACCTGCATCGCGCGCGCGACGATCGGCGAGAGCATGACGTTGTCGCCGAAGCTGAAATTGTCGGGGTTGAAGAAGCCCGGCCGCCCGTCGCGCGTGGTGTGCGACGAGAACAGGTCGAGCAGATCGCGCTCGACATCGCCGGCATAATGATCGGGGCAGACGCAGACGAAGAGCTGGATGTCGAGCGGCACATAGCGTGGCGGCACCACTTCCAGGTCGTGGCCGGCGAGCCGGTAGCTTGCCAGATGCCCGCGCAGGCCGGTCTCGAACGCATCGTCGACCGCGCCGCCGCCGCGACGATCGATCGCCAGGAAGATCGTGCTCCAGCTGCCCGTCCAGCGGCGCTCGCCATAGGCGCGCTGGACGTCGCCATAGGCCTGGGCGGCGGCAACATAGTCGGCCGGAGTGACGGCGCGGCGCTGCTGGCGGAAGGCCTGGGGCGCCGCGACGCGGATCGCCGCCGCCGGCTCGCGGTCACGGCCGCCCGATGCGGGCAGCGGGTTGCGCAGCCCCGCGATCATCGCCCCGTCCGCGGTCACGACATGCGCGATCGTGCCAGCGGCGACATTGCCGCGCCGCCCGCCGCCCTGGCGGATCCGCGCCCGCATGTCGGTGATGTCGGTCGGCATGCGCCCGGCCGAGCCGTCCCCGAAGCGCGCATAATGCGCGATGTCGGTCGCCTCGACGCAGAATTCGGCGGCGAACGGGTCCGATGCGAGCAGGTCGGGCACCGGCCGCCAGGTGTCGCCGCCGCCCTCCAGCGTCACCGCGGCGAGCGGCTGACCCAGCGGCGCCAGCGCGGCGCGGGCCGATTGCCCGCGCGCCGCCGCCGCATCATAGGCCGGGGCGTGGACGATCTGGTCGACCGCCAGTCGGCAGCGCAGCAGCACGCCCGGGCCGTCATCGGGCAACAGTCCGGTACGGACGGGCACCGGGGCGCTGGGCTCCTTGCCGCCCACCGCGATATCGTCTTCGAGCTGCTGAAGTGGCCAGGACCGGTAGTCGACCGTCCGGCCCTCGTCGGCGAGCACGATGTTGCCGATCGCGACCGATCCGTCGACGATCCCGTCGCGCGCAAGGTTCAGCGGGAAGGCGAGCGCGTCGTCGGGATACCAGTCGATCCGCACCAGCGACACGCCCATCACCGGATCGTCGAGGTCGGCCGGATCGAGCGCGATCCGCACGAGCTGGCGATGCGCCGGATCGGGCGGCTCGAGCGCGGTGCCGCCGAACGGGATGCGCTCCTCGAACAGGACGAGGTCCCCGCGCGCCAGCCCGAGATTGGCGACGGTGCCGATCAGGAAGGCAGTCGTCGATCCCGCCGGCAGGCAGCAGGCTGCGTCCCCCCAATCGTGCAGGCGCATCTGGTTGCGCGCCACGCGCAGCGAGCGGAGCTCGTGCAGCGTCTCGAACACGATCGCGCCGGCGCCGACGAAATCCTCGAACACCACCGGATCGTGCGGCTGGACGACTTTTGGCATGCCCGCCATGCGTGGCGGGCGGGTGAGTAGCCGCGCGCCGGCGGGGAGGATCGGCGGTTGCGCCGGCGCCCGCTCGACGTTGAGCGCCGCGGCGACCGCGACTGCGACGCGGGCGTTGCACCCTTCCGACGTCGCATAGCCGAGCAGCCGCGCGTGCCGCACGATCGACTGGCGCAGCCGCGCGCGGCCGAAGAACGCCTCGGTCCCCACGGCGTCCTGGAACCAGCTGGTCTGGTCGGCCGCGAAGGCCAGCGCCTCGACCAGCGTGATGCCGAGATCCGCCGGGCTGCGCTCGGTCCAGCCCGGCAGGCTGACCGCCATGCGATCGAGCATCAGCTGGCGGAAGCTGTCATAGTCCTTGGCGAGATAGTCGATCGGCGGGCCGAAATCGCGCGGCGCCGGCGGCGCGTCCGGGTCGGCGCAGTCGAACGGCGAGGGGCATTCCGCCTTGAAGCTGAACTCGAGCGCGGCCAGCATCGGATCGAGAAAGGGCGGGACGGTATCGTTGACCACGCCCAGCCGGATGATCAGCCGATAGGGTGAATAGTCCCCCGCCGCATCGACCGTCAGCTGCAGACTGTGCGGAACCGGGCCGGCGGCGACGCCGGTCACGCGGATCCCGGTGACGCGGGTGCCGCCCTCGATCCGGAAATTGTCGGGGCCGAGCAGCGGCGTGGTGCCCGACAGCACGCCGTCGTCGCGCAGGAAGGCGAGCGTCAGCAGGCGCTGGCGCAGGGCCGGCGTCGGCGCGTCGCGGTCGATCACCTCGACATAGTCGATGCCGTTGAGCAGCACGCCGCCGCCGGTGTCGATCGCTGCCTCGGCGACCCGCTGTCGGCGCCGTTCGGTGCCGCAATATTGCAGAGCCCCGGTCAAAACGGCTGCTCCACGATGACGGTCTGTTCCTGCGTCTCGTCGAGCAGGCGGTAGCGCACCGCGATCGCCAGCCGGCTGTCCTGCGCCTGCGTCTCGACGCCGCGCACCTCGATGATGTCGGAGAGGAATTGTTGCAGCGCCGCCATCACCATGTGCTGCGCCGCCGCCGCGACTTCGGGCGCATTCTCGGAGAAGATCAGCTCGCCCACGCCGCCGCCGAATTCGGGGCGGTTCACGCGCTCGCCGCGGCGGGTGAACAGCAATTGCGCGATCAGCTCGCGGACATGGTCCTCGCGCTCGGCACCCGCGGTGACGCCGCCGGGGGCGATGCGATAGGGGAAGCCGAAATTGGTCATGCGATCACCTTCATCTGCACGCTGGCCCAGATGACGGGGCCCTGCGGCGCCTGCGTCGCGGCCTGGCCCATGTCGGACGGGTTCATCGTCAGCACCGGCTTGTTCTCGACCATCACCTTGGGCGAGGCGCCGGTGAGCATCAGCGTCACGCAGGGCGACGGGGTCGGCCCCGCCGGCAGCTGGAAGGGGCAGCCGGCGACCGTGCCCTTGTCGCCCATCACCAGCGCCGGCGCGCCCATCACCAGCACCTTGGTGGCGGACGAGATCAGCGTGCCGGGGATCGCATGCGGGCACTGCGCGACCGAGGCGATGGTGACGATCGGCGCGGTCATGGCAGCACCTTCAAATTGGTGCCGTTGATCGACACACCGTCCAGCGCCAGCTTCACGCTGCTGGCGCCGTGGGTGAGCGTCATCCCGTCGGGCCCGGCCTCGATCTTCGCGGCGCCGGTGGCGGTGGTCAGCTCGAGCTTCAGCGTCGGCGCGCCGGGGATGTCCATGATCTCGAGGCTGAAATTGTCGCCCTTCCAGGCCTTGGTCAGGAAGCCGGTCGGCCCCGGCGGGGCCGGGGTGTCGCCCAGGTCCCAGAAGCCGCCCGACCAGATCGGATAGTCGGGGTCGCCGGCCTCGAACTCGACCCAGACCTTCCCGTCCTTCGGGGGGATGGCGTAGAAGCCGACGCCGCTTCCGGCGCCCGGCAGGCAGGGCATCGCCCAGGCGAGCGTGCCGTCGCCGAGCACCGAGGGGACGCTGACCTGGATGCGGCCCAGCCCCTGCGGATCGGCGGGGTTCTGCACGATGCCGCGATACTTGCCGTAGAAGGTCGGGCTGGTCATGGCATCACCAGCGGGGTCATCGGCCCGCGCTCGCCGCGGCGCAGCTTGAAGCCCTGCTCATAGCCGCCGGGCTTGATGCGGTGGCGCACCTCCGACACGGTGTAGAGCCCGTCCTGCATCAGCCCGGTGCCGCGCAGGAAGACCATGTCGCGCGCCTTGAGCGCGGCGTTGTAGGCCGTCGAGTTGAGCGTGCCGGACACGGTGAAGGCATCGCGCGCGCCGCGATCGACCTCCGCCTGGGCGCGCCCCATCGCCTGGGCGGCGTTGAGCCCGGTGGTGGTGATCGGCACCTTGCGCGTCTGCCCGAACCGCGCGACGGTCTCCGGCACCGCGCCGAGCGGCGGATTGCTTCCGACCAGCGCGATCACGGGCATTTCCTGCCCGGTGAAGCGGTCCACCACGCTGGTCTCCACCGTGGTCAGCCCGGTGTCGCTCTCCGACGCAGTGACGTTGAACGCGTCGCTCGCGGGCCCCATGTCGACCGTTATCGTCCGCTGCGGGACGCCGGGCCTGTTCGGCGGGCCCCAATAGAGCGTGTTCACCCCCGGCACCGGGCCGGCATCGATATAGGTCTCGTAGCCGTGGCGCTGCGCCATCTGCTGGAGATAGCCCCAGTCGGAGGCGTTCTGCTGCGGCACCCGGTCGATCGGGATCGGCGGATCGACGAACAGCGGCGGCAGCACCATCGGGATCATCCCGAACTGCGGATAGGAGGCGGCGATCAGCATCGCGATCATCGTCTCGTCCATCGCCGGGTGCTCGGTCTGCCTGACTTCCTTGTCGAGCTCCCAGCTCAGGTCGCGGGCGAGCAGGGTCAGCGTGCCCGAGCGCGGCTCGCTGCCCGGCGCGATATCGCGGGTGGTGACGATGCCGTCGAAGATGACATAGGGCGTGATGTCGAACACCATCGTCACGATCACCCGCGCGCCCTTCTGCAGCTGCGGATGGGCGATGAAGGGGGACATGAGGAAGTCGAGCGGCCCCGATCGGGCGGCGTTGATCACCAGCCGCAGCCCGGAATCCTCGCTGTCCGACAGCTTGATCTCGAGCTCGACGATCGCGTTCAGCACATCGGCAGGCGCCGGCAGCGCGACCGGGCTGGGCCCGATCAGCAGGTTCATCCGAACCCCCAGCATGTTGCCGAGCAGGCTCATCCCGCCACCTTGCCCAGGCCCGGCACCGGGATGATCGTCACGTCGCCTGCCTTGCCCGGCAGCGCGGCGGGGTGGGTGACGCGGTTGGCATCGGCGATCATCCACCAGGCGGTGGGGCTGGCGAGGTTGCGCCAGGCGAGCAGGTCGATCCGCTCGCCATCGATCGCGCGGTGGCGCGTCGCGACGATCTGGTCGCCGGGATCGGGCAGCATCCGCGGCAGGACGTAGCGCACCACCTGCCCGTCGCCGCGGTCGGCGGCGAGCACCGGCTGGGTGGCATAGCGGCTGGCGAGCGTGAACATTGCCGGTCCCTCCCTCAGAACAATTTCGTGCTGCCGCCGAACACCCCCGCGGCATTTTCGACGCTGGCGACGGTGGCGAGCACTTCCTTGATCACCTGGTGCGCCATGAAGGCCCAGTAGCCGGGGTTGGTGATCGCCAGGTCGTTGTAGGTGAGCACCTTCATCCCCACCGACACCTCGGCGCGGATCGGGTTGAGGTCCGGGTCGTGCATCGTCTCGGTGATCGACAGGCTCTGGATCTTGACCGGGACGACGCGCTTCCAGCCATAGATGAACAGCGTCAGCGGGGCGACCGGCGGGATCACCTCCATCGTGCCGAGCTGCATCAGGATCTGGTTCGCGGCGACGAGCAGCGACTTGGGATAGACCAGCATCTCGAGCGCGGCGAGATAGCCGGTGATGCCCGCGCCGAGCGGCCCGGAATCGCCCTGTTCCATCTGGTCGATCAGGTCGATCGTCAGGTTCGCGCTGATCGTCTCGGCGGGCGGCCCCGCCAGCCGCAGCGCCTCGGCGCGCCCACCGCCGGCTTCCGAATATTGCGGGGCGAGGCTGCGCGAGATCTGTTCCGGATTGTACTGGAAGATCGCCACCGACGAGAGCGGGTTGAACAGGTCCAGCCCGACGATCGCGCCCTTCAGCACCTTGGGGGAGCCCGGGAAGCTGCTCATGTGCGCGCTCCGTCACGGTCGGGCGCGGCCCAGAAGCGGTCGAGCGCCTCGCGCGGCCCGAAGACCGGGAAGTCGCGGCCATGGGCTTCGTCGAGATGCTGCAGATAGGCGCGCACCGCATCGCGCTCCGGACCGGTCAGCAGCGCGACGCGTTGTTCGAACGCTTCGTCCGCCCCCTCGTCGCGGGCAAAAACCCAGCTCGCCGAGTCTTCGTCCAGGAAGCCCGGCTCGAGTTCTTCGAAGTCGCGCTCGAGTTGGGCCATGGTTTCGATGTCGCTGTCGTCCTGCGGCGTCAGGCAGGTCAGCAGCATCGAGGTAAGCGCGCCGCATTTGGCATAATGCGCCAGCGACGCGCACATGCAGGCGGGCAGGAGATAGGCGAACGCCGCCGGAGTCGCGAAGGCCAGCGCCGCCGAATTGGCGCACAGCGCGTTCCAGGGCAGCACCTGCCAGCCGCCCTGCTGCGCCAGCGCGGCCAGGCCCGCGGCGTCCAGATCCGGCGCGCCGCCCGCGAACATCGGTTCGTCCGGCGGGAGCCCCCGTTCCGCAAAGGCATCCGCGATGCGGGCCAGGATATCCTTTTGCCGATCGGCCATCATGGTGCCCTCGCCGCTGCGGCCAGGGCGGGCGGCCCGAAGATCAGCGCCCGCACGGCTACCCATTCCAGCGCGGCGATGATCGGAACCAGGACGTCGTCGGCAATGCCGATGATCGTCGCATCGTCGGCGATGAGGCCGATGATCGCGCCCACGCCCGCGCCCGCGATGAACGCCGTCAGATTGGGGTTCTCGGCGATGAACCGCTCCGCAGCGGCGATGGCGCCCTCGCCGCTGGTGGCGACCCGCCGCGCCCAATCCGAGATGATCTGGCGGGTCGATCGGGGCGGAGCCGAGGTGATCGGCGGCGCCATGACGGGCGGAGCGATAACGGGCGGGGCGATGACTGGAGGTGCCACGACCGGCGGGGCCACGACTGGAGGTGCCACTACCGGCGGTGCTACCGGCACCCGCACCGGGCTGCGCTCGCGGCGCCCCTCCGGCACGGTGACAGGCGGTGCCACCGGCACGCGCACGCGCTCGCGCTCCCGGCGGCGTTGGCACTTGCTGCGATAGATCTCCATGCAGTTCGCCTGCCCGCGCCGCACGCTTCGCACTTGGTCCCGATGCCCCTGGTCGCCGCCGCCAAAGCAGATATCGCCAAGCTCCTGCCGCACGCGCGCGCACATCTGGAACTGCCGTATTTTCAGGCGAAGCTGGCCGCAGGAATCGCTCTCCTCACATCGGTCCAGCCCCTCGGGTTCCTTGCACCAGAACACGACCGCCGCCCGCAACGGGATATATTGGGATTGCGTACAATCGCCGGGCGGCGTCATTCCCACCCGCCTGATCGTCGGCGCGGCGGCGTGGGCGTGCGCACCCCTGGCCAACCGGCGCTGCGGACCGACCGGCCCTGGCGCGGTCTGCTGCATCACGTGCGCGAGCTCGTGCGCCATGGTGAAGCCGGGACCGGCGGTCTCACTGGCGCCGAGCCAGACATGGTTCTTGTAGGTGAAGGCGCGCGCCGAGATGCTGGCGTTCTTCGCGCTGGCGTCGCCACCCTGATGGACGCGGACCCCCGAAAGGTCGCGGCCCATCCGCCCCTCGAAATAGCTGCGCGTCGCCGCCGGAAGCGGCGCGCCGCCGCGCGTCAGCTCGGCATCGGAGGCCGCCAGCGTCTCGGGCCCGGCATCGCGGCGCGCACGCGGCTCGGCCGGCGACGCCCCGCAACTGCAGGCGCGCTGCACCGCGCCGCCCGCGGGCGGCGTCGTCGTCGCACCCAGCGCCGCCCCCGGATCGGGCATCGCCATCACGCGCGCCGCGATGCTGTCGGCTTCCCGCTCGAAGCGATCCCCGGCCGGGCCGACCGCGAGCCGCGGCTGGATCGGGTGGCTGCGGTCCTTCTCCTCGCACGCCGCGCATTTGCGCTGCACCGCCGGCACCGCCGACAGCGAGGCGACCGGCGGCAGCACATGGCGGCTTGGCAGGGACTCGATGCTACGCATCACCGGCGGTGCGGCCCGCTGCGCTGCGTGTCCGCGGACGGCGGTGGCATGCTGCCCACTCATTTGACCAGGTCCTCGATGCCCTTGCGGAATTCGCCGGCCTTTTCCTTGGCGTCGTCGAGCAGCTGGCCGGGCGAGGAGATCGCCGCGGCGCCCAGCGCCATCAGGCAGGTTCCGGAGGATGCGCGCGGCGTCGGCGTCGGGGCCGGCCCCTTCACCGCCAGCGTCGCGGCCGGCTTCTTCGTGCAGTCGACCAGCGCATCGACGAACATGCTGCCGATTTCCTGCGAGGCGCCGACGATGAAGTGCGAGGCCTCCTTCGCGGTCTTCAGGTTGATGCCGCCATTCTGCCGCATGAAATTGACCATGTACCAGCAGGCGAAGCTCTCGATCTCCTTGGAGACGAAGGTTTTCACCGCGGCGGTGTTGGTCAGCCCGCTCGCGCCGAAGCTGCCGCCCATGGCGGTGAGGAAGTCCGTGCACCGCGTGTTGCGGCCGGCGGCGGAGCCCTTGGCGCCGATCAGATAGTCGCTGACGGCATCGGCGACGCCCTTGCCCGGCGCGATGTTGAGCGACGGGACGGATCCCGAGCTGACGGTTCCCGCGCCCACCGCATAGCCGGCGACGTCGCCCTCCAGGTTGATCGGGCCGCCATAATCGGTGCCCTTGAAATAGGTGAGCGCGCTTGCGGTCGGCTTCTTGACCCGGTCGACCGACAGGCGCGCGGCGCCGCCGCCCAGGTCACCGACCCAGGTCGAGGCCTCGACGCCGGGCACCGCGCCGACCGGCTGGGGAGCGGTGCGCGCAAGGAAGCTCCGCCGCGCATCCATCCCGATGAGCATGTGCCCGACATCGACCTTGCCGGTCGGATCGGTGACGTCCTGGCTGGCGCCGATCGACAGGAACGTGCCGCAGTCGAGGCATTCCATCGCATATTTGGGCTGGGTCGTGCCGGCATAGACGTTGAACATCTGGTTGCGGACATGGCTCTGCTGCGAGGTCTCGAAGTCCTTGCTCCACGGGGTACCGTAAAAGATGCCGCGCAGCATGTTGAGCTGCTCGCCGACGGCGGTGACCCCGCATGCCGTCATCTGCTTCTCGGCGGTGCGCAGCAGCGCGACCAGTTCCTTGAAATTGGCGGCCTTCTTCACCGGCTTCGAGCATTTCGTGCTGCCGGCGGTGCGCGCGACGCGCGGCGGCTTGGCGCGGTCGCCCGGATTGGAGAGGTAGAAGCCCCAGCCCAGTGCTCCCGCCGGGGTCGAGATCGAACTCGTGCCGATCCCGGCGCGGTCGAGGATCCATTCGGCGAAGCTGTTGCTGTTCGGCCCCGGCGGCGCGTTGTAGACGACATCCAGCGCCTCATATTCGCTCGCAGCCTTGTTGACCGCGCTCACCTGGGCGCAGGTCGCGGGGATGGTGATGCAGGTCGATCCCGTGCCGTGTCCGCCGGCATGTTCGACATGGCTGTGGGTGCCGGTGGTCCGCCCGCCGGCGCTGAGCGAAGCCGGATCCGCGACGCCGCTGTCGCTGCCCGGCTGCACTTCGACATGCGACTTGCCGCCGGCAGAGTCCGTCATGTTGACCTTGGCGTGCACGAAACCCGCCTTGCCCAGGCCGGCCACGCCGATCGGGGCGAAGCACAATTCGAGCGCGCAGGATTTCGCCTTGGTGGGCCCCGGCGGCGGGGCTGCTCCGCCCTTCTTTTTCTTCTTGGGCTTGCGCATCACCGTCGGCGCCTGGCTCGGCGTCGCGTCCAGCGATCGGCGCTGTGGTCCAATCGGCCCGGGCGCGGTCTGCTGCATCACATGGGCGAGCTCGTGCGCCATGGTGAAGCTGGGGCCGGCAGTTTCACGGGCGCCCAGCCAGACATGGTTCCTGTAGGTGAAGGCGCGTGCCGAGATGCTGGCGTTCATCGCGCTCGCATCGCTGCCCTGGTGGACGCGCACGCCCGACAGGTCGCGGCCCATCCGTCCTTCGAAATAGTCGCGCGTTCCCGCCGGCAGCGGCGCGCCGCCGGTGGTCAGCTCGGCATCCGAGGCCGCCAGGCTTTCGGCGCCGCCTTCGCGGTGCGCACGCACCTGCTCTTCCGATCCGGAGCAGGCACAGGCGCGCTGCACCGCCCCGCTCGCCGGGGTCGCCTCGCCCTGTGCGGCCGAAGCCGGGCCGGGCATCGCCATAACCTGCGCAGCGATGCTGTCGGCCTCGCGCTCGTAGCGGTCGCCGGCGGGGCCGACCTCGAGCCGGGGCTGGACCGGGTGGTGCCGTTCGGCCTCTCCACAGGCTGCGCATTTCCGCTGCACCGAGGGCACCGCGGACAGCGACGCGAAGACCCGCGAGGCCTGGCGGCTCGGCGGCGGCGCGCTTCTGCGCATCACCGTGCCCGGCCGCCCGGTCTGGCTGCGGACGGCGCTGGCCTGCCGCGCGCTCATCGGCGCGCTCCCGTGATCTGGCGCGCAAGCGCGCGGCCGGCGGACTGGCCGAGATCGGCGGCACCCGCGACCGGCGGCACGCTCAGCGACAAGCGGCCACGATCGCCGCCCAGCGCGGCCGGATCAGCGCTGGCGAGCTCGGCGGCGATCGCCCGGCTCAGCGCGCCGCGCACCGCTGCGGCATCGCCTGGCGCGACGCCGACCAGCGTCAGCCGGTCGATATGCACATGGATGCGCGCGGGCCCGCTCATGCTTCCCACCCGCGCAGCTCGGCCGCGGTCAGCGAGCGGCCGAGCTTCTCATATTCGAGCCGCGACGCCGCGCGCACATCCTCCATCGTCAGCCGGGCATCGCCGCCGCGATTGGCGGCGAGGAAGGCGGCCACCATCGCCACGTTGCGGATCGAACCGCCGGCGATGTTGAGCTGGGCAAGCTGGCCGAAGTCGAGCGCCTCGCGCGGCATGTCCTGGGGCAGCATCCGCTTCCAGATCTCGATCCGCTCGGCCGCATCGGGAAAGTCGAAATCGAGGATGAAGCGCAGCCGGCGCAGGAAGGCCGGATCGATATTGGCGCGGAAGTTGGTCGTCAGGATCGACAGGCCGCGATATTCCTCCAGCCGCTGGAGCAGATAGCTGACTTCGATATTGGCCATCCGGTCGCGGCTGTCGTTGACTTCGCCGCGCTTGCCGAACAGCGCGTCGGCCTCGTCGAACTGGAGGATCGCCGAGCCTTCCTCGGCCGCGTCGAACACCCGGCGCAAATTCTTCTCGGTCTCGCCCACCCATTTCGACACCATCGAGGCCAGGTCGATCCGGTAGACATCGAGCCCGAGCTCGGCGCCCAGCACTTCGCCGGCGAGCGTCTTGCCCGTGCCCGACGGCCCGGAGAACAGCACGCTGACCCCGAGCCCGCGGCCGCCCGCACGGTGCGCGAAGCCCCATTCCTCATAGACGGTGGCGCGGTTGCGCACCTGCGCGGCGATCGCCTCCAGCACCGCCTTTTGCCGCGGCGGCAGCACCAGGTCGTTCCAGGTCGCCTCGCTCTCGACCCGCCGTGCCAGGTCGTCCATGCGCGGCCGGGCGAACCGCCGCGCGGCGTCCCAGGCGATCCCGCCATAATCGGGCGCCGGCGCCTTCTTGCCCTTCTTCGCCGGCGCGGCCGGCTGGGCGAGGACGTCGAGTTCGGCGGCGACGCTGTCGGCCAGCTCGGGCGACACCGCGAACTGGCTGGCGAGCCGATCGAGCGTGCCGTTGAGCTTGCCGGCATAGCTCCCGAGCCGATCGCGCCACACCGGCAATTGCTCCCTGGCGGTCAGCCGCGGCATGTCGAGCCGCACGGTCGGTCCCGCGCCGAGCAGCAGCGCGTCGGGCGCGGCGATGATCAGCGGCAGGCGCACCAGCTCGGCGAACAGCACGAGCGGCGCCGGGTCGGCGATGCGCGAGGCGTCGACGAACAGCTCGCCCCCGGTCAGCAGCAGGTCGCGGTGCCAGGTCTGTGCCTGGCGCGCGATGTCCGACGGCGCATTCGGCAACATCGCCGCGTTGATCGCGAACATCGGCCGGTCGCCGCCGATCGCCGCCGCCGCCGCCTGCTCCTTGCCCGCGGGATCGAGGCCGCAGAGCTGGATCGTCGCGCGACTGTCTGCCGCGAGCCGCAGCGCGATTGCATCGGCCAGGCGCCGGCGCGACGGCGACAGGTCCTTGCGCGGCGCGACCGTGCGCGCCTCCATCGCCAGCTCCTCGGCGAGCGAGGGCGCGTCGAGCAGGGCGAGCAGCACCGGCTCGGCCAGCGCGAACGGCGCGCCGCCAAGCCCGTCGCGTGCGTCGATGCGGATGAGCGCCATCGCGCGCAACGGTGCGCCCGCGCCCAGCGCCGACCAATGCGCGTCGGGCAACTGGCTCAGCGCCAGCCCGACGCTGGGCGCGGTGCGGCGAGGGTCGCCATGCAGCGCCGCGATCCGCTCGCCCGCCTCGGGCTCGAGCGCGGCATAGGCGCCGAGCAGCAGCAGGTTGCGGCCGAAATTGTCGAGCCCGAACTGTGCCGCGATGTCGTCGGCGCGGGTTTGCGGCAGCTTTGGCGCACGCTTGCCGTCGAGCCAGGCGGCGACGGTCGGGAAGCCCGCGGCGAGCGGCTGGAGGGCCGGCGCGGCGTTCATGTCAGCGTCACTAGCGGGCCGGTGAGCTGGCCGAAATCGGGCTGGTTCGGATCGCTGCCGACCTCGGGCGCCGAGGCATAGCCGTCGACGTCGAGCCGGGCCAGGTACGATCCCGCGCCGAGCTGGCTGCAATCGAACACCAGGCTGCTCGCCGGGAAGGCGGCGGGCGGGATGGCGGCGATCGCGGCGCTGGCCGGGGAAGTGGTGCTCCGCGCGTTCAGCAGCAGCGTGGCCACCTGGCCCTCCTGCAGCGGCGGGGCGACCGTCACGCTGACCTGCCCGGCGCCCGGCCCCGGCGCGATCGCGGTCACGCTCGGCGCGATGACCAGCGCGACCATGTTCGAGCGGCGGCGCAGATGCGCGGGGGTTGCCGGATCGGCCGGCGCGGCGACGACCTGCAGCCGGTGCGCGCCGATCCGCGGGGTGATGCCGCCGAACAGCGCGGGCTTCATCGGCAGCGCCAGGTTGCCGCCGGCCACCCAATCGTCGGCGATCGGCTGCGCCGCGTCGTCGAGCCACAGGCCATTGCCGATCCGCGCGATGCCGGACCCCGATAGGTACAGCGTGCCGCCCCAGGCGACGGCGCCCATCTGCCGGGGCGCGGGCCCGGCGCTCTCGATCACGAACGGCCCCATCGGCGCGGCGTGGAAGGTCGGCGACGCCACTGGCGCGGCCCCGCCCGGCGCGTCCTGCGTCTCGATGACGACATTCTCGACGATGCATGCGGTGGAGAGCGTGTAGGGCACCTGGAAGAAGACCGACCACAGCTTCGACCAGTCGTCGAGCGAGGGCTGCTCGCGCCCGATGCGGATCGTGCGCCCCTCGGCCGCGAGGTCGGCATGGTCGAGCGCCGGCGAGTTGGCGGAATCGGTGCTGGCGGTCTCGATCGCCGCGACGGACAAGCCAGGCGCCGCGCCGAGCGCCAGCGCGCACGCGCCGTAGAGCCGCTCGGGCTCGAACTTGGCGGGGTTGCCATAGAAGCTGAGCAGATAATGGAGATCGAGCGCCAGCCGGGTGCGCGCGCGCGATTCCCCCGCGCCGTCGCGCGTCGCCACATAGGCGTTGCTGTGCGCGGCGTTGGGGACGATGCGGTACAGGCAGAGATTGACCAGCGGCTTGTTCTCTTCGGCCAGCTTGGCGGTCGGCGCCCCGATCCGGACATCGCCCTGGCTGACGGCCTGGTTCACCGCGTCCTGCAGGACGTGCTCGAGCGTGGCGGTGACCACGGCGACCGACCGGAAATTGCTCATCGCCCGTGCCGCCCGGCGAGAAAGTCGTCGAGCGTCCGGGCGGCCGGACCGGAGGGCGCGGGGGGAAGCGCTGCCGGCTGGGCGGCGCGGATCTCGACGCTGCCGATGTGCACCTCGACGATCGGCTGGACGATGGGCGGGGCGGGAGGGCTCGGGGCGCGCGGGTGCGGCGTCGCCGGATAGGTCGCGGCATGGATCGCGGAGGACGCGGGCACGGCGTCCGCGTGGTGCGGGCGGGACTGAGAGGCGCGTTCGGCTGGCGCGGCCTCGACGCGCACGCTCTCGACCTGGGTCGGGCTGGTGCCGGGTGCGGGGGATGCCGCTGTCGGCGTGGAGACAGGTGGGGCAGCGGCCGGTGCGACGGCGGAGGGCTGCGGTCCGCGTGGGTCGGCACGGTGCTCGATCGGGCCGGATGCGCCGACCGGATCGGGTGGAGATGCGACGAACGGGGCAGGCGCCGCTTCCACCGCTGACGCCGGTATCGCTACCTCGATCGCGGCGATGTGCGCCGCTTCAGGCCGCCGCGCACTTGGCGCGGGCGCGGATGCAGGCGCCGCGGCGGGCACGGGCGAAACCCGTCGATCGCTCTCGACGGGAGGCATGCTGGAAGGCGCTGCCGGCGGGGCCGACAGGGCGGGCGCCGGGGCGCTGTCACCGCCCGGCATCGACGGCGCATCGAGCGCGCGCCGCTGGATGACCGCGGGCTGTGCCGGCGGCGATGCGGCTGCCGGATGTGCGGCGAGCGGCGTTCCGGCAATCGCGGTCGACCAGCTCGGCACAACACCGCCCTGCGTCTCGCTAACTGGAGAAACGCGCGCCGGCTGGGCCGCTGCCGGTGGCGCGGAAAGCGACATGAGCGCCGATGCCTGGGGCGGAGAGGCCGCCGGCGCACGCGGCGGGCTCGCCATGTCGGGCTGGAGGGGCGCCCCGGCATCCGCTGGAACCGCGGGCGCCGGCTCGGCGAAGCCGGCTTCCTCGGGCAGGGGTTCGAAGCGCGTCGGCACGCGCGGCCAGGCGAGCCCGGGCGGGCTGCCGGCGACGCGCATCGCGAGGCGATCGAACAATCCCCTCATTGCCCCGCCGCCGCCAGGTAGAAGCGCCGCCGCGCGGGCGGGAGCAGCAGGATGTCGCGTTCCGACCAATGGTTGATCCGCGCGAGGTCGGCGACCTGCTGCAGCAGCCGCGGCACGCGAAACTCGATCTCGCGCCAGAAGAAGCTGGCGATATCGAGCAGGATCGACTGATCTGCGCCGCATTCGGGGCAGCGCGCAGCGATGGCCACCTCGGCATCCGGATCGAGCGTGTCGAGCGCGGCGTCGAGCGCGGCGGCATCCAGTGCGGCACCGTCCGGCGCGATCCGCTCGCGCAGGGCTGTCCGTGCGAGCGGGCCGAGGCCCTCGCACGCGGCGAGGTCGCCCGCGGTCACCGCGCGCACCGCGACGCCGTCTATGTCCAGCGAAGCCGGCGCGTCCGCGGCGGGCAAGGCGGCTCGGTCGATATCCGTGGCAGCGAGGGCGAACTCGAAACCCTCGCCGCAATCGCTGCAACGATGCGCGACTTCGATCCGCGCGCCGAACTGCATCGCGCGGAGCGCGAACAGCCAGCGGTCCCGCATGCCGAGCGGCAGCGAAGCCGCCGCGTCATAGGGCAGGCCGGCACCCGACACGAGCAGCAGCAAGGCGCGTGCCGCCGGTCCGAGCGCCGCACCGTGCTCCGCGATCTCGATCAGATCCAGGGCGCTGAATCGGCGCACGAGGCGAACCCCTACAGTGCCGGTTCGGTGAAGCTCGGCTCGTTGGGTTCGGGCACGTCATAGTCGCGCTCCCAGCCCTCATTCTCGAGCTTGAGCGTCTGGATCGCCACCGCGCTGGCGGAGGCGTCGAGATCGGGAAAGGCGGTGAACTCGGACGGCCAGCAGCGGAACAGCTTGTAGGCGAGTGCCAGCTGCCCCGCCTCGTTGTAGATTTCGAGGACCAGGTCCTTGCGGAAGTCCTTCAGCGAAACCTCGCTGCCCAGGCCGGAGCCATAGTTCCACACCTTGTTCGCCCATTGCTCGAACGTCGTGTCGTTGGTGACGCCGCGCTCGAGCGTGATCGCCTCATATTCGGTCTGGCCGGGCGACTTGCGGTGCGTCGAGGGATCGCCGCCCTCGCGGAACTTGACGACCTCGGTATGCCGCTTGAGCGCGCTCATCTTGCTCAGCCCGGCGACATAGTCGCCATTGGGATAGCGCAGGCGGAACTTGTAGGTCTTGTACGGATCGTGCCGGTCGGGATTGGCGGTGAACGGTGGTGCCATGATCGATCTCCCCTGAATCAGGCCGCGTTGCGGATTTGCTGGATCGACAGGATGACGAATTCGGCCGGCAGCAGCGGCGCGAACCCGACGACGATGTTGACGATGCCGCGGTTGCGGTCGTCCTGCGTGGTCGTGCTCCCGTCGCACTTGACGAAGAACGCGTCGCGCGGGCTCGATCCCTGGAAGGCACCCTGCGCGAACAGCCGCTGCATGAAGGTGCCGACCGACAGCCGGATCTGCGCCCAGAGCGCTTCGTCATTGCCTTCGAACACGACCCATTTGGTGCCGCGATACAGGCTCTCCTCGATGAACAGCGTCAGCCGCCGCACCGCGAGATACTTGTAGTCGTCGGACAATTGGTCCGATCCCTTCAGCGTGCGCGCCCCCCACACGGTCAGCCCGGTGCCGGGGAAGGCGCGCAGGCAGTTCACGCCGAGCGGATTGAGCAGGCCGTTCTCGTCGTCGGTCATCTTGACCGTGAGGCCCTCGGCGCCGGAGATCGTCGCCGACATGCCGGCCGGCGACTTCCACACGCCGCGATTGGTGTCGGTGCGCGCGATCACGCCGGCGATCGCGCCGCCGGGCGGGAACACGTCCATCTGGCCGGCCCGCAGCGGATCGCGGCGCAGCAGCCGCGGGAAGAACAGCGCGGCATAGTCGGCATAGGTCAGCGAGAGCACCTGGTCCGCGGCGCTCAGCTGCTTCGCCTTGACCAGCGCCGGCGCCTCGGCCGGGTTCTGGTCCCACAGCGCGGGCGGGTCGACCAGCAGCACCGCGCGCTTCTCCTTGCAGAACTGCGCCGCCGCTTCGTTCACCGTCCGCGGCAGGGTGCCGCCGCGCACATCGGGCGGGATGTTGAGCAGGTTGAAGATGTCGGCCTTCTTCAGCGCGTAGATCCCGGTCTTCTTGTCCGGATCGCCGATGAAGTCGGTATCGCCGAGCGCCGCGCCGTCATTGCCGCCGGTGGCCGTGCCGCTGACATTGTTGGCCGGGCGATTGCCGAGCTTGGGCGTGTTGTCCGCGTTGCGCTGGCAGCTGACCAGGTTGGATTGCTCGTCGAGCACGCGGTCGAAGCGGCGCTCGCCGCCATCGGCGCGCACGGTCAGGTTGCGGATCACCTCGACTGCGCCGGTCGCCGTGTCGGTGATCGTCAGGTCGAACAGGTCGTTGACCGCCAGCCCGTATTTCGCCGCTGCCGCCGCTGCCCCGCCCGGATCGATCGTGTCCGGATGTACTGCGGTGCCGGTCAGCTGGTTGCCCCAGGCGCCCGGGCTCGCGGCCTGGAGTGCCAGTGCGCCGATGTTCAGCGTAGCGATGCCGGTGTCGGTGGCGTCATTGGGCTCGAACAGGCGGACGATCTCGCACTGGCCGCCCCCGTTCGCGTAGAAATCGTCGACGGCATAGGAAAGCGGGCCGTTCGACCAGAGCCCGCCGAAGCGGCGCGTGAACTCGCCATAGTTGAAGCACGCGACCGGTTCGTTGACCGGCCCGCGCAGCGCGCGTCCGACAAAGGCCGCGATCGACGTCGCGACCCCGCTTACCGTGCGCACGCCCGAATCGATTTCCTGGATATAGACGCCCGGATAGGTCGGTGAGACAGGCATGGCGGCCTCCTTGTGCAATGGACGGGAATCGACGCAAGGGGCTCAGCCGAGCTTCAGCCCCATCAGGATCTGGATGTCGGCGACGTCGGTCGCGTTGGTGTTCTTGAGGCTGATCTTGTCGAGATCGCCTGCGAACAGCTTCACCGCCGCGCCGTGGAGAATGAGCGGGCCGGTGAGCTTGGTGCGCGTCGCGGTGTCAGCCTTCACTTCGACCGAGCCGTCGTACAGCGACGAGGCGAGGACGAAGAAGGCGAGCTTGTCGACATCGTCGATCTGCAACGCCAGATCGCGATCGACGGCCATGCCCTTGGCGAGCTGGACGCCGGCAGTAACGATTGCGTCGACATCGACGCTGCCGCCGACATTGACGCCGGCGCCGGCTGGCGAACCGCCGCTATAGGACCATGAATAGTTCTGAGGCATGACGACACTCCTCCTGCATCTGCTAGAAGCATGAGCTACGAAGTTGTGCGACCGAACTTTTTTGTTCGTATTACATGGATTTAGGTTACTGGACCGCCAGATATGGCGATAATCCCCCGCAAACAACGCGGACATCGTGCATGAGTCCGGATCGGCTGCTTGCAATGACTCTAGTGCAGCATGATTGCAGCGTAAAGCGGGAATAGCGCCAGAATCGTCCTGTAGGTAATTTTGGTGATTTACTGATAGTTAACTACATCTAATGGTTGTCTATATTTACGTGTCATCTTCCGTGTCCAGGGTGTCTGGTCCCGCCCGTCGGCGCGCAGCGAATTACCCGACCGGGTAGACTCTGGCGCCCGGCCCGGCATTGAGCTCGGGCCGTATTGGACGAACATTGGCGTCCGAAATCGACCGGAGCCTGCGGGCGGGAGAAGCACCAATGTTCAAGTCTCTACTCATGGCAGCGGCGGTCTGCGTCGCCGCGCCGGCAATGGCCCAGGTCGCGCCGTTCCCCGCCGGCTTCAAGTCGCAGGACATCGTCACCAACGGCACGACCATCCATGTGCGTGTGGGTGGGCATGGCCCCGCGGTGCTGCTGCTCCACGGCTATGGCGAGACCGGCGACATGTGGTCGCCGCTCGCCGCAGCGCTCGACGACGACCATACCGTCATCGTCCCCGATCTGCGCGGCATGGGCCTGTCGTCGCACCCGGCCGGCGGCTTCGACAAGATGACCCAGGGCCGCGACATGCAGGGCGTGCTCGCCAAGCTCGGCGTCGACAAGTTCGACCTCGTCACGCACGACATCGGCAACATGGTCGGCTTCGCGCTGGCAACCCAGGTGCCCGATCGCGTCACCCATTTCGTGCTGATCGACGCGCCGGTCCCGGGCGTCGGGCCGTGGGAAGAGATCCTCAAGAACCCGCTGCTCTGGCATTTCCGTTTCGGTGGCCCCGACATGGAACGCCTGGTCGCCGGGCGCGAGCGGATCTATCTCGACCGGTTCTGGAACGAGTTCTCGGCGCATCCCGCGCGCTTCGACGAGCTTTCCCGCCAGCATTATGCGGCGCTCTATGCGCGGCCCGGCGGGATGCACTCGGGCTTCGCCCAGTTCGCCGCCTTCGATCAGGACGCGGTCGACAACCGCGCCTGGCTCGCCACCGGCAAGAAGCTGGAGATGCCCATCCTCGCGCTCGGCGGCGAGAAGTCGTTCGGCTTGACGATGGCGGCGGTGATGCGCGCCGGCGCCACCCACGTGACCGAGGGCGTCGTCCCCGATTCGGGCCACTGGATCATGGAGGAGAACCCCGCCGCCGTGGTCGCGCTGGTCAAGCCGTTCCTGGCGACGGGCAAGTGAGGATGCGCACGCTAGTCGCCACCCTCGTGCCGCTCGCGCTCGCGATCGGCCTTCCCGCCCATGCGCAGCAGGTGCGGCTGACGCCGACGGAGATCGGCGCGCTGGCCAAGGGCGGTGCCGGCGCCGGCACCTCGGGGGTCGAGGGCATCCGCACCACGATCCTGCTCGGCGATCCGACCAGGCCCGGCCCGTACACGATCGAGATCCGCGTGCCGGCGCACACGCGCATCCAGGCGCATACCCACCGCGACGCCCGCAGCGCGGTGGTGGTCAGCGGCACCTGGTATTTCGGCTATGGCACGCTCGCCGAGGAAGCGAAGGTGAAGGCGCTGCCGCCGGGCAGCTTCTACACCGAACCCGCCAGCGATCCGCATTTCGCGCTCACCCGCGACGAGGCCGCCATCGTCTATATCAGCGGCTGGGGCCCCACCGACACGGTGTACACCGCCAAGCCGTGACCTCCGCGCCACGCCGCGAACAAGGACCTGCCATGACCTCGCCCGCCACCATCCGCGATCCGCTGACGGACGACCTGCTCACCCCGCAGAACGCGGCGCTGGTGATCATCGACTTCCAGCCGGTGCAGGTCGCTTCGATCGTCTCGATGGAGCGGCGCGAGCTGATCGCCAATGTCGTCGCGGTGGCGAAGGCGGCGAAGCTCTACGGGCTGCCGGTGGTGCTCTCCACCGTGAACGTCGCGACGGGCCGCAACACTCCGACCATCCACCAGCTCCAGGAGGTGCTAGAGGGCGTGGAGGCCATCGACCGCACCTCGATCAATGCCTGGGAGGATGACGACTTCGTCGCCGCGGTGCAGGCGACGGGGCGGCGCAAGCTGATCATGGTCGCGCTGTGGACCGAGGTCTGCCTGGCCTTCCCGGCACTCGACGCCTTGCGCGAGGGCTTCGAGGTCTATCCCGTTGTCGACGCGGTCGGCGGCACGTCGAAGCTGGCGCATGAGGCCGGGCTGCAGCGCATCGTCCAGGCAGGCGCGCGCCCGATCACCTGGATCCAGCTCGCCTGCGAGCTCCAGCGCGACTGGAACCGCGCGGCAACCGCGCCCGGCTTCGCCGAGATCGTCTTCTCGTCGATCCATCCCTGATATCGGGCGGCCGACGCCTTAGCGCTCGATATAGCCGCGGCGGCTCGCCACGGTCACGGCGTGGGTGCGATCGTGGACGCCCAGCTTCTCGAAGATTGTCTTGAGCTGTGCCTTGATCGTGTCGACCGACAGGCTGAGCCGCCAGGCGACCTGCTTGTTGGGATGCCCCTCCGCCACCAGCTTCAGGATGGCGATCTCGCGCTCGGTGAGGGGCTCGTCGAGCGCATGTTGCGCCAGCGCATGGGCGATGTCGGAACAGACCACGCGGCGGCCGGCATGGACGGCGCGGATCGCATCGAGCAGCTCGCTTCGGATGCAGTTCTTCAGCAGATAGCCCGAAGCGCCGGCGCGGATCGCCCGGATCGCGTTCGCGTCGCCCGCATAGGTGGTCAGCACCAGGATCCTGGCGTCGCGGGACAGGGCGCGAATCTCCTGGATCGCTTCGATCCCGCCGGTGCCCTCCATCTGCATGTCCATCAGGACGACATCGGGTGCCAGTTCGCGGAATCGCGTGACCGCCTCGGCGCCGTCCGACGCCTCGCCGATCGCTTCCATGTCAGGCTGGCGGACGAGGAGCCCGGTGATGCCGTCGCGCACCATCGGATGATCGTCGACGATCAGGACGCGGATGGGCGAGACACTGGTCGATGCAACCGTCATCACGAGCTCCGCAACCGCGCGAGCAATCCGCGCCGTTCTGCCTTGTACGCAAGGGTACCGGGCACCGTTAGCACCAATTCGGTACCGTGATCCCGCAGCGGCGCGATGACAAGGCTGGCGTGCAATTTGCGCGCACGTTCCCGCATCCCCGAAAGCCCGAAATGGCCCGCCTTGCCCCGCGTGGCGAGTTCGGGGTCGATGCCGATCCCGTCATCGGCAATGCGCAGGATGAAGCTCGCGCCGTGGCAAATCTCGACGGTGACGCGATTGGCGCAAGCATGGCGCCAGATGTTGAACAGCGCTTCGCCGGCGATGCGCGTGACTTCGTCCAGCGTCAGCGGGTCCATGCTGCGTGGTGTGCCGGTCGCGGTGATCGCGATCGCGACGTGCGGGGCAAATCCCTGCCGGGCGACCAGGTCGCGCACGATCTGCTCGATATCGCCGCCCTGACGCGCGCGCAGGTCGTGCACGCGGTCGCGCCCCTCCGCGATCACCCGGTCGGCCGTGTCGATCGCCTGGATCAGCGCGGGGCGGCCGGGTTGCTTCGCGGGCAGGTCGTCGACCGCCAGCTGGAAACGCAGCGTCAGCGACTGGACCGATTGCAGCAGCGTGTCGTGCAGCTCGCGGGCGATCCGCTCGCGCTCCTCGATCCGCTCGGCCATTCGCAGGCGGATGCGGCCCGCCACAACGCGCATCCGCATCGAATAGGCGAGCCAGAGCAAGCCGAGCAGCGCGGCGGCACACAGCAGCTTGAACGGCCAGCTTTGCAGGAAGGTGGGACGGATCTCGAAGGCGAGGGTGGCGCCCGCCTTGTTCCAGACGCCGTCGTTGTTGGCGGCGATCACCTGAAACCGATATTGGCCGGGCCCGAGATTGGCATAGGACGCCATGCGTCGGCTGCCCGCCTCGACCCAGCCGTCATCGACTCCTTCGAGACGATAGCGAAAGCGCACCCGCTGCGGCACGGCGAGGCTGAGGCCGGCATAGGCGATGTCGAGCGCGCGCGTGCCGACGGGCAGGACGAGGCTGCCGGGATCGCGCCAGACCTTGCCGCCGCTGGCGAGCGAGCGGATCGAGACGGGCGGGGCCTGGGTGTTCCGCTGGAGCGTGGCGGGATCGAAATAGGCGGCACCCTGGCGATTGAGAAACCAGACCCTGCCGTCGCCGCCGACGACGCTCTGCGTGCCGGTGAAGCCGCCATGCTGCGTCGCGCTGGCCAGCCCGTCCTGCCCGTTGAACAGCGTGCGCTCGAGCGGCGCGCGGGGATCGTCGAAGGCGCGATCGAGGTCTGCCGTGGCGACTCGCGATATCGCGTTGCGGCCGATCATCCAGGTCTCGCCGCGCGGGGTCTGCACCAGGCTGCGCTGCAGCGCGACCCAGGGGAAGCGGCTGTCGCTGATGCGCCGGACCTGGCCGTCGCGAATCCGCACCAGGCCGCGGCCATCGCTCAGGAAGATGTCCCGCGCGCCCGCGGCGATCATCGGCGTGCCGATATCCTTGGTCACGGTCAGCCGATCGCCGCGCAGGGTCACTAGGTTCGGTGGACTGGTGAAGGCGAGGTCTCCCGAGCCCGTGAGGATCATGTCCCAGGCTGGCCTGTGGGCGAGCGCCCCGCCGGCGGGATGCCACCCCCGGGCATCGCGCCAGACCAGGTCCCGGTCGAAGAGCGCGACCCATAGCCGCCCGAGCCGATCCTCGGCGCAGTTGGTCGGGATCTCCCCGCCCGGATAGCCCGGCACCGGCTCGGCGCGATCGCCGCGCACGCGCAGCATTCCCTTTGGCTGGACGATCCAGATGCCGCCATCCCGTGCGGCGCACATCGCCAGGTCGCCGGCTCCCAGCACGCGTATCTGGCGCGGTACCCGGTTCGGCTCGGCACGGAAGAGCGCCTGGCCGGATTCGATATAGACGCTGCCGTCATTGGCGGCGGTGATCGCCAGGCCGTGGATGGGATCGGCCGGAATCGCCGTTTCCTGGACCGCGCTCGTGCGCCGGAACTGGTCGATGCCGCCTTCGGTCGCGACCCAGACGCTGCCTTCGCGATCCACGAAGCTGCCATAGGCGAAGTCGGAGGTGAGGCCGTTCACCGCGCCGAACACCGGCGGCGGGTTAACGGCGCCGCCGGCCGCTATCGTGGCGGGAGGAATATGGACGACGCCGACCGACGCGGTCGTGCCCCAGAGTCCGCCGCTGCGATCGAAACTCAGCGTTGCGGAGCGGATGTTCGGCGGGGCGGCGAAGCGGATCGGGCGGGCGGGAGCCCTGCCGCGCGCATCGACGATCATGCGCGTGCCGGTCGTATCCGCAAGCCACAGCGCGCCGTTTCGATCGATCGCGATATCCGGCCTGCCGGAAACCTTGTCGGGCACAAGCTGGAAGCGGCTGGCCCCGGGCGCGAGATAGGCGAGGGCGCCGCTGTCGCCGCCCCGGTGCGTCAACGCGATCCACATCGTGCCGCCGGGCGCGAATGCCATCGCCATGATCGCCCCTTCGGGCCGTTTGAGGGCGTCGCCCACCGACTCCCAGTGGCCGCCGCGAAACCGCCATAGCTGCCCGTCGAATATGCCCGATGCGGCCCAGATCGTGCCGTCCGGCGCCTGGGATAGCTGGAAGATCGTACGCGGCGGATCGGGCATGCGCATGTCGCGCAGCTCGCCTCGGCGGTACACCGCAACGCCGCCACTGCCGCGCATGCCGACCCAGAGCTCGCCGCTGCGGCTCACCATCAGCCCGGTAGGCGAGGCGCGACGCTTGCCCGAGCCGGCGGGCCAGTCGATCCGCTCGAAGTTCGTGCCGTCGAACCGGTAGAGATATTCGCCCGCGAGCCATAGATAGCCGTCGGCCGTCTGGACGATCTGGTCGATGCCGTCCGGTGCGCCCTCGTCGGCGCCCCAGCGGACATGCTTGAATGCCTCGAAGCCCGGGGGCGAGAGCTGGGCGATGCCGGGCCCGGCGGCGAGCATGCCGGCAAGGCCGATGAAGAGCGACAGGGCGGCACGGATCATGGGCGCCGCGCGGGCAGCCCATTCACCCCGCTTCCGTCGACGCGAATATCCCATCGCTGCGTACCGCCCCCGGCTCCCCTATGCCCTTGTGGTAGCAGAGGAAGGAGGGGGTCTCCAGTTGCCAGGCGCGGACGAAATGTTTCAGCGGGCGGAGAGATTCTTCCGCACGATCGCGAACAGGATAAGCAGATAGGCGACGAGGCGGATCAGGTAGAGCCAGCTCCGCTCCTCGGCCGGTACCCCGCCGATCGACAGCAGGATGTGCCCGAAACCGAGCAGCCCGAAGGCGAGCGCGAAGAGCAGGAACAGCTCTTCCTCGGTGTTGCGCCAGAACCGCAGGAAGAACAGCGCGGCGACGAAGAACCCCATGGTAGTCGCGCCGGAGACGAAAGCGAGGATCACTGGTCGCCTCCCTGGTTCCATACGAAGCCGAACAGCAGGACCGCGACCGCGCCGAACGAGAGCGTTGTCCTGACCGGGGAAAGGTCGATGTCGTGGATGACGAGCATGTCGAGGATGAGGACGACGTTGTTGAGCGCGAGCAGTGCGAAGCACAGCGCGCTCCAGAACAGCATCGGCATGCGCGACCGCCGCCAGGTGCGCCCGAGCAGCCAAGCGCATGCAACGCTGGTCAGGAAGCACAGGCCATAGACAATCGTCGGCGCGATCTCGCCCAAGCCTCAGTCCTTTCGCACGCGAAACGCGTCGGCAAACGCGTTCAGCCCCCCGCTTGACGACGACACGATCAGGCGCCGGACCTTGTCCGGACTGCTGGCATATTGTGCTTCGGCCGCGCGCGCCAGCGCGTCCAGCGCCGCGCTCGCCGGCTGATAGTGCACACGATCGGGCAAATGCAGCACGACGAGGCCCGCGGCGACGAGCGCGTCGAGGCTCTGATCCACGACCAGTTCGCTGGCGCGGAGGCCGGCGACCAGCTCGGCGCGGCTCCAGTCACGCTCGGCGCCCTTTCGCAGGAAGCAGAGCAGCTCGAGCGCCCAGACGGATCGGAAGGTGGAACGGATGAAACCGGATAGGTCGTGCCGCGCGGGCATTGCCCTGCTTTTCTCCCTGGACGGCCCCCACCGGTCCGGGCTTCCTAACCCTTGATCTCGATTAGGCAACCCCTGGGACAGGTGGCTGCGACGGGCCGAGATTTTCTGCGCGCGAAAGCCGAAAGCTCTGCTATGTCAGGGGCTAGCGACCGGGGGGTCGTCTTTTTCAAGCGGGGTGGGAGATGCTTGGAGCTGTGAGTGCACGCAGAGAATTTCCCGGAGACGCTCGATCGCCGTCGCCTGGTATCGGCGCTCCGTAGCCTAAGGCGCGGAGATTTCTCGGTCCGGCTGCCGGAGGATCTCCCCGGGGCCGATGGCGAGATCGCCACGCTGTTCAACGAGGTCGTTGCCCTCGAGGAGCAGATGACCGGCGAGTTCGAGCGGCTGTCGCGAGTCGTCGGCAAGGAAGGCAAGATCAACCAGCGTGCCCATGTCCGCGGGGCGACCGGCGGCTGGGAAGTGAAGCTGCGCGCGCTGAACGAGCTCATCGAGGACATGGTGCAGCCGACCGCCGAGGTCGCCCGCGTGATCGGGGCGGTGGCGAAGGGCGACCTGAGCCAATCGATGACCGTGGAGATCGACGGGCGGCCGCTGCGTGGCGAGTTCCTGCGCATGGGCAAGGTGGTGAACACCATGGTCGAGCAGCTCGCTTCCTTCGCTGCGGAAGTGACGCGCGTGGCGCGTGAAGTGGGCACCGAGGGCAAGCTGGGCGGCCAGGCGCGCGTGAAGGGCGTCGCCGGCACCTGGAAGGATCTGACCGACAACGTCAACGCGATGGCGACCAACCTCACCGGCCAGGTGCGCAACATCGCCGAGGTGACGACCGCGGTGGCCTCGGGCGATCTCTCCAAGAAGATCACCGTGGAGGTGAAGGGCGAGATCCTCGAGCTCAAGAACACGATCAACACGATGGTCGATCAGCTCAACGGTTTTGCAAGCGAAGTGACGCGCGTGGCGCGCGAGGTGGGTACCGAGGGCAAGCTGGGCGGCCAGGCCCAGGTGCCGGGCGTGGGCGGCACCTGGAAGGACCTTACCGACAACGTCAACCTGATGGCGGCGAACCTCACCGGCCAGGTGCGCAACATCGCAGAAGTGACGACTGCGGTGGCACGCGGCGACTTGTCGAAGAAGATCACCGTCGACGTGAAGGGCGAGATCCTGGCGCTGAAGGACACGATCAACACGATGGTGGACCAGCTCAACGGCTTCGCCTCGGAAGTGACGCGCGTGGCCCGCGAGGTCGGTTCGGAAGGCAAGCTCGGCGGCCAGGCGCAGGTGGAAGGCGTCGCTGGCACCTGGAAGGACCTCACCGACAACGTCAACCTGATGGCCGGCAACCTGACCGGCCAGGTGCGCAACATCGCCGAGGTGACGACCGCGGTGGCACGCGGTGACTTGTCGAAGAAGATCACCGTCGACGTGAAGGGCGAGATCCTCGAGCTCAAGAACACGATCAACGTGATGGTCGATCAGCTCAACGGCTTCGCCTCGGAAGTGACGCGCGTGGCACGCGAGGTCGGCACCGAGGGCAAGCTCGGCGGCCAAGCGCAGGTGCCGGGCGTCGCGGGCACCTGGGCCGATCTTACCGACAATGTGAACCTGATGGCCGAGAATTTGACCGGCCAGGTCCGCAACATCGCCGAAGTTACCACGGCCGTGGCGAAGGGCGACCTGTCCAAGAAGATCACCGTCGACGTGAAGGGCGAAATCCTCGCGCTCAAGGACACGATCAACACGATGGTGGACCAGCTGAACGGCTTCGCCTCGGAAGTGACGCGTGTGGCGCGCGAGGTGGGTTCGGAAGGCAAGCTCGGCGGCCAGGCGCAAGTGGAAGGCGTCGCCGGCACCTGGAAGGACCTCACCGACAACGTCAATGCGATGGCGACCAACCTGACCGGCCAGGTCCGCAACATCGCCGAGGTGACGACTGCGGTGGCATCGGGCGACTTGTCCAAGAAGATTACCGTCGACGTGCGCGGCGAGATCCTCGAGTTGAAGAACACGATCAACACGATGGTCGATCAGCTCAATGGTTTCGCTTCGGAAGTGACGCGCGTGGCGCGCGAAGTGGGCTCGGACGGCAAGCTCGGCGGCCAGGCGCAGGTGCCGGGCGTAGGCGGCACGTGGAAGGACCTCACCGACAATGTGAACGCGATGGCCGCCAATCTGACCGGCCAGGTCCGCAACATTGCCGAAGTGACCACCGCGGTGGCGCTGGGGGATCTCTCCAAGAAGATCACCGTCGACGTGAAGGGCGAGATCCTCGAGCTGAAGAACACGATCAACACGATGGTCGATCAGCTCAACTCCTTCGCTTCGGAAGTGACGCGCGTGGCGCGCGAGGTGGGCACCGAGGGCAAGCTGGGCGGCCAGGCGCAGGTGCGCGGCGTGGCCGGCACCTGGAAGGACCTGACCGACAACGTCAACCTGATGGCCGACAACCTGACCGGCCAGGTGCGCAACATTGCCGATGTGACCACCGCCGTGGCGCGCGGCGACTTGTCGAAGAAGATCACCGTCGACGTGAAGGGCGAGATCCTCGCGCTGAAGGACACGATCAACGTGATGGTCGATCAGCTCAACGGCTTCGCCTCGGAAGTGACGCGCGTGGCGCGCGAAGTGGGCACCGAGGGCAAGCTGGGCGGCCAGGCGCAGGTGCCGGGCGTGGGCGGCACCTGGAAGGACCTGACCGACAACGTCAACCTGATGGCGACCAACCTCACCAACCAGGTGCGCGGCATCGCCGACGTGGTGACCGCGGTGGCGCAGGGCAACCTCAAGCGCAAGCTGACCGTGGATGCCAAGGGTGAGATCGCCGCGCTCGCCGAGACGATCAACTTCATGATCGACACGCTCTCGGCGTTCGGCGACCAGGTGACCAACATGGCCCGCGAAGTGGGCATCGAGGGCAAGCTGGGCGGCCAGGCGCGCGTGCCTGGAGCCTCCGGCCTGTGGCGCGACCTCACCGACAACGTCAACGAGCTCGCCGCCAACCTCACCAACCAGGTCCGCTCGATCGCCGACGTGGCGACGGCGGTGACTAAGGGGGACTTGACCCGCTCAATCGCGGTGGAGGCGTCGGGCGAAATGGCGGCGCTCAAGGACAATATCAACGAAATGATCCGCAATTTGAAGGAACAGACGCTCAAAAATGCGGAACAGGACTGGCTGAAGACCAACCTCGCGCGCTTCTCGCGCATGCTGCAGGGCGAGCGCGACCTTTCGACGGTGTCGAACCTGATCATGTCCGAGCTCGCGCCGCTGGTGAACGCGCAGTACGGCGTGTTCTACGTCACTAATCGCGACGGCGACGACACTATCCTCGAGCTGGCGGCGAGCTATGGCGCGGAACGCCGCGAGGCGCTCAAGCCCGAGTTCAAGCTGCGCGAGGGCCTGATCGGCCAGGCCGCGGCGGACAAGCGCGCAATCCTGCTCGAGGACGTGCCCGCCGACTTCGTCCGCATCGGCTCCGCTTTGGGCGAGGCGCGGCCCGCCAGCGTCACCATCCTGCCGGCGCTGTTCGAGGACGAAGTAAAGGCAGTGATCGAGCTCGCCTCGTTCAGCGAGTTCAACGAGACCCACCAGAGCTTCCTCGACCAGCTGATGGAATCGGTCGGCATCGTGCTCAACACGATCGCCGCGACGATGCGCACCGAAGGCCTGCTCAAGCAGTCGCAGTTGCTCACCCAGGAGCTCCAGGCGCGCCAGACCGAGCTGACCACCAAGCAGGAAGAGCTGCACAACACCAACGAGGAGCTCGAGGAGAAGGCCCAGCTGCTCGAGAACGAGAAGAAGCAGGTGGAGGCCAAGAATCTCGAGATCGAGATGGCGCGCCGTGCGCTGGAGGAGAAGGCCGAGCAGCTGGCGCTCACCTCCAAGTACAAGTCGGAGTTCCTGGCGAACATGAGCCACGAGCTGCGCACCCCGCTCAACTCGCTGCTGATCCTCTCCAAGCTGCTGTCGGACAATCCGCAGGGCAACCTCAACGAGAAGCAGGTCGATTTCTCGCGGACGATCAACTCGGCGGGCTCGGACCTGCTCAACCTGATCAACGACATCCTCGACCTGTCGAAGATCGAGTCCGGCACCGTGTCGATCGAGATCGGCGAAATGCCGATGGCCAGCCTCAAGCAGCACATGGAGCGGACCTTCCGCCAGCTCGCTGCCGACAAGAACCTCGATTTCAACGTCGAGTTCGACGGCGCGCTGCCGACCACGATCCGGACCGACGAGAAGCGGCTGCAGCAGATCGTGCTCAACCTGCTCTCGAACGCTTTCAAGTTCACCTCGCACGGCTCGGTCACGCTCGCGGTGCGCACGGCCGAGGGCGGGTGGAGCACCAACCACCCGGTGCTACGCGGGCTCGACAGCGCGATCGAGATCTCCGTCACCGACACCGGCATCGGCATCCCCAAGGACAAGCAGAAGCTGATCTTCGAGGCCTTCCAGCAGGCCGATGGCACCACCAGCCGCAAATATGGCGGCACTGGTCTCGGTCTCTCGATCAGCCGCGAGATCGCGCGCCTGCTCGGCGGCGAGCTGCAGGTGCGCTCCACCCCTGGCAAGGGATCGACCTTCATCCTGTTCGTGCCGCCCCAGACCGTCGCCCCGGCGACGCTGCCGGGCGAGGGCAGCCAGCCGCGCTACGACAATAGCGGCGCGATCGCGCCGCCGGCGCTGCCGGTCGCCTTCGAACTGAGCGACGATCGCGACGCGCTGGAGGGTGCGCCCTTCGTACTCATCGTCGAGGACGATCCGACCTTCGCCTCGATCCTGCTCGACATCGCGCGCGGTGCGGGGTTGAAGGGGGTGATATCGGCGGCGGGGGCGGGGACGCTGGCGCTGGCCCGCAAGCTCCAGCCCGATGCAATCACGCTCGACCTCGGCCTGTCCGATATCGACGGGTTCGTGCTGCTCGACCTGCTCAAGCACGATCCGCAGACGCGCCATATCCCGATCCACGTCATCTCGGGTGCCGACAAGCTCGCCCAGGCGATCAGCCTTGGCGCGGCAGGCGTCACCGAGAAGCCGGCCGACACCGAGGCGCTGGCGGCTGTCTTCGGCCAGCTCGCCGCGGCGATGGGTGGCGGCAAGACGGTGGTGGAGCTGCTGCCCGAGGCCGAGCTCGCGATGCGGACGGTGCCCGAACTGGCCGGCGCGCGGATCCTCATCGTCGATGACGACATCCGCAACATCTATTCGCTGACCAGCGTGCTCGAGAGCTACGGTGTCGAAGTGCTCCATGCCGAGCGCGGCGCGGACGGCATCGTGATCCTCGAGCAGACGCCGGGCATCGACATCGCCCTGATCGACATCATGATGCCGGAGATGGACGGCTATGAGACGATGCGGCAGATCCGCCAGCGTTCGCAGCTGGCGACGCTCCCGCTGATCTCGGTCACCGCCAAGGCGATGAAGGGCGACCGGCAGAAATGCCTCGATGCGGGGGCATCGGACTATATCGCCAAGCCGGTCGACATCGACTTGCTGCTCGCCCTGCTGCGCGTGTGGATCGCCCGCTCGCGCGAGGCCAAGCAGGCGGCGGACCTGATCGTCGTGGAGCATGGCTGAGATGACGCGAACGGTGGTTCCGATCTCTCCCGCGGTCGTGATGGGGCCGGTGGAGGCCGTGCTCTCCCCGGATCCGCTGCCGGTGGATCCGGTGCGCGTGCTCCTGGTCGATGACGACGAGCGCAATCTCATCGCCATCTCCACCGTGCTGGAGGATGTCGCCGAGATCGTCGTCGCCAAATCGGGCGAAGAGGCGCTGCGGCATTTGCTGCGCACCGAATTCGCCGTGATCCTGCTCGACGTCTACATGCCCGGGATCGACGGCTACGAGACCGCCAGGCTGATCCGCGAGCGCGAGCAGACGCGGCGCGTGCCGATCGTCTTCCTCTCCGCGGTCAACAAGGAGATGGAGCATCTGCTGCGCGGCTATGCGAGCGGCGCGGTGGACTATGTGTTCAAGCCGGTGGAGCCGACGGTGCTGCGCTCCAAGGTCGCGGTGTTCGTCGATCTCTATGCGATGCGCAAGGAAGTGCAGCGCACCGCCGAGCGCCAGAAGCGCCTGCTCGACGAGAATCTGCGCGCCAATGCCGAGCGGCTTCATGCCGAGCAGCAGCTGCGCATCGCCGAGCAGCGCCAGGCCGCGATCATCGCCTCGCTGCCGATCATCCTCTATCTCGAGGAAGTCGGCGCCGAGCAGCGCGTGCCCAAATATGCCAGCGGCAATTTCGAGGCGCTGACCGGCTACACGCTCGACACGGTGCGGCGCACTCCGGGCCTGTGGGCCGACCGGCTGCATCCCGAGGACCGCGAGCGCGTACTCGCTGCGCTCGCCACCCGGTCGCAGGGCGGGGCGCACTCGGTGGAATATCGCTGGCGCTGCGCGAACGACGAATATCGGCATTTCCTCGACCAGGCAGTGCTGGTGCGCGACGGCACCGGCGCGCCGCTCGAATATGCCGGCACGTTGCTCGACATTTCCGATCGGCGCGAGCTCGAGAGCCAGCTCAACCATATCCGCAAGATGGACGCGATCGGCCAGCTGACCGGCGGCATCGCGCATGATTTCAACAATTTGCTCGCCGCGGTGCTCGGCGGCATCGGGATGATCGAGCGGCGCATCCCGCTCGATCCCGCGCAGAAGAAACTCGTCGAGATGTCGCGCCACGCCGCCGAGCAGGGCAGCGAGCTAGTGCGGCACCTGCTCGCCTTCTCGCGGCGCCAGAAGCTAGAGCCTGCCGCGGTCGACGTGGCGAAGCTGGCCGAGGCGGTGGGCAATCTGCTTGCCCACACGCTGGGCGGACGGGTCGAGCTGGCCTGGCAGCGCGAGGACGGGCTGCGCGACGTGTTCGCCGACAGCGCCCAGCTCGAGCTGGCAATCATGAACCTGGTAATCAATGCGCGCGATGCGATGCCGGATGGCGGCACCGTGACCGTGGAGGCGAGCAACCGGACGATCGATACGGGGCAGGAGCTTGCCGGCCTGCGGCTCGATCCGGGCGACTATGTGCTGCTCACCGTGGCCGACACCGGCTGCGGCATCGCCGCCGAGCAGATCGAGCAGGTGATGGAGCCCTTCTTCACCACCAAGCCGGTGGGCAAGGGGACGGGGCTCGGGCTCAGCATGGTCTATGGCTTCGCCAAGCAATCGGGCGGCGCGATCCGGCTGAGCAGCGAGCTGGGCATCGGGACCCGGGTCGAGCTGTGGCTGCCCGCCGCGTCGGCGGAGAAGGGCGCGCAGATCGACCAGGGCGCGGAGCCGCCGGCCACCGCGCAGGGCGATCCCGCGCCGCTGCGGATCCTGCTCGTCGACGATCATGAGGGCGTGCGCAGTACCACGGCGGCGATGCTGGAGGACATGGGGCACCATGTCTCCGAAGCCTGTGAAGGCGCGATCGCGCTGGAGATGGTGCGCGAGAACCCGGAAGGCTTCGACCTGGTCCTCAGCGACTATGCCATGCCGCGGCTCTCGGGGACCGAGCTGGTGCGCGCACTGCGCGCGCTGCGGCCCGAGCTGCCCGCCGTCCTCATCACCGGCTATGCGGAGCCCAACCTCCATTCCGAGGAGCAGCGGGACCTGCCGGTGCTGATCAAGCCCTTTACCGTGCAGGCGCTGGCGGCAACGCTGCGGGAAGCGAGCGACGCGCCCTAGCTTTCGGGCGATTTTGCGCATCGCCAGGCGGGCAGGGCATCGCTAATCCGGGCCAACCACTGGCAGGAAGAAATCGATTCCATGACTGCTTTCAGCGAAGCATCTCCGCGTGGCGCCGAGCGGGGGCGCCGGGTCCGCTCGGTCGTCATCCTGGGCGGCGGCACCGCCGGGTGGATGACCGCGACCGCGCTGGCCAGGCAGTTTGGCGGCACGCTGGATATCACGCTGCTCGAATCCGAGGAGATCGGCACCGTCGGCGTCGGCGAGGCGACGATCCCGACGATCCACTGGTTCAACCAGCTGATCGGCCTCGACGAGGCGGCGTTCCTGCGCGAGACCAAGGCGAGCTTCAAGCTCGGCATCGAGTTCGTCGACTGGGTGCGGCCGGGCCATCGCTATTTCCACCCGTTCGGCACGTTCGGCGTGCAATTCCCGGGCGTCGCCTTCCACCATCGCTGGATGAAGGCGCGGGCCGAGGGGCTCGACCTGCCGCTCTCGGCCTTCTCGCTGGCCGACGAACTGGCGCAGCAGGGGCGCTTCGCCACGCCGGCGGGCGACGCGCGCTCGATCCTCTCGACGCTCGGCTATGCCTATCATTTCGATGCGAGCCTCTATGCCCGGCACCTGCGCGGGATCGCCGAGGCGGGCGGGGTGACGCGCATCGAGGGCAAGCTGCAGGATGTCGAGCGGGACGGCGAGAGCGGGCTGGTGACCGCGCTCACCACCCAGCGCGGCGAGCGGCTGGAGGGCGACCTGTTCGTCGATTGCTCGGGCTTCCGCGCGCTGCTGATCGACGGCGCGATGGGCGGCGGGTTCGAGGACTGGTCGCACTGGCTGCCTTGCGACCGCGCCGTCGCGGTGCCCTGCGCACGGCTCGACGATACGACGCCCTTCACCCGCTCGACCGCGCGCCCGGCGGGGTGGCAGTGGCGCATTCCGCTCCAGCACCGGATCGGCAACGGCCATGTCTTCGCCAGCCGCTTCATGGGCGAGGACGAGGCGACCGCGATGCTGATGGCGAACCTCGACGGCGAGGCGCTCGCCGAGCCGCGGGCGCTGCGCTTCACCGCGGGCACGCGGCGCAAGGCGTGGATCGGCAATGTCGTGGCGCTGGGGCTGTCCTCGGGCTTCCTCGAGCCGCTCGAATCGACCTCGATCCACCTGATCCAGAGCGGCATCGCCAAGCTGCTGACGCTGTTCCCGGACCGCGACATGGATCCGATGCTGGCCGAGCGCTACAACGGGCTGCTCAACGCGGACATGGACAATATCAAGGACTTCCTGATCCTTCACTATCACGCCAATCCGGGACGTACGGAGCCGTTCTGGGTGGAGCGTCGCGAGATGGAATTGCCGGAGAGCCTGGTGGCGCGCGAGGAACAATATCGCCGCTCGGGCCGCCTGATGCTGGGCGGCGAGGAGCTGTTCCGCGACGCGAGCTGGCTGGCGGTCCTCAACGGCCAGGAGATCGTGGCAGGGGACTATAATCCGCTCGCCGACGTCCTCGACAGCGCCACGAATATCGCCCAGGTCCGCCAGGTCGCCGAGGTGATCCAGCGCGCGGCGCCGACCCTGCCGCTGCACGATGCGGCACTGGCAGCGGCGATGGCGCAGGGGTGATCCGGCCGGACATCAGCGCGCGGCGGATCGGGGCGGAGGGCCAGCCGATCGCGATCGTCGATGGCTTCCATCCCGATCCCGACGCGCTGCGTGCGGCGGCGCTGGCCGCGGCGTTCGCGCCGGGGCGGCACCATTATCCGGGGATCCGCGCGCCGCTGCCGGGCGACTATTTCGCGCAGGTGCGGGCGGGGCTGGTGCCGGTGCTGCGCAACGTGTTCGGGCATGGATCGGGCGTCGAGCTGCTCGATGCCAGCTTCTCGATCGTCACCACGCCGCCAGAGGCGCTCGCGGTCGAGCAGCGGCTGCCGCATGTCGATGCGGTGCAGCCGGGGCGGATCGCGCTGGTGCATTATCTGTCGCCGGGCGACGGGACGGCGTTTTTCCGCCACCGTGCCACGGGGTTCGAGACGATCGATGCGGGGCGCTCGGCCGCCTATCTCGCCGCGCTCAATGCCGAGCTGCGCGCCGATCCGCCGGCCGCGGCCTATCCCTTTGGCGACACGAGGCTTTTCGAGCGGATCGCCCAGGTTGACGCGGGCTACAACCGCGCGGTGATCTATCGCAGCGCGCTGCTCCACAGCGGCGCGATCGCGCAGGATGCCGCGCTGGCCAGCGATCCCGCCACCGGGCGGCTCACTGTCACCGCGTTTCTCTCCGCCTCGTAAAAGATGCCCGTCATCCCCCGGGAAGGCGGGATGACGGGCGAGGGGGTGATCGGTTAGTGTTTGCGCGTCTTCGCCGGCGCTGCCTTGGGCGGCTGCACCGCGAGATAGACGGTGCTCCACAGCTGCGCGGCATTGGACTCATCGACGTCCGCCTTGCCGGCGCCGAACGCGACGACCTTGTAGCGGCCATTCTCATAGGCCCAGGACCAGAGCTCGGAGCTCTGCGTCGCCCGGGTCGCCTGGATCGCGCGCCACAGCCGGGCCTGGGCATCCTTGAGCACCGCGCGGGTGGCGGGGGGCAGGTCGGTGCGGGCCAGCTGGCGCTCGAGGCCGGCGGCGAACAGCGCCTGCTGCCACGACCACACCACCGCGCCGTGATAGGCGGCGGGGGTGAAGCGGTCCTGCACTTCGGGGCTGGCCAGCGCCGGGTTGGCGACGAGCAGCCCGATATCGGTCATCAGGCCCGCCGGGAACGGTCGCGCGAGCGCGCCGACATAGGTCTGCAGATCGGCCGGATCGGGATGGCCGAAGAGCAGCGAAAAGCCTTCGTCCGAATTGATGATCGGCACCGGCTTGCCATGATCGTCGAGCGCGATCGCGTGGTAGCGAAGCGGCTGGCCCTTGAGCGCGGCAAGCGCCGGGCCGGCGGGAACGCCGACGCGGGCGGCATAAGCGCGGACCTGGGTGGCGGCGTCGGCCGGCTGGGTTTCCACTGCGAACATGCCCGGCACCTGGCTCCGCCAGGTCGCGGCCATGGCATGCGCGCGGGCAAAGGCGGCGCGGTCGCCGGCCTTTAGATAGCTGTCGAGCAGGCCGGCGCGGAACAGCTTGTCCGTCGCCTCGAGCGCGGCAGGGATGAGGATCGCGTTCACGTCATAGGGATAACGGCCGCGGCCGAGCCCTTCCTCGCTGTCGCGCCATTCGCCGGTCAGCCGCCCGGCCTTGACCGCGACCAGCTTGCGCCAGGCCGGGTCGCGGACGAAGGGCTCGGCCTGGTCGAGCACGAAGCGCAGGTTACGCACGAGCAGGACGCCCGCGGTATCGGTGGTGCCGGGGCGGGCGACGCTCGGCACGTTGCGCGCGAGGAAGCTGCGCGCCGCGGCGCGGTTCGCGGGGTTGAGCAGATATTCGGCGGCTACGGGCGCGAGCATATAGTCGTCGTCGATCATCGCATAATCGAGCGTCGGCGTGTCGCCGCTCTTGTCGCCATGCGCCTTGTGATCGACCAGCGCGAACTCGGAGAGGCCTTCCTCGTGCGCGACGTCGCCGTCCGGATCGAGCCGGGCGAGCACCGCGCCGAGCCCGGCCTCGACCGCCGCGCCCTTGAGCGCGGGCATCAGCAGCCGGACCGACATCAGCGTGTCGCGGCCGAAATAGGTGTCGAAGCGCCACGAACCGGCGAGGAACTTCTCGCGGTAGCTAAGGAACGCCAACGCGTTGCGCGCGGCGGGATCGGCTGCGGCGTGCGTGTTCAGCAGCTCGGCCTTGCTGAGGCCGGTCAGCGGCGTGTCGCCGGTCGCCGCGACGATCCGCAACCGGATGCGCCCATTCGCGCCGGCGACGATCTCGCCCTTCTCGATCCGGCCGTCCAGCACCTGGATCTCCAGGCTGTAGCCCGGCGCGCCATCCACCCGGTCGCGGGCATAGAGGATGCGGTTGCCGTCGACACGCATCGGCGCCGCTACTTCGGCAGGGAAGCGGCTGACCGACTGGTAGTCGCGCAGGAAGCGGACATTGGAGAGCACCGCCCGCTTGGGCGAAAGCCGGGCCGCGTCGATCGTGGCGATCGCCTCGATCCCGTGGAGCGGGCGGCCCTTGCCGTCGGCGAAGGTGACCGGGCGCGGCGCCTGGTCGAGCTGCCAGCTGGCGGGGCGGGCGAGCGGCTGAAACCACAGGCCGACGCCGCTATTGCCGGCCGGGAACGCAACGAGGATGCGCGGATCGCTGCCGTTACGCAGCAGCAGATGCGCCGCGACCTTGCCGTCGCGCACGAACGCGTTGAGGTTCTGCCCCTCGGTCAGGCTGTAGGCCAGCTCGGGCGCCTTCACTGCGCGCTTCTGCGCCAGCGCCGCCGTGCTCGTGCCCGCGAGCAGCAGCCCGCCCGCCAGCATCAACCGCATCGAACCTCGCATCCGTCTCTCCTCTTGCTTCCGAATATGGAAAGGCGCGGCGAACCTTTCAGTTGCCGCGCCCCCCGTTTTACGACCCTTGCGGGTTATCAGAACTTGAACGTCACCGAGCCGCCATAGGTGGCGCCGACGATGCCGCGGGCGTAGAAATAGCCATCGGTGATCGCCTGCGTCTGGCCCTGGCGGGGGTTGCCCTCGGTCAGGCCGATGACGTTGAAGATATTGTCGGCATTCACGCTCACCTGCAGCTGCTTGCTGAGGTTGAACGAGGCGCCGACGCTGGTCACGCCGTAGCTCGGCAGCGCCACGCCGTTGCCGGCATCGGCGTAGATCTTGCCGATATACTTGTAGCGGCCATAGATCTCACCGAGACCGTTCGGCAGCTTGAAGCTCGGCGTGATCGTGAACAGGCGCGCCGGGGTGCGCTCGGGGCGATTGCCCTCGAAGCCCTGCTGGTTGGCGCCGTTGATCGCCAGGTTGACGAGCTTCGGATCCTGGAACACGCCCTGGAAATCGATGCTGAAGGCAGCGACCGGACGGAAGTTCAGGTCGAGCTCGACACCGTTGGTGCGCAGGTCGGCGTTGATGTTGCTCTGGACCGACGGGTTCACCGGATCGGCGAAATTGTAGTTCTGGTTCTTGAAGTTGGTGCGGAACACCGTCGCCGAGCCCGAGAACATCCGGCCCATCTGCGCGCGCACGCCGGCTTCGTACAGCTCGATGCCGGTGATGGCATCGACGTTGTTCATCTGGAAGCCGTTGGCGTAGCGGGCATAAACCGACAGGTTCGGCGTGATCAGATAGTTCGCGCCGACGGTGTAGGACACCGCCCGCTTCTTCGCCTTGCGGACGGTGTAGGTGCCGTCCCAGGTCGAACCGACCGTGGTCAGAACGCCTGCGGTGCCGGCCGGGACGAGCTGCTCGAACGAGCCCGACGGGGTCTGGACGATACGGTTCGCGGCACTGGCGGCGGTCGGCGAGTTGCCGTCCCACGCCGTTGCGTTGTCCTGCTCCCAGCGCACGCCGGCGTCGACGTGCAGGTTGCCGATCGAGAGCTCGTCGTTCGCATAGAGCGAGAAGCTCGAGTCCTCGCGGCTGCGGATGCCCGCACCCCAGTCGCCGTACGAGACCAGGCCGTTGTCCGACAGCGTGCCGACCACCTGGTTCGTCGCGTTGAGCGCCACGATGTCATAGACGTCGCTGTTGGTCTTGACGTCGTTGACCACGCTGGCGGTCGCCGACTGATCCTGATCGCGCTTGGTCTTGTAGTACATCACGCCGGCAGTCAGCGAGTTCTTGAAGCTGCCGCTCTCGAAATTCCAGCGGCCGCCGATGTTCATGCCGAAATCATAGGCATCGATCGCGTCGTGGTTGAGCGTAGTGCGCTGCAGGAAGCCGTTGCCGTTCAGCGCGTTGAGCACCGCCGTCTGGTCCGAGCCGATGATCTGGCCGGTGCGCAGGTTCTTGATGCCGAAGTGCGTCGTCGTCGGGAAGGCGACCTGGCCGGCGGCAAGCAGCGAGCCGATCGGCGAAGCGGCGCCTGGGGTCAGGTAGTTGACTGCGCTGGTCAGGCCGGCATTGCCGGTGCCCGAGCCCGGGAACAGGCCGTTGAAGTCGTAGCTATAGTCGAGATAGCGGCCATGGCCGAACAGCGTGAGCGAGTCCGAGACGGGCTTCTCGAAATCGAGGCGCGCCTGCCAGGTCTTCGAGACGATGCCGTCGTCATAGTTGAACTCGCGGGTACCGCTCGAATGCGCGAAGGTCGAGACCGGCACGGCGATGTTCGAGAAGGCACGGCCGCCGACATTGCCGAACTGCGTGTCGAGGCTGGGGATGCTGCCAGGCTCGCCGTCGGTGAACTTGTACGGCTGATCGGCATAATAGGCGTTCTTGATGTCGCCGCCCTTGCCCGACAGGCGGATATAGCCGCCATCGTCGAACTTGTATTCGAGCGTGCCCTTGAGGCGCCAGCCAGCATAGTCGTTGGTGTTCTTGCGAACGCCCGGGCTCGACTGGATGTAGCCGCCGACGCTGAAGGCCAGCTTGTCGGTGATCGGCTGCGAATAATAGCCGTCGGCGCGCTTCAGGCCGTAGTTATAGCCGGTGAAGCGGACCACGCCCTCGGGGGCCTGGTGGTTTACGGCCTTCGAGATGAAGTTGATCGTCGCGCCCGCGCCGTTGACGGTGAGCACGCCCGACGAGCCGCCCTTGACCGCTTCGAGGCGATCGATGGTCAGGTCCTGATCGAAGAAGAAGTCGGCGCCGCCGCCGCCGTAGAGGATCGGCATGCCGTCCTCTTCGAGCTGGACGAAGCGCTGGCCGCCGCCCTGAAGGCCGCGGACCGAATAGTTGTTCGAGACTGCACCGGCGGTCGCCTCGACGAAGATGCCGGGGACCATTTCGAGCATGTCCGCCGTCGAGCGCGGCGCCTTCTGGTCGATCAGCTCGCGATTGGCGAGCGTGATGTCGGCCGAGGCGGTGATCAGCGGACGATTGGGCGTGGTCTGGCCGGTGACGACGATCTGGCCTTCATCGGCGGCATCGTCCTGCGCAGCGGGGGTGGCCGCGCCAGTGGTGGCCGTCTGGGCCTGGGCGGCGAGCGGCAGCATGGCGGCACTGGCCAGCAGCGCGGCGCGAACGCCAGCGCGAACGGAAAGCAACATATATCCTCCCCAACCGAGTTATGCCGGAGTGTCCGGCGGGTTGATCCCGCTCGACTAATCGCGACGCCGTCATAATGAAATCGTTTTCTGCAACTGTCACGCGGAATTTGCCAACCAGTGGTGCGCCGGTGCAACAGGTCGGTAATCGAGTGAGATCCGGGCGCCTCCGTACGGGGTGTCGGCGTGGGAGAGCGTAGGTGAAGCAGGCGGAAATGGCGGATGCCGTAGCGCGAATCGACCGGCGGACGTTGCTGGCGGGATCGGCACAGGCTGCACTGCTCGCGCTGCTGCCGGGCACGGCGCGGGCGGCGTCGGCGCGGGTCGAAGCGCTGATCGCGCGGATGACGATCGCGGAGAAGGCCGGCCAGCTCAGCTGCTTCAACGATGAGATCCGCCCGGTGGGCGCGGTGTTCAACCCCGTGGTCGATCCGCGGGGCGCGGAAGCGATGCTCGCCGATATCACGGCCGGGCGCGTGGGCATGCTCTTCAACGGCTATGGCGTGGCGGGCGCGCGGCGGGCCCAGGCGGCGGCGCTCAGGAGCCGGCTGGGCATCCCGCTCGTCTTCGCCGCCGACGTGATCCATGGCTGCCGGACGATCTTTCCGATCCAGTTGGCCGAGGCGGCGGCGTTCGATCCCGAGCTTTCCGAGCGCGCGGCGCGGGCAGTGGCGGAGGAAGCGAGCGCCGGTGGGCTGCACTGGACCTTCGCGCCAGTGGTCGATGTCGCACGCGACCAGCGCTGGGGGCGGGTCGCCGAGGGGGCGGGAGAGGATGTGCTGCTCAACTGCCAGCTCGCCGCGGCACGGGTGCGCGGCTTCCAGGGCAGGGACCTGCGCCGGCCCGACAGCCTGCTCGCGACACCCAAGCATTTTGCCGGCTATTCGGCGGTGCGCGGCGGGATGGAATATGCCGCGGTCGACATGAGCGTGGCCGAGCTGCGCGAAACCTACCTGCCCGCCTTCGCCGCGGGCTTCGGCGCGGGCGCGGGCGCGACGATTGCGTCGTTCACCGATTTCAACGGGGTGCCGGCGACGGCGAACCATTGGCTGCTCACCGAGATATTGCGCGGCGGGCTCGGCTTCGCCGGCGTCTGCGTCTCCGACTATGACGCCGACCGCGAGCTGATCGCGCATGGCGTGGCGGCGGACGAGGCCGATGCGGCGCGGTTGGCGATACTCGCCGGCATCGACGTCTCGATGCAGAGCGGGTTCTACAACAAGCACCTCCCGGTGCTCGTGGCTGAAGGCAAGGTGCCGATGGCGCGGGTCGACGAGGCGGTGCGGCGGGTGCTGGTGCTCAAGGAAGCGCTCGGGCTGTTCGACGATCCGTTCCGCTCGCTCGATGCGGCGGCCGAGAAGAAGCGCACCGCGACGCCGGCGATCAAGGCATGCGCCCGCGACGTGGCGACGCGCGCGATCGTGCTGCTGCGGAACCGGGAGGGCCTGCTGCCCTTGCCACGGACGGGCAAGAAGGTCGCGCTGATCGGCCCGTTTGGCGCGGACAAGGCCAGTCTCAACGGGCCCTGGTCGTTCGCCGGGGATGCCAGGGACGGGATCGACCTGGCGACCGGCATCCGCGCGCTGCTGGACGGGCAACTGGTGGTCGAGGCCGGAAGCGGGGTGCACGACGCGCTGCCCGGCGGGATCGGGCGCGCGGTGGCGGCGGCGCAGGCGGCGGATGTGGTGCTGCTCGCGATCGGCGAGGCGGGCGACATGTCGGGCGAGGGCAACAGCCGGGTCGAGATCACCGTGCCCGCGGCGCAGCAGGCGCTGGCCGAGGCAGTTGCCGCGACCGGCACGCCGGTGGTGGTGCTGCTCAAGAGCGGCCGGGCACTGGCGCTCGAAGGCGCAGTGCGCGATGCGCCGGCGCTGCTCTGCACCTGGTTCCTCGGCGAGCAGACCGGCCCTGCCGTCGCCGACATCTTGTTCGGCATCCGCGAGCCCACCGGCCGCCTGCCGGTGAGCTTCCCGCTGGCGACGGGGCAGCAGCCCTGGTCGTACGATCATCGCAGCACCGGGCGGCCGGCGGGCGACGGTGACCCGATGGAGCCGGGGCGCAGCCATTGGCGTGACGCTCCGGACCGCGCGCTGTTCCCGTTCGGCAGCGGGCAGGGCTATACCCGGTTCGCGCTCTCCAGCCTCGATGTGCCGCGGCAGGTGACGAAGGGCGAGGCCGTGGTGGTGCGGGCGAGCATCACCAATGTCGGCAAGCGGCGGGGCGAGGCGTTCGTCCGCGCCGATATCCACGACCGGGTCGCCAGCCGGACGCGGCCGGTGCGGCAGATGAAGGCCTATGCCCGGGCCGTGCTCGATCCCGGCGAGCACCGGGTGGTGACGCTCTCCATTCCCTACCAGGCGCTGGCGCTGGTCGCCGCCGATGGGCAGTGGCGGGTCGAGCCGGGCGCGTTCGACCTGTGGGTGGTCGCAGGGGATGCGGAACTCCACAGCCAATTCGAGGCGGTGTGACGTGCGCATTGAAATGCATTGCACGATCTGCTTGGCTCGCGCGTGACAGAGAGACGGAGAGGATCACAATGAAGCGCGCAGCCTGGGCGGTACCCGCCCTGATCACCAGCTACGCCCTGCTCGGGCTGCTGATGAACAGCGTCGGCACGGTGATCCTCCAGTCGATCGCGCATTACGGCGTGACCAAGCCGCACGCCGCGACGCTCGAGGCGTGCAAGGACCTGTCGGTGGTCGTTGCCTCCTTCCTGTTCGCGACGACCTTGCCGCGCTTCGGCTTCAAGCGCGCGCAGATCGGGGTTATGCTCGCAGTCGCCGCGGGCGCGGTGGCGATCAGCTTCGCGAACAGCTTCTGGACGATGCAGCTCTTCTTCGTGCTGGTCGGGCTGTGCTTCGGCATCGCCAAGGTCGCGACCTACAGCTCGATCGGGCTGGTCCGCCCCGATCCGGCGCGCCACGCCAGCCTGACCTCGCTGATCGAAGGCGTGTTCATGGTCGGCATCCTGGCGGGCATCTGGCTGTTCGGCTGGTTCATCGGCCAGGACACGACCGGCCAGGGCTGGCTGGGCGTCTACCGGGTGATCGCGGTGCTCGCCGTCCTCGCCGCGATCCTCTGGTGGTTCGCCGACCTCGACGAGGGCGCAGCGAAGGCGGTCGAGGGGCAGGCGCCGGGCTACCGCGACGCGCTCGCGCTGATCGCGCTGCCCTCGACGATCGCGTTCCTGACGGCGATCTTCCTCTACGTCCTTGTCGAGCAGGGAGTCGGCACCTGGCTGCCGACCTTCAACAACCAGGTGCTGCACCTGCCCGGCGCGATGAGCGTGCAGGCGTCGAGCATCTTCGTTGCGGCACTTGCGGTCGGCCGGCTGAGCGCGAGCGGGCTGGTCGCGCGGCTCGGCTGGCTCAAGCTGCTGCTCGGCTGCCTGGCGCTGATCGCGGCGCTTGTGCTGCTCACCCTGCCGACCACGCGGGGGCTGCAGCCGCGCGCCGAGATGGGCTGGTTCGATGCGCCGATCGCTGCGTACATCTTCCCGTTGATCGGGGTGTTCATGGCGCCGATCTACCCGATCGTCTCCTCGGTGGTGCTGAGCGCGCTGCCGCGGGAGCGCCACGCCGCGATGGTCGGGCTGATGGTGATCTTCTCCGCGCTGGGCGGGACGATCGGATCGATGATCACCGGCTTCGTGTTCGACCGCTTCTCGGGCCAGACCGCCTTCTACCTGGTGCTGGTGCCGCTGGTGCTGATCGCGGCGGCGCTGGTGCGGCTCGAGCGGCTGACGCGGAAGCAATCCTACGCGGCGGGCTGAGGCGACTCGGCAAAGTTCACGAAATACACGCCAAGGACGCGTTTTCGGCGTGCTTGCGTTGACACAGTTCCCGGGAACGCTGCGCATCTCGCAACATCCTTGCGCGAGCGGGATCCTATCTTTCCAACATTCAAAGAGCGGCCAAGGCGAACCTCGACCGAGCGAGCCAAGCAGACGAAATCCTACATTTCAAGAAGATGGTTCCCCGGGGAAGGCCGGGCCAGGCAAGCGGCCCGATACGGGGCCCTCACCGGGGAACTGAGTTCCGCCACCCCCAGGGTATGGGGGAAGGGTGGCGGGAGGGAGCGGTCAGGCCGAATAGTCGGCGAGGTCGAAATCGGCGATCGCGGGGATCTGCCAGTCGGCATCGGGCAGGTCGCCGACGCCGACGGCCTTCATGCCCGCGGCGTGGATCGCCTGGACGCCGGCCGGGGCATCCTCGACCCCCAGCGTCTCGGCGGGCCGGATGCCCAGCGCCTGCGCGGCCGCGAGGAAGATGTCCGGCGCGGGCTTGCCGGCGGCCAGGCTGGCGGGATCGATGATCGCGTCGAAAAGCTCGGCGACCTGCATCCGCGCGATCAGCAGCGGCGCATTGCGGCTGGCCGAGGCGAGCGCGATGCCGAGCCCGGCAGCGCGGCACTGCTCGAGCGCGTCGCGGGCGCCGGGGAACAGGTCCGCGGGGCCGAAATGGGCGATTTCCTCGAGATACCAGTCGTTCTTCAGCGTCGCGAGGCGGATGCGCTCGGCCTGGTCGAAGCCGGGCAGGTCGCCGAGGATCAGCGCGAGGCTGCCCATCCGGTCGACGCCCTTCAATGCCTCGTTCGCTTCCTCGTCGAACGGGATGGCGAGCATGTCGGCGAGCTTCTTCCAGGCGCGGTAATGCGCGCGGGCCGTGTCGGTCAGCACGCCGTCGAGATCGAAGGCGGCGCCCTTCAGCATGCCAGCGGCCCGGTCCAGCTCTCACCGGCGGCCAGGGCGATGGCCGCGTCGTGGTGGCCGATCACGATGTCGGGCCCCGAGACGGCGCGGTAGGTGATCCGGTCTTCCGCCACCTCGACGCGGACCAGCGTGCCACGCCAGGTGAGGCCGAAGCTGTAGCCGGGCCAGGCGGCGGGGCGAGTGGGGCGGAAGCGGAGCGCGGGGCCATCGGGGCGGAAACCCGCGAACCCCCAGACCAGCGCCAGCCAGGAGCCGGCCAGCGCGGCCATATGGACGCCGTGGCCGGTGTTGCCGTGGCGATCGTCGACATCGACCAGGCTGGTCTCGGCGAAGAACTTCAGCGCCTGCGCCTCATGCCCGACTTCGTTCGCCAGGATCGCGAAGGTGGAGGCGGAGAGGGTGGAATCATGCGTGGTGATCGGCTCGTAATGGTCGAACACGCGGCGCTTGCGCTCGGGCGAGACGCCCTCGCCGGCCAGCACCATCGCGAGGACGATGTCCGCCTGCTTGGAGACCTGATGCCGGTAGAGCGTCATCGGGTGATAGTGGAGCAGCAGCGGGAACTCGGCCGCCGGCGTGCCGGGCACGTCCCAGCGCGGCTTGTCGAGGAAGCTGGCGTCCTGCGCGTCGAGGTTGCGCGCGGCGTCGAAGGGCAGGTGCATCGCATCGGCGGCGCGGGTGAACTCGGCGAGCTCGTCCTGCCCCAGCGCCATCTCGGCGGCGAGCGCGGTCCAGGCTTCCGGCGCCAGTTCGGCGACGCGGGCAGCACTGGCGACCGCAAGGCGCAGATGCTTTTGCGCCATGCGGTTGGTGTACCAATTGTCGTCGATCAGCGCGGTATATTCGTCCGGGCCGGTGACGCCGCGCAAGTGGAACTGGCCGTCCGCCCAGTCGCCGAGCGCGAGCCAGATGCGGGCGGTCTCGACCAGCATGCGGGCGCCATGCTCGACCAGGAAATCCTCGTCGCCGGTGGCGTCGACATAGGCACCGATCGCAAAGGCGATGGCGGCGTTGATATGATATTGCGCCGATCCGCTCGGGTAGTGCGCCGAGCATTCGCGGCCCTCGATCGTCCGCCAGGCATAGAGCGCGCCCTTGCGGTGATCGAGCGCGCGGGCATTGGCGAAGGCGGCGTCGAGCGTGCTGGCGCGGTAGACGAGCATCGCGCGGGCGATGTCGGGCGCGAGCACTGAGAGCACCGGCAGCATGAACGCCTCGGTGTCCCAGAAATAATGGCCCTCATAGCCTTCGCCGGTGAGACCCTTGGCGGCGGCGCTCGAGCGGCCGTCGCGGCCGGCCGAGGCGAAGAGGTGGAACAGGTTGACGCGCAGCGTCGCGGCGAGACGCGGCTCGCCGGCGATGGCGAGATCGGCGCCGGCCCAGAAGCGCGTCAGCAGCCCGGCCTGCGCCTCGGCCATGGCGGGGAAGCCGGCGGCGAGCGCGCTGTCGGCGAGCGCGGCGGCCTGATCGGCAAGGACATCGGAGGCGTTGCGCCCGGTGGCGAAGCCGGTGGCGACGAGCAGCCAGCCGTCCTCGTCGCGGCTGCGCTGGACGGCGGCGACGCCGATGCCGCTGCCGGGCAGGCGCTCGACCACGATATCGTCCGCCGCCTGTTCGGTGGCGAAGCCGCGCGAGGCGAGGTTCACGCCGATGCGCGGGTCGTCGGACTGCTTCGCGCCGCTGGGGGCGGGGGCGAGGCGCGGGTGGAGCGTGACCACGCCTGCGCCGTCGAACTCGGCCTGGAAGCGGCGGAGGAGCAGCGTGTTGCCGCACAAGGGCACGAGCCGCTCGCTGCGGATGCGGAGCAGCCGGCCATCGGGGAAGGACCAGCGCGTCTCGCGGCGCAGCATGCCGGCGCGCAGGTCGAGCGTGCGGCGGGTGGCGGAGCGGAGTTCGCTGAAATCGATTGCTTTGCCGTCGAGCCGGACCTCGATCCCCAGCGCCTCGGCGACGGGGACGCGCGAATCGGAGGTGGCGGCGAAGCCCTTCAGCTTCTCGTGATAATGGATCGGTGCCTGCTCATAGGCATGGGCGAGGAAGGTGGTGGCCTCGGCACGCTCCTCGATGGCGCCGCGCACACCCAGCGCGCCGTTGGAGAGGGCGAGGATCGTTGCGGCCCAGCCTTCGCGCGCGGGGTCGTCGCCGATCACATCGAGCGACCAGCCATCCTCCGCGAAGAGCACGCCATCGTCCACGCCGTTCAATACTCGAGCCAACACCCGCTCCCCAACTCTTATGGAAATTGCGATACGCGCCCTTTGATATCGTTTTCAAGGATAAAGGATCAGGGGCGGCTGCGGCGGTTGTCGGTTTCAACTATTCTTGTCCGACAGGCTGCAGTTTGAGCGCCCGAAAGGGAGGGGCTGGGGTGGGTTGTGAGCGCAGCGGGCTCAGCCGACCGGCAGGTGGAACAGAAAAGACCGGGCCTCGAGCCCGGCCTTTTCTAACCCACCCCTAACCCCTCCCTTGCAGGGAGGGGCATAAGTCCGGCGTTTCAGCGACTAACCCAGGATCCCGGCTTTCGCCGGGATGACGGATATGAGGCGGGATGATCGGCATGGCGCCCTAGGTATCGCGGACGACGATCTCGGTGGGGAGCGTGGTCGAGCGCGCGCGGCCGCCATCGACCTGCTGCATCAGCTTCTCGACGAGCAGCGCGCCGGCGACGTCGGTCTTCTGGTTGATCGTGGTGATCGCCGGGCTGAAATGCGCGGCCGGCGGGATGTTGTTGTAGCCGACCACCGAATAATCGCGCGGCGCGGCGAGGCCGCGCTCCTTGAATGCGCCGATCACGGCCATGGCGGCGGTGTCGGAGAAGGCGAAGACGGCATCGGGCTGGCGGCCGGCGGCGAGATAGGCAGTGACCGTGTCGGCGGTGGCGTGAAAGGCCATCGAGGCGATCGGCAGGAAGTCGATCGTGACCTCGTCATGCCCCTTGGCGGCGGCGCAGAGCCCCTCGTAGCGCAGGCGCAGCTCCTCGTGGCGGATGTCGCCGACGAACAGCCAGTGCTTGCGCTGCTTCGCCAGGAAGTGCCGGCCCGCCAGCTCGCCGCCGAGGAAATTGTCGCTGCCGATCGCGCAATAGCCCGCATCGCCGGCAACCGCGCCCCAGACGACGAGCGGCACGTCGGCGCGGCCGAGCTCGCGCAGCATCGCGTCGCGCGTGCCCTGGCCGAGAACGATGAACCCGTCGGCCCCGCGCGCCTGGTAGAAGTCGCGAAAGGCGCGGACGTCCTCGAGGCCGGGCGGCGAGAGCAGCAGGTCCTGGTTGCGGATCGACAGCGCCTCGGACACGCCAGCGAGCAGCTCGAAGATGAAGGGATCGCCGATCGCGCCGTGCCGGTGCGAGCCGAAATCGAGCATGACGGCGACGGTGTTGGTGCGGGTGTGGCGCAGCTTGGCGGCGTTGCGATTGACCGCATAGCCATGGGCCTGGGCCACCGCCATCACCCGCTCGCGGGTCTCCTCGGTCACCAGCGGGCTGCCGTTGAGGACGCGCGAGACGGTGGGCGTGGAGACCTGCGCCAGCCGGGCGATATCCTGCATGGTGAGCCGAGCGCCAGGCTTGGCGGGGCGTTCCCGGGTGGCGTTCTTCTTCGTCATCGTAACGCCTTATTGCCTGACAATCGCGCCGCATCAAACGGAACGCGTGCGATCTGCAAGAAAGGCATTTCAGACAGGGCGAGCTTGCCCGCCTTCCTGGAATACTGACTTACTCGAAAGTCAGTATTGACTCCTTCCCGGCGCCGATGCCATGTTTCGCCCGATCGCGGAACAGCGCCACCAAAGGCGCGGCGGCGACAAGGAGGGGATATGAACCGATTGGCCTACACGACCTCGCTGCTTGCCCTGGCGGCAGCGGCCACGCCCGCTGCCGCGCAAACCGCGGCCACAAATGCTACCGCGCAGACTGCCGCGCCGGACCAGACTGCACCCGCATCCAAGGACCAGGCCGGCGAGGCGCATGATCCGGACGGAATCATCGTCACCGCGACGCGGCGCAACGAGCGGCTCCAGGACATTCCGCTCAGCGTCACGGCCTTTTCGCAGGAAGAGCTGACGCAGAAGGGCATTGTCGGCTTCGAGGGCATCGCGCGCGAGACGCCGGGCGTCGCGCTCAACAAGGCGAGCGACAACAATGCCCGCTTCACCACGCGCGGCATCTCGACCAATGGCTGGGGCGCGGGGCTGCAGACGACCACGACGGTCTATCTCGACGAGCTGCCGCTCACCACGATCGGCAACTCGATCACGCTCGATTCCAACCTGTACGACGTCGAGCGGGTGGAATTCCTGCGCGGACCGCAGGGGACGCTGTTCGGATCGGGCTCGCTCTCGGGCGCGCTGCGCATCCTGACCAAGAGCCCGAATTTGAAGGACTTCGACGCCTCCGGCCTGGTCGATATCGGCTGGACGCCCGATGGCGGCGGCATCCGCCAGCGCTACAATGGCATGCTCAACGTGCCGCTGGTGACCGACAAGATCGCGCTGCGCGCCGTCGGCTATTACCGGCACGAGGACGGCTATATCGACAATATCGGCACCGGCCAGAAGAACGCCAACACGCTCAAGGGCTATGGCGGCCGCGCGGCGCTGCTGTTCAAGCCCAGCGACCGGCTCAGCATCAAGCTGATGGGCGCATACGAGAATAGCGGCCCCGAGGACGCCTCGATGGTCACGCCGTCGCTGGGCGACCGCAAGCGCTACAGCCTGCGCCCGGACCGCTACACCTCCGAGACGCAGATCTACAACGGCACGATCGATTACGACTTCGACTTCGCGCATCTGGTCAGCTCGTCGACCTGGTCGGTGAACAAGGGCGATTTCGACGTCGACCTGGGCGGCACCTTCGGCGCGACGCTGCCGATCCCGTTCCTGATGGACGACGACTACCAGACCAAGACCTTCGTCCAGGAGACGCGGCTGGTCTCCAAGTCGAGCGGGCGCGGGCTCGATTGGGTGATCGGCGGCTTCTACATGCACCGCGACCTCGATCTGGCCGGGCGCTACCAGTCGACCCCGGCGTACCTCACCGCCAAGGGCATCACCGGGCTGACCGATTCGGTGTTCCAGGCGTTCGGCAGCAACACCAAGAACTACGAGCTCGCCGGCTTTGGCGAGCTGACCTATCACCTGACCGACCAGCTCTCGGTCAGCGGCGGGCTGCGCTACGGCAAGTACGGCGCGACGGTGACGACCAATCCGGGCTTCAACACCGCCTATTTCACCTATGCGCTGTTCGGCATCGCCGGGCCGCTGGCGATCGTGCCCAATGGCGCGTCGACCGCCAAATACCCCTCGGCCGAGCGGGCATCGTGGAAGGCGAGCCTGACCTGGCGCCCATCGCGCGACCTGACCACCTATGCCACGGTCTCGACCGGCTATCGCACGCCGGTGTACAATGCGCGGGCCGGCAGCGTCAGCGTGATCAATCCCGCCGACCTGGTGATCCCGACCGGCGCGACCTCGGACAACCTGACCAACTACGAAGTCGGCGTGAAGGGGCGCTGGCTGGGCGGGCGGCTGACTGCGGCGCTGGCCGCCTATTATATCGACTGGCGCAACATCCAGGTGCAGGCGAACCGGCTGTCGGACTCGGTGCAGTTCGCCACCAATGTCGGCGCGGCGCGCAGCCAGGGCCTGGAGGCGGAGATCAGCTTCACCCCGACCACGGGGCTGACCTTCGGGCTGAACGGGTCGCTCAACGACGCCAAGGTGACCAAGCTCTCGCAGCAGGAATCGCAGATCTCGGGCGCGGTGCTCGACCAGCGGCTGTCCTCGCCGCATGTCCAGGGCTCGTTCTTCGGCACCTACAGCTACGGTTTGGGCGGCAGCGCCAAGGGCTTCAGCAGCTTCCAGATCCAGCATGTCGGGTCGTTCCCCAACATGTTCCCCAACACGCCGGGGACCCTGGGGGTGCGCAGCCCGCTCTACGACTTCACCGACACCTATACGGTCATCGGCCTGCAGACCGGCGTGACGGTGAAGGACGTCAACGTCACGCTCTATGTCGAGAATCTCGGCAACAGCCGGGCAGTGACCTACATCCATCCCGAAGCATTCGTGTACAGCCGCTATGCGATCCTGCGGCCGCGCACCTTCGGCGTGCGCCTTGGCTACAACCTGTGGTGAGGCGCGCGCGCATCGGCCGGGGCATCCGCCCCGGCCGCGCAACTCCGGGGAGCAGGCGTTGACGCATATGTTGCGGGACGGCACCGTCCCGAAGATGAGCAGCATCGATCGAGCAGAGCCGGACGCGGCCCCGGCAGCCCCGCGCCCGCGCAACCACAAGGCGCGCGTGCGCGAGGAATCGATCGAGCGCATCCTCGATGCCGCCGAGCAGCTGTTCGCCGAGTTCGGCTATCACGGCGTGACGGTGAAGGACGTCGCCAAGCGCATCGGGGTCAGCTCGGCGCTGATCCACTATCATTTCGACGGCAAGGAAAGCATCTACGAGGCGATCTGGGCCCGCAAGGCGCCGATCTCCGCGCACAACCGGCTCGCGGCGATGCGCCGCTATGCCGAGGAAGCCGGCGACAACGTCACCGTCGAAGGCGCGCTGGCCGCCTGGATCGAGCCGGACCTGAACGTCCATATCGAGAATCACGACTATTGGGCGGCGATCGGCAAGATCAGCGCGCAGGCGAACAGTGCCGCGGGCTGGGGCGCCGAGAAGATGACCAAATATTACAACCCCGTCGTGCTCGCGCTGATCGACCTGCTCAAGAAGGCGATGCCCGATTGCGACGAGGCGACGATCTTCTGGGGCTATCACTTCCTGTCGGGCGCGATGACGCACAACATGGCGCAGACCGGACGGCTCGACGAGCTCTCGCACGGCCTGTGCACCTCGGACGATTTCGCTTCGATCAAGCGGCACATGGCGAAGTTCATGGCCGCCGGCTTCCACGCCATCTGCCAGGGGCCGTCCCAGGGCAGATAGGCACGCACAACCCGACCCGGCGCTCCCCTCTGCAGCATGGCGCTGCGGGGAACGGCGTGCTGCGTCCCGAAGAGGTACCGAATGACCACCGCCCTGCACGCCGGCACGATGCAGCCCTATGCGCTGACGCTGGACCAGTTCATCGATCATGCCGCCAAATGGCATGGCGCCGCCGAAGTGGTCACCGGCGGCATTGGCGGGGTGACCGCGCGGGTCGGCTATGCCGGCCTGCGCGATCGCGCCAAGCGGCTCTCCGGCGCCTTCCGCGCGCTCGGGCTGGCGGCGGGCGACAATCTGGGCGTGATGGCCTGGAACAGCCAGGCGCACATGGAATGCTGGTACGGCGCGGTCGGGATCGGGATCGTCTGCCACACGCTCAACCCGCGACTGGCGCCGGCGCATCTCGCGACGATGATCGCGCGGGCGGGCAACCGCGTGCTGGCGGTCAGCCCGGACCTGGTGGCGCTGGCCGAGCAGCTGGTGCCGCTCTGCCCGAGCCTCGCGCACATCATCGTGCTCGACGAGCCCGGCGTGGCGAGCGTGCTGCCGGCATGCGGCGGGGTGACCGGCTGGCGCTACGAGGAATTGCTCGACCGCCACGGCGCGGAACTGCCCTGGGGCGGGTTCGACGAGAATGCGCCGGCCGGGCTCTGCTTCACCTCGGGCACCACCGGCATGCCCAAGGGCGTGAGCTACACGCACCGCTCCAACTATCTCCACACGCTCCACCAGCTCCAGACCGATGCGAGCGGGCTGAGCGGGCGCGACACGCTGCTGGTCGCGGTGCCGATGTTCCACGCCAATGGCTGGGGCTTTCCCTTTTCGGGCCCGGCATGCGGCGCGAAGCTGGTCTTCCCGAGCCGCTACCAGGACGGCGCCAGCCTTGCCCGGCTGATCAACGACGAGCGCGTGACGATGGCGGTGGGCGTGCCGACGGTGTGGCTCGGGCTGGTCGATCATCTCGACGCCACGGGCGGGGAGGTGCCGTCGCTCGAGCGGGTGATGCTCGGCGGATCCGCGGTGCCCCAGGCGCTGATGGACCGGTTCGAGCAGAGGCTGGGCGCGATCGTGCAGACGAGCTGGGGAATGACCGAGCTCTCGCCGCTCGGCACCACCACCCCGGCGAACGTTCCGGTCCGCAGCGCCACCAAATCGGGCCGGCCGCCGCTCGGCGTCGACCTGCTGCTGACCGATGCCGAGGGCGTGGCGCTGCCAGAGCAGCGCGGGCCGGAAGGGCGGCTCAAGGTGCGCGGTGCGAGCGTGGTCGAGCGCTATTTCGGCGAGGACGCGCCGGCGGTGGACGCTGCCGGCTGGTTCGACACTGGCGATCTGGCGGTGATCGATCGCGACGGCAATGTCAGCATCACCGGGCGGGCCAAGGACCTGATCAAGTCGGGCGGCGAATGGATCAACCCCGGCGAGATCGAGGCGATCATCGGCGCGCTACCCGGGATCGCCCAGGTCGCGGTGATCGGCCGTGCGCATCCCAAATGGGGCGAACGGCCGATCCTGGTGATCGAGCCGGGCAAGGGCGCCGCGATCGCCGACGAGGCGCTGCTCGAGGCGTTGCGCGGACAGGTCGCCAGCTGGTGGCTGCCCGATGCGATCGTCCGGCTTGCGGCGATGCCGCTCGCGCTGACCGGGAAGATCGACAAGGCCCGGCTGCGCGCCGAGCATGGGGCGGCAGCATGAGCGGGGCGCTTGGCGGATTGTTCGACCTGACCGGCCGCGTGGCGATCGTCACCGGCGGCTCGCGCGGGCTCGGGCTGCAGGTCGCCCGCGCGCTCGGCGAATATGGCGCATCGCTGGCGATCGTCGCGCGCCGGCAGACGGAGCTGGATGCCGCGGTCGAGGCGCTGGCTGAAGCGGGATATACCGCGAGCGGCTTCGCCGTCGATCTCGGCACGCCGGCCGCGGCAGTGGAGCTGACCGAGCGCGTGCTCGCCCAGTTCGGGCGGATCGACGTGCTGGTGAACAATGCGGGGGCCACCTGGGGCGCGCCTGCGGAAGCCTATCCGCTCGAGGGCTGGAACAAGGTGATCGACCTCAACGTCACCGGCCTGTTCCTGCTCACCCAGGCAGTGGCGCGCACGGCGTTCCTGCCGCAGGGCAAGGGCGCGGTGGTCAACGTCGCGTCGATCGAGGGGCTGCTCGGCCATCATCCCGACCGGCTCGGCACGATCGCCTACAACACCGCCAAGGGCGCGGTGATCAACATGACCCGCGCGCTCGCCGCCGAATGGGGGCCGCGCGGCATCCGGGTCAACGCGCTGGCGCCGGGCTTCTTCCCCTCCAAGATGACCGCGGCGACGCTTGACGCGCACGGGGCCGAGATGCTGCACCAGACTCCGCTCGGCAAGCTGGGCGGCGAGACCGACCTGATGGGGCCCGCGCTCCTCCTCGCCTCCGATGCCGGGGGCCATATCACCGGCCAGACCATCGTCGTCGATGGCGGCATGACCATCGTTTGAAGGTAACCCCATGCTGCTCGACCGTCGCGATATCGACTTCCTGCTCCACGACTGGCTGAACGCCAGCGCGCTGGCCGACCGCGCGACTGTGGATGCAATCCTCGACTTGTCGGAGAAGCTCGCCGCCGAGCAGTTCCTGCCGCATTACAAGCGCAGCGACGTGGAGGAGCCGTGGCTCGACGAGGCGGGGCAGGTCCATATCTGTCCGGCGATCGGCGAGGCGCTGGCGCATTATGCCGAGCTCGGCCTGTTCGCCGCGGGCTTTCCGGAGGAACAGGGCGGGCTCGGGCTGCCCTATCTGGTCTGTGCGGCGTCCTTCGCGTTCTTCGCCGCGGCCAATGTCGCGACCGCGGCCTATCCGATGCTCACCGTCGCCAATGCGCGGCTGATCGCGGCCTTTGGCAGCGAGGTGCAGTTCGAGGCCTTTGCCCGGCCCGAGATCGAGGGGCGCTGGTTCGGGACGATGTGCCTGTCCGAGCCCCAAGCCGGATCGAGCCTCGCCGATGTGCGCACCCGAGCGGTGGCGGACGGGGAGGACCTGCTCGGCGCGCGCTACCGGCTGACCGGCAACAAGATGTGGATCTCGGGCGGCGACCAGGATGCGAGCGGCAACATCGTCCATCTCGTGCTCGCCAAGGTGCCCGATGCCGCGGGCGTTCTGCCGGAGGGGACCGCGGGCATCTCGCTGTTCATCGTGCCCAAGATCCTGCCCGACGGCAGCCGCAACGACGTGCGCGTCGCCGGGCTCAACCACAAGATGGGCTATCGCGGCACCGCCAATTGCCTGCTCAATTTCGGCGAAGAGGGCGGGGCGACCGGCTGGATCGTCGGCGCGCCGGGCGAGGGGCTGCGCCAGATGTTCCAGATGATGAACGAAGCGCGGATCGGCGTCGGCATCGGCGCGGCGGCGCTCGGCTATCGCAGCTATCTGCTCTCCGCGCGCTATGCCCGCGAGCGGCTGCAGGGCCGGTCGGCCGGGGTGCGCAGCGGCGCGCCGGTGGCGATCATCGAGCATGCCGATGTGCGCCACATGCTGCTGCGGCAGAAAGCCTATGTGGAAGGCGCGATGGCGCTCTGCCTCTATTGCGCGCGGCTGGTCGATACCGCCGAGGACAATGGAGAGGATGCCGCGCTGCTCGGCCTGCTCACCCCCGTCGCCAAGACCTGGCCATCCGAGCATGGCCTTGCCGCCAACGACATCGCGATCCAGATCCATGGCGGCTACGGCTATACGCGCGACTTCGATGTCGAGCAGTTGTGGCGCGACAACCGGCTGAACCCGATCCACGAGGGCACCACCGGCATCCAGGCGATCGACCTGCTCGGCCGCAAGATCCTGGGTGATGGATCGGGGCTGCCGGTGCTGAGCCTGCGGATTGCGCAGGCAGTGAAGGCGGCGCGCGCGGTGCCGGCGCTCGCGCGGCATGCCGATGCGCTTTCGGCATCGCTGCAGCGCGTGACCGACACGATCGAGCTGCTGCGCGGTGGCAATCGCGCCGCGGCCGCGGACAATGCCACGGCATTCCTCCAGGCGTTCGGCCAGGTCGTGCTGGCCTGGCTGTGGCTCGAGCAGGCGGTCGTGGCCGATGCGGTGGGCGGCGAGATGGCCGAGGGCAAGCTGCGCGCCTGCCGCTATTTCTTCGAATGCGAGCTGCCCAGGGCCGACCTGTTGCTCGGCTTCGTCGCCTCGGGGAGCGATGTCGCGTCAGGCGCGCCGACGCGGATCTTCTAGGCTTCGCGCACCCGGAGCGTCGCCAGCGCGGCGAGCAGCATCACTGCGGCGGCGATCGCCATCGTCCAGATCGGCTGACCCGGGAACAGGTGGCGCATCACCGTGCCGATCACCGTCGCCACCAGCAGCTGGGGAATGACGACGAAGACGTTGAACAGGCCCATGTACACGCCGAGCTTTGCCTGGGGCAGCGCCGAGGCGAGGATCGCATAGGGCATGGCGAGGATCGAGGCCCAGGCCACGCCGATGCCGATCTCGGCGAGGAGCAGCGCCTGCGGGTCGCGGATCACCAGGAAGCTCGCATAGCCGAGCGCGCCGAGCGCGAGCGCGATCGCATGCGTCCTCACCTTGCCGAGGCGACGGGCGAGGGGGCGGAGCACGAACAGCGCAGCGAGCGTGGCGACGGCATTGTAGGCGGCGAAGAGGATGCCGACCCAGTTGCCGGCCTCGTTATAGCCGGCGCTGCTGCTGTCGGGCGCGTGGAAGACATATTGGGCGACCACCGGCGTGGTGTAGATCCACATGATGAACAGCGCGGACCAGCTGAAGAACTGGACCAGCGCGAGCCGCTTCATCACCGCCGGCATGCCCGAGAAATCGGCCATCAGGTCGCCGAGCAGCCCGGTGCCGCTGGTCAGCGCCGTGACGATCCTGGCGGCGCCATAGGCGGCGAGCAGCCCGGCGAGGAGGTAGAGTTCCTTCTCGAGCCCTAGCGCGAAGACCAGCAGGCCGAGCACCGCGCCGCCGATGAGCCAGGGCAGGCCGGCGCCGGCCTTGGCGGGCGGGGCCGGTTGCGGCGCGGGGGCGGGGCCGTCGAACGCCAGGATCTCGCCGGGGGAATGTTCGCGGGTGGTGAGCACGGTCCACAGCACCGCCAGCAGCAGCGCCGCGCCGCCGAGGTAGAAGCTCCAGCGCACCGTGTCGGGCAGGCCGCCGCCGGGGGCGGCATTGGACACGCCGAGATGGTCGAGCAACCAGGGAGTGGCGGAGCCCATCACCGCGCCTGCGCCGATGAACGCGGTCTGGATCGCATAGCCGGCAGTGTGCTGTTCCTTGTCGAGCATGTCGCCGACAAAGGCGCGGAACGGCTCCATCGAGACGTTGAGCGATGCGTCGAGTATCCAGAGCAGCAGCGCCGCGGCGAGCAGCGCCGGCGCGTTGGGCATGGCGACCAGCGCCAGCGTCGCCAGCACCGCGCCGGCGAGGAAATAGGGGCGGCGGCGGCCGAAGCGGCCCCAGGTCCGGTCCGAATAATGGCCGATGATCGGCTGGACCAGCAGCCCGGTCAGCGGCGCGGCGATCCACAGCAAGGCGAGGTCGTCGATGCTCTCGCCGAGCGACTGGAAGACTCGGCTCATGTTCGCGTTCTGCAGCGCGAAGCCGATCTGGATGCCCAGGAAGCCGAAGCTGATGTTCCACAGCCCGGCAAATCCCTGGCGCGGGCGGCCCGCCGATGTCGTCACCGGCGGCGCGCCTTTTTCGGGCTCGCGACGAAGCGGATCGCCTCGCCGCCGCCCGGCGCAAGCGCGATCGTCAGCGTGTCGCCCTTCTTCACCTGGCGCGTCTCCATCGTGATCGATTGGCGGGCGTCGGTGCGATAGTCGGCGCCGGGGCCGTCGCGATAGATCTCGGCGGTGTAGCTGCGCCCGGCGTCGAGGAAGTCGAGCGTGACGACCGAGCTGCGCGCCTGCTCGTCGCCGACCGCGCCGAGATACCAGTCGTCGCTGCCCCTGGCCTTGCGCGCGAAGGTCGCATAGTCGCCGACCTCGCCGTTCAGCACGCGGGTGTCGCTCCAGTCGGTCGGCACGTCGCGGATGAACTTCATCTCGCCGGGGTACTTGGCGTAGTTCTCGGGCGTGTCGGCGGCCATCACCACCGGCGAATAGAGCACGACGTAGAGCGCGAGCTGCTTGGCGACGGTCGACTGGATGTCCGAATTGTCCGAGCCCTTGAGGCTGAGCACGCCGGGGGTGAAGTCCATCGGCCCGCCGAGGAACTGGGTGAAGACCATGTTCGCCTCATGCTCGGGCGGATTCTTGCCACCCCAGGCGTTGTATTCCATGCCCCGGCCGCCCTCGCGCGCCACCCAGTTCGGCCAGGTGCGGCGCAGGCCGGTGTCCTTCACCGGCTCATGGCTGTCGATCGAGACGTGATAGTTGGCGGCGGTGGTGACGACGCGGAGGTGGTGGTTCACCATCCACTGGCCCTCATGCCATTCGCGGTGCTGCGAGCCGTCCGGATCGACGCGCTCGATCTGGCCGGCGTCCGTCACATAGCCGGTCTTGACCACCGGGATGCCGTGGTCACGGGCATAGCCGAAAGCGCGGTCGAGCTGGCTGTCGTAATGGCTGGCCGAGCCGCCGGTCTCGTTATGGCCGATCAGATAGACGCCCTTGGCCTTCGCATAGCGCGCCAGCTCGGCGGCATCGAAATCCTCGGTCGGCTGGTCGAAGTTCATCGCGTTGCCGTTGCCGAACCAGTTGCCGTCCCAGCCGACATTCCAGCCCTCGACCAGGACGCCGGGGATGTGGTTGGCGGCGGCGAAGTCGATATAGGCCTTCACATGCGCGGTGGTGGCGCCGTGCTTGGGCCCGCGCGACCAGGTCCATTCGCCCTTGATCATGTTCCACCACACGCCGACGAACTTGCCCGGCTTGATCCAGGAGACGTCCCCAAGCTTGTTCGGCTCGTTGAGGTTCAGCGTCATCCGGCTCGCGGCGTAGAGCCCGGCCGCGTCGTCGGCGATCGCGATCGTGCGCCACGGCGTCGAGAAGCCGGCATCGCGCGAGACCTTGGGGGCGCCGGCACCGGGGGTGAGCGAGGCCTTGAAGGTGTTCCCCTCGGCCCGCTGCAGGTTCATCGCGGCATAATCGACCAGCGCCGCCTCGTGCAGCGCGACATGCGTGCCGTCGGCGAGCTTGACCGTCATCACCGTCTGCGCGGTGCCGACCGCGTCGAGCGCGGTCTTGTTGTAGAGATATTCCTCGCGGTTCCACAGATAGGCGGGCTTCCACCAGGCGGTGCCTGGCTCCGCGAAGGCGAACTCGGTCAGCTCGTCGGCGATGTTGGCGTGATGCAGGTTGGGCTGGTCGGGCAGCGTGTAGCGGAAGCCTACGCCATCGTCGAAGATGCGGAAAGTGACGTCCATCTCGCGCTTGAGATCGGCCTTTTCCCGAAGACGAACCGTCATCTCGGTGTGGTTGTCGCGGACCGTGGTCCATTCGCCAAAGGGCTGGGTCCAGCTCGTGTCGGACTTGTCGCGCTTGATCTCGACCAGGCTCATGCCGCGATCGAGCTTGGGCGCGTCGGTGAACAGGAAGCCCAGGCGGCTGTCGCTCAGCAGCGGCTTGCCGGCGCGCTGGACGGCATAGCTCGCGCGGCCCTCGCTATCGAGGCTGATCGTCACGCTGAGCTTGCCGTCGGGCGAGGCGGCGCGGGCGACGACATTGCCATCCTGCTTCTGCGACAGATCGTCCTGGGCGAGCGCGGGGGCGGAGAAGGTGAAGGCAGCGAATGCCAGCGCGATGGGGGCGAGCTTCATGGGTTCTCCTCAGGCTTCGAAACGGGCGATCAGCCCGGAATGGGGGACAAAGGCCCAGGCGTCCACCATGCCGGTGGCGAGCAGGCTGTGCCATCGTGCCGGGTCGGCGGGTGCCCAATGCTGCGCAGCATCGCCCAGGTTGAAGACGCAGAGCAAGCGCTCGCCCTCGGCCGCGCGCTCGAAAGCGATCAGCTCGCCCGGCGCATCGATGAACGCGATGTCGCCAGTGCGTAGCGCGGGCGAGGCGTTTCGGAAGGCGAGCACCTGGCGGGTCCAAGCGAGGTGCGAGGCCGGATCGGCATCCTGGACGTCGATCGCGAGCCTGTCGTGGTTGGGGCCGAGCGGCAGCCAGGGCTTGCCGCTGGTGAAGCCGAGTTGCGGCGCCCCGGCTTCCCACGGCATCGGCGTCCGCGCGCCGTCGCGCGACAGCGTGCGCGGCCAGTTGGCGATCGCCTCGGGATCCTGCAGCGCCTCGAACGGGATCTCGACCTGGTCAAGCCCCAGCTCCTCTCCATAGTACAGGAAGATGTTGCCGCGCAGTGCGGCGAGCAACAGCATCTTCATGCGGGCGAACGCGTCGGCCTGCGCGGGCGCCGCCCAGCGCGAGACGGCACGGGGCGCGTCGTGGTTCTCGAATGCCCAGCTCGGCCAGCTGCCGCCCGCGGGCCAGTTCTGCAGCGCCGCGCGCACCGCCGCCGCGGTCAGCTTCGGCGCGTAGAGGAAGTCGAAGCCATAGGCGGTGTTGAGCCGGTTGTCGCCGGCGGTGAACAGCTTCATCTCGCGGTCCGCATCCGCCCCGCCGACCTCCGCGACGGTGAAGCGATCGGGATAGGCATCGAACACGCCCCGCAGCCGCTCGAGAAAGCCGGGGATGTCGGCATGGCTCTGGTTGTAGATGTGCTGCTGGAAGTCGAACGGGCGGGTGCGCGGCTTGCCGTCGTCAGGCGCCGGCGGATTGTCGCGGAATTCGGGATCGTGCATCGAGAAGTTGATCGCATCGATGCGGAAGCCGTCGACGCCGCGATCGAGCCAGAAGCGGGTGATCGCCAGCAGCTCTTCCTGCACTTCGGGCAGGTGACAGTTGAGCTGCGGTTGCTCCTTCAGGAAATTGTGCATGTAATATTGGCCGCGCCGCGCGTCCCAGGTCCAGGCCGGGCCGCCGAAGACCGACTGCCAGTTGGTCGGCGGCGAGCCCTCGGGCTTGGCATCATGCCAGACATACCAGTCGGCCTTGGGATTGTCGCGGCTGGCCCGGCTCTCGACGAACCATGCATGTTCGTCCGACGTGTGCGCCCAGACCTGGTCGATCAGCACGCGCAAGCCGAGCGCATGGGCGCGGGCGATGAGCGCGTCGAAATCGGCGAGTGTGCCGAAGATCGGATCGACGTTGCGATAGTCCGCCACGTCATAGCCGAAATCGGCCATCGGTGATTTGAAGAAGGGCGACAGCCAGATCGCATCGACGCCCAGGCCCGCGACATAGTCGAGCCTCGCGGTGATGCCAGGCAGGTCACCGATCCCGTCGCCGTTCGAATCGAAGAAGCTGCGCGGGTAGATCTGGTAGATCGACGCGCCCCGCCACCAGGGCTGTGCATTCTGAGGTTCCGCCTTCGCGGCAAGCTGGTTCACTGCTGGGTCTCCGCCGCGCACACCGCATAGCCGAGCGGTGGCAGGGTGATGGTCAGGGAGCCGGGGGCGCTGGCCGTGGCGGCGCAGTTTCCGGCAAGGGGATGGAAACGGATGGAGCGCGTCTCGACCTGCACCTGGCGGGTCAGCGGCTCGGTGGACGTGTTGAAGGCGAGCAGCACTTCGCCGCCGGTGACGGGATCGAAGCGCGAGATGGCGAGCAGACCGGGCTTGTCCTCCCGGGCGCGCAGCAGCTGGCGGCCGCGGGTCAGCGCCGGCGTGGCGGTGCGCAGGCGGGCCAGCGCGGCGATCTCGCGAAAGAGCGCGCCGCTTTCCTCGAAGCGCGGGGTTGCGGTGGTTGCGGTGCTGCCGACCAGCCTGTGCGCGTTATACTGCTCGACCTTGCTGCCGAACTGGTCCTCGCGCGCATCGACATCGTTCGCGCCGCCCGAAAAGCCCTGCTCGTCGCCCGCATAGATCACTGGAACCCCGCGCAGGGTGAGCAGCAGCGCGTTGGAGAGGAGGACGCGCTGGAGCACTTCCGCCTCGCTTGCCTGGGGGAATGCCTTGCGGACGAACCAGGCAAAGCGGCCATTGTCGTGATTGCCGGTGAAGGTCGGCAGGATCGCGGCGGTGTCGGCGCCTCCGGCATAAAGCACATCGCCGTCGAACAGCGTCTCGAACACGTCGGTGCCCTTGGCCCCGGCGACGCTGTCGAGCACCGCCTGGCGGAAGGCGAAGTCGAGGACGGAGGGGAGCTTGGCGGTGATCGTGTGCGCCGCCTGGGCCGCCGGATCGGCGACTTCGCCGAAGATGTGGAAGTGCGCGATGTTCCTCGCTTTTGCCCGTTCGAGCATTGCGGGGACGAAGGCCGCCCAGAATTCCGGGTTCACATGGCGCGCCGTGTCGATGCGGAAGCCGTCGACGCCGAAGCGATCGATCCAGCTGCCATAGATCTCGATCATCCCCGCAAGCACGCGCGGATGCTCGGTCATCAGATCGTCGAGCCCGATGAAGTCGCCCATCGTCGAACTCTCTCCCGCAAAGGTCGAGTCGCCGCGGTTATGATAATAGATCGGCTCGTTGAGCCAGACCGGATGCTTGGCCGCCCTTTCCGCATCGGGGACGAAGGGCGTGTAGGCGTAGCGCGGGTCGGTGAGGTGGGCGAAGTTCGCCGCTGTCCCGATCGCATCGCCTGCGAAGCCCGGGTTGATCGGGGCGCCGTGCACGCCGCCCCGACGCGCATATGGATAGTCGGCGCGGCTGCGATAGGAGCAGGCGCCGCATTCGCGATACTGGATGACATCGGCCGTGTGGTTCACGACGATGTCCATGTAGAGCTTCATGCCGCGGGCATGCGCCGCGTCGACCAGCGCCTTGAAGTCCGCGTCCGTTCCCAGATGCGGATCGACATGGGTGAAATCGGTGATCCAATAGCCGTGATAGCCGGCGCTCTGCTGGCCGGCGGCGCCCTGAACGGGCTTGTTGACGAAGATCGGCGCGACCCAGATCGCCGTGATGCCGAGCGACTGGAGATAGGAGAGCTTGCTAGCCAGGCCCTTCAGGTCCCCGCCGTGATAGTAATGCGCGTCCGAAGGATCGAAGCCGGTCTTGCTGCGGCCGCCGGTAAGGCCGCCGCGGTCGTTCGCGGAGTCGCCATTGGCGAAGCGATCGGGGAGGACGAAGTAGATCACCTCGTCCTGGGGCAGGCGGGCGCGGTAGTCCTGCGCGGCGGCTGGAGCCGAACCGAGCGCCAGGAGAAAGGCAAAAGCGTGCTTCATGTCTTAACCCCCGCACAATGCTGCGCCACGTACGCAGCATGATCGGGCATCTGGGCGACTTCGCGGGCGTTCAGCGCCTCGACCAGCTCGAGATATTCGGCGACCTGCTCGCGCGGCACGGCATCGGCGAGCGGATGGTGGCCTTGTGCGGCGATGCCCTGGCCGGCGAGGACCTGGAGCCAGGCGACTTCGCTGAACAGGTCCGCCTCGCCGCGGACGAGCTGGCCGGCGGCGCGCCAGAGCGCGACCTTGTGTTCGAGGCCCTCGGGCAACGGGACTTCGCGGCGCTCGCGCCAGAAGGGTTCGTCGCGGTCGTTCGCCCAATAATGCAGTACTAGGAAGTCGCGGACGCGGTCATATTCGAGATGCGTCTGGCGGTCATATTCGTCGCGCTGGACCTGACTGACCCCCGCGCCGGGGAGCAGCTTGAGGATCCGCTCGATGCCCGACTGGATCATATGGATACTGGTCGATTCGAGCGGCTCGAGGAAGCCGCTCGCCAGGCCGAGCGCGATGACGTTGTGCTTCCAGAAGCCCTGCCGCTTGCCGGCGGTGAAGCGCAGCCGACGGGGATCACCGAGCGCGGGTTCGTCGAGCCCGGCGAGCAGACGGGCGGCGGCTTCGTCGTCGGAGAGATGCGCGCTGGAATAGACCAGGCCGTTGCCGGTGCGGTGCTGCAGCGGGATGCGCCATTGCCAGCCAGCGCCATGCGCGGTGGCGCGGGTATAGGGCGTGAAGTCGCGGGCACGCGCGCTCGGCACGGCCATGGCGCGGTCGCAGGGGAGGAGGGCGCTCCAATCCTCGTAGCCGGCGCCCAGCGCCTCGCCGATCAGCAGCGCGCGGAAGCCGGTGCAGTCGATGAACAGGTCGCCTGCGACTTCGCGCGCGCCGTCAAGCCGGAGAGCAGTGACGTCGCCGCTCTCGCCATCGCGTTCGATCGAAGCAATGCGCCCCTCGATCCGCTCGACGCCGCCGCTCTCCGCCAGCTCGCGCAGGAACTTCGCATAGAGCCCGGCGTCGAAATGGAAGGCATAGGGCATTTCGGGCAGCATCCGCGCCGTCCGTGCCGGGCCGCGCTGCATGCGGTTGGCCAGCGCCGCGGCATTGTTGAGCGAATAGCCGGCGAGCGGCCTGGACAGGCCCTCGGTGAGCCCGCGCAGCCAGATATGGTGGAAGGCGAGCAGCCCATTGTCGCGGCCGACATCGCCGAACGCGTGCATGTAGCGCCCGCTTTTGGTCCAGCCGACGAACTCGATAGCGAGTTTGAACGAAGCCTGGGTAGCGGCGATGAACTGGTTCTCGTCGATGCCGAGGCTGGCGTTGAACAGCCGGATCTGCGGGATCGTCGCCTCGCCGACGCCGACCGTGCCGATCTCCTCGGACTCGACCAGCGTGATCCGGTAGCGGGGGCCGAGGAACCGCGCGAAGGCCGCCGCGGCCATCCAGCCCGCGGTGCCGCCGCCCGCGATCACGATCCGGATCGGCTGCTCACTCTGCACGTCGGCCTCTCGACAAAAACAGGTGGCCCGGCCGGACAGCCGGGCCACAGCTCGGGGGGATCAGAACTTGTACGAGATGCCGAGATAATAGTCGCGGCCGTAACGCTGATATTCGCGCACCAGGCGGCTGTCGTTCGCCTCGGTGGTGACGAAGGGCTGATCGGTGAGGTTCTTGCCCTGGGCGAGGATCGAGAGGCCGGTCAGCGGGCCGCTTTTGAACTCATAGCCGATCTGCGCATCGAGCACGCCTTCGGCACGGCCCAGGCGGTATTCCGGGTTTGCCGAAAGCCCGGCCAGCTCGGCCAGGAAGCTGTCGCGCCAGCGATAGGTGGCACGCGCCTGGAAGCCGTTCTTCTCGAAATAGGCGGTGCCGGTGGCGACCCATTTCGACTGGCCGGGCAGCGTGATCGGCGTCGCGTTGTTGGCGTAGCGGATCTTGCTGTCGACATAGGTGCCGCTGGCGAAGATGCCGAACCCGTCGAGCGACGAACTGAACACGGTGAAGGGCAGCGAGGCCGTCGCTTCCACGCCCATGATGTCGCCGCGGCCGGTGTTCGCCGGTGCGGTGACCAGGCCGACCTGCGCGTTCTGGGCCCGCACCGTCGCCTGCTGCGCCGGCGTCAGCGCCGGGAGCAGCGCCGAGAAGTCGTAGAGCACCGAATTGTTCGGATCGACGAAGTCGGTGAGGTGCTTGAAGAAGCCGGTCAGCGCCAGATAGCCGCCGCCATTGCCGAGATACTTCTCGAACGAGATGTCGATATTGGTCGACTGATAGGGGCGCAGGTTCGCATTGCCGCCGTTCGAGCTGAACGGGCTGTTCTGCGGCAGGCTGCCCATGCCGATCTTGGAGATGTCGATCGACACCGCCTGGGTCACGCGCTCCTGGTCGAGGCGCGGGCGCACCATCGTCTGCGCGGCGCCGAGCTTGATGTAGAAGCTGGGCTCCAGCTCGAGGCTGAACGAGGCCGAGGGCAGGAAGTTGGTGTAGCTGGTCGAGGCATCCACCGGCGAGATGGTCACTGCGCCGTTGAGGAGGCTGGCGATCTGGCCGACGCCGCCCTGCTTGGTGTGGACGACCTGGACGCCGAGCGAGCCCTTGAGCGGCTTGCCGCCGACCAGGCCGTCCACGGTCAGCTTGGCATAGCCGGTCAGCACGTCCTCGGTGACCGTGTTGTCGCGCACCAGCGATTCCGGGCGGTTGTCATAGACCGAGTTGAGCAGCGCATAGATCTTCATCGGATCGAGCGTGAGCATCTTGGGCACGCCGAGATAGTCGAGGCTCACCGGATCGAGGATTGCATCGGCGGGCACCGCGACGCTGGTCGGCGTGCCGCTGGCGACGGTGCAGTTGGTGCCGCCGCCCTTGGGGCAGAGGAAGTAGCTGGTGTAGCGGCTCTGCTTCTCGCGGCGGCTGTAGTTGCCGCCCACTTCCCAGCCGCTCAGCACGCTGCCGCTGATCTCGCCCTTGAAGCCGGCGCGCAGCGACTTGAGGTCGTCGACGAAATCGGGGCGGTTGAGGAAGCCGGCCTGCACCACGGCGGTGGTGCCGTTATAGCCCCAGCCGCGCGGATCGGTCAGCTTGATGATGCTGGTGTTGGTGTAGTCGAGCGTCGGCACGATGTCATAGGTGCCGTCGGCGTTCTGGTGGATCTTGATCGTGTCCTTGACGCCGCTCGAATTATAGCCGGTGCCCGAATAGGTCTCGAGCAGGAAGTCGGTGCGGGTCGCGCGGCTCCAGCTGGCGTCCACGTTCAAGTGGATCGTGTCGCTCAGCTTCAGGTCGTTGTTCCAGCCGATCGAGAAGTTCTCGGCCTTGCGCTGGTTGAGGTCGTTGCGCTGAACGTTGACCAGGTTGCTGATCGTCGCGTCGGTCACCAGACCGTTCTGCACGGTGTAGCCCGGCGCGATCGTGCCGTTCGAGCCCCAGGTCGGCGCGACGCCGAACTCGATGCCGCGCAGGTGCTGAGTCTCCTCGAAGTGCGAATAGAGCAGGTCGAGCGTCGAGTGGAAATTGTCGCTCGGCGCCCATTCCACAGTGGCAACGCCGCCATAGCGCTTCAGCAGGTTCGACTGGACATAGGGCTTGGCGCCGCCGAGGAACAGGTTGCCGCCGGCGGCGGGCTCGTTCGGGAAGCCCCAGGCGGCGTAGCGCTCGATCTGGGTGGGCGTGCTCTGCGCCGAAACGCCGAGCGCGATGCCGAGCGTGTCGTTGGCGAACTTGCCGACATAGGTCGCCGACGCCTTGTAGCCATAGCGCGTGCCGTCCGGATTGAGCTTGTCCTTCTCGTTCATCTGGCCGCGGGCCGAGACGATGAACGTGTCCTTCTTCTGCTCGAGCGGGCGCAGCATGCGCAGGTCGACGGTGCCCGAGACGCCCGCGGCGATCAGCGAGGCGTCGGCCGACTTGTAGACATTGACGTTCTTGAAGAATTCGGACGGATACTGGTCGTACTCGACGCCGCGATTGTCACCGACGGTGACCTGCTCGCGACCGTTGAGCAACGTGGTCGAGAAATCCGGGCCGAGGCCGCGGATCGACAGGCGCTGGTCGCGGCCCTCGAGGCGCTGGGCGGTGACGCCGGGGATGCGGGCGAGCGAGTCGGCGATCGAGACGTCAGGCAGCTTGCCGATGTCTTCCGAGGAGACCGAGTCGACGATGGTGACGTTGTTGCGCTTGATGTTCGCCGACGAGGTCAGCGAGGCGCGGATACCGGTGACGACGAGTGCGGCGCCGTCGTCGCTTTGGTCGGCCGGCGCCGGTGCGGGCGTCGCATCCTGGGCGAAGGCCGGGGTAGCGCCCAGCAGCAGCAATGCGGCGCCGAGCGTGCGGGTGCTCGTGCCGAGCGAAAGCGCCGAGCGGGCGCGCAGAATCGCGGCGTGATTGGACAATGCCATTTCTAACCTCCCCAGTATCTTCGCCGCCTTCACTGGCGACGGTTTTTCTAACCTCTCCCCATTCGGCGCATGCGGCCGGCAAGTGAAGGCGATCACATACGTATTCAGCGGTTCTATTCAGGGGCGACTTTCGATCCGGGGTCAGGCAGGCTAGTTGCACAGGAGCGCGCAGCAATGGCGCGGCACGGGAGACGGGAACGGCATGGCCTCGCCGGACAAGCCGACATCGTTCGACATCGCGGCATTGGCGGGGGTCTCGCAGCCGACGGTGAGCCGTGCGCTGCGCGGCGATCCCACCGTCAACGAAGGCACCCGCAAGCGGATCGAGGCAATCGCCACGCAGATCGGCTACAAGGTCGACAAGAACGCATCCTCGCTGCGCCGCGGGCAGAGCAGCACGCTGGCGCTGCTGTTCTTCGAGGATCCGCTGCCCGACGGCACGGCGATCAATCCCTTCTTCCTGGCGATGCTCGGCTCGATCCTGCGCACCTGCGCCAAACGGGGATACGACCTGCTCACCTCGTTCCAGCAGCTCTCGTCCAACTGGCACAAGGATTATGAGGATGCCCGCAAGGCCGACGGGCTGATCCTGCTCGGCTATGGCGACTATGAGCTCTACCGCGCTCGCCTCCAGGACCTGGTGCGCCAGGGGACGCATTTCGTGCGCTGGGGCTCGGTCGAGCTCGACGGGCTGGGCACCACCATCGGCTGCGACAACATGCTCGGCGGGCGGCTGGCGGCGGAGCATCTGCTTGCCCAGGGCCGGCGGCGGCTGGCGTTCATCGGCGACGCGACCAGCCACTATCCCGAGTTCCGCGACCGCTATCACGGCTTTTGCGACACCCAGCTCGCCGCCGGGATCGAGCCCGATCCGCGGCTTCAGGTCGGGGCGCTCTCCATCGAGGAATCTGGGTTCGCCGCGGCCCGGGAGCTGCTGCGCGGCGGCGTGCCCTTCGATGCGATCTTCGCGGCGTCGGACCTGATCGCCATCGGCGCGCTCAGGGCACTGCAGGAGGCGGGCAAGTCAGTGCCGGGCGACGTCGCCGTGGTCGGGTTCGACGACATTCCCGCCGCCAGCCTGACCCATCCGCCGCTCACCACGATCGCCCAGGACTATAACGCTGCCGGCGAGGCGCTGGTCGATACGGTGATCGGCGAGATCAGCAATCGCTCCTCCGAGCTCACGCTGCTGCCGCCGACGCTGATCGTCCGCCGGACGAGCTGAGCGCGAACGCCAGGATGTAGCAATAGGCCAGCGCGGGCACGGCAAAGGCCCAGCCGAGCCCGGCGCGGTCGGCGATGCCGCCGGCGAGCAGCGGCAGCGCGGCGCCGGGGCCGATAGCGAGGATGAGCAGGCCCGAGGTGGCGGCGGTCGGGGCGGCGGAGCGCTCGAGCGTAAGCGCGAAGATCGTCGGGAACATGATCGAATTGCACAGCCCCACTGCGAGCAGGCACCAGGCGCTGGCCGGGCCGGGCAATATCAGCGAGGCGAGGCAGAGGACGGCGGCGGCGAGGCCGGCGAGGGCCAGCAGGCGGGGCGCGGGAATGTGACGCAGCGCCCAGCTCCCGGCGAAGCGGCCGACCAGCGCGCCGCCCCAATAGAGGTTCGCGACATAGCCGCCGGCGGCGTCGAGCGGCAGGGCGAGCGTGCCGGGCTGCGACAGATAGAGGATCAGCGTGCTGCCGATCGTCACTTCGGCGCCGACATAGAGCGCGATGCCGAGCGCCCCGAGCAGCGCCCAGCGAGAACGCAGCGCGGCCAGCGCGCTGCCGCCGGGCTGGGGGATCTCGGCGCCGGCGATCGGGCGGCGGGCGACGAGGATCAGCGCAGCGAGGACGGCGAGGAGCAACGCCATCACGAGATAGGCGCCTGCCATCGCGGCGATGCCCGATGCGCGTTCCGCCGCGTCGCGGATCGGCGCGGTAGAGCGGAAGACGTCGCCCGCCAGTACGAAACGCGCGCCGAAATGGACGCCGCAGACCACGCCGAGCGCGTTGAACGAATGGGCGAGGGTGAGCCGGTAATGGCTGCGCTCGGGCGGACCGAGCGCGGCGGCAAGCGGGTTGGCGGCGACCTGGAGGACGGTCACGCCGCTCGCCAGCACGAAGATCGCGGCGAGGACGACGGCGAAGTCGGGAAGCCAGCGGATGCCCTGCATCGCCACGCAGCCGGCGGCCATGCCGCCAAGCGCCAGCCAGATCGTCCGCACCGCGCCGAGCCGGGCGAGCAGCGCTGCGGCGGGGAGCGACAGGAGCGCGAAGGCGGCGAAGGAGGCGATCTGGGTGAGCAGCGCCTGGGTGTAGTTCAGCCCGAACACCCGCCGCGCGGCGGCGAGCAGCGGATCGTTGTTGGCGCAGATGAAGCCCCAGCCGAAGAACAGCGCGGTGACGCTGGCAAAGGCGAAGCGGGAAGGCGCGGCGGCCTGGCTCAACGCGGTCTGCGCCAGCGGAAGGTGACGGCGCCGTGCGGGGCCAGGCGATAGGCGAAGTGGCTGCCCTCGGCAGTGACGTCGACCGGTTGCGTCTCCGCGGCGGCGTTGAACGCGATCAGCACGCGGGTGCCGTCGGGATTGGCATAGGCGACGGTCTCGATGCCGCCGGGCGTGCTGGTCGACGCGATCCGCCAGGCGCCGGGGCGGACGAAGCGCGAGGCCTGGCCGAGCGCATAATATTCGGGATTGCGGGTGACCGCGCCGGTCCTGCTGTCGATCGTCACCACGCCGCGGCAATCGCTGCAGCCGCCGAGATGGGGGCCGTGCGCCTCGTCGAGCGCCAGGTTCCACAGCAGCACGCCGCGCGCCCAGTTGCGCGGGGCGCCCATCACCAGCGTGCGCAGCGTCCAGCTCCAGCTGTCCGCCCAGGGGCCGGACCATTCGCCGCCCGAGCATTCGGTGAAGAACACGTCCTTGGCGGGAAAGGCGTCGCGGACCTTGCTCTGCGCGGCGACGTCGCCGCCATAGCAATGCCAGGCGACGCCCGCGACGTAGCGATTGGCGGCGGGATCGGCGAGGACGCCGAGCGGGTGCTCGGGCTTGTCCCAATTATGATCCCAGTCGAGGATCCTGGTGCGGATGCCCGCCCGGGCGAATTCGGGGCCGACATGGTCGCCGATGATCCGGGCGCGCTGGGCGGCGCTGAGGCGCATGCCGGGATAGTTTTCCGGCTCGAAATCGGGCTCGTTCTGGATGCTGAGATAGTCGATCGGGCCGATCTGCGCGGCGAAGGCCTGGACGGTCTTGCCGAGATAGCGGGCGAAGGGGGCATAGGCTTCGGTACGGAGCGTGCCCTTCACCAGCGAGTCGGTCGATTTCATCCAGCCCGGCGCGCTCCACGGCGAGAGCATCACGGCAAGGCTGGGGTTGATCGCCCGGGCGGCGCGGACCGTGGGCAGGACGTCCGCGCGCGCCGGCGCGATCGAGAAATGGGCGAGCGCCGGATCGGTCGCGCCCTTGGGCATGTCGTCATAGCTGTAGTGGCTGCGCGAGAAGTCCGAGGCGCCGACGGTGAGCCGGGTGAAGGCGAAGCCCTGGGTGCCGAACAGCTCGCGGAGCAGGGCGGTGCGCTGCTGCGGGGTCATCCGGCGCTGGATCAGATAGGCCGAGGCATCGGTGATCGCCGCGCCGAAGCCGACCATCTTCTGGTAGCGCTTGCCCGGATCGACCGCGATCGTGCCGGTGGTGCCGCGCTGGAGGGGGAGCGAGGGCTGCCTGGCGAGCAGCGTCGACTTGTCGGGCAGGGTCAGCCACACCTCGACGCTCGGCCTGGGAACGGGCGCCGCGGCGGTGGCAGCGAGCAGGAGCAAAGGGCTCAGGACGGCGGGCAGGGCGCGCATCAAATGTCTCCCATCGTGCGGTTGGCGGCGGTCGAGGGCGCTGATAGGCTCGGTGGATGAACCCCATTCGCGTCTGGCACGACGTTACTCCCGCGATCTTCCAGGAAATCCGCGCGGCCGGCGAGCCCGCGGTGATGCAGGGGCTGGCCGCCGACTGGCCGTTGGTGCGCGCCGCGGATGCCGCAGGCTATCTGCGCGGCCTCGCGCTGCCCGGCAGCGTCAACTACATGCGTGCCCCGCCCGAGGTGGAGGGGCGGATGCACTATGGCGCCACGATAGCCTCGCGCAATTTCGTCCGTGAGGAAGCGAGCTTCGGCACCTTCCTTGATCGGCTGGCCGAACAGGCCGTCGCGGATCGCCCAGATGCGATGGCGCTGCAGGGCCTGCCCGCGGCGCAGCTGATGCCGGGCTTTGCCGAGGCCAACCCGATGCCGCTGGTGCCGGGCATCGCGCCGCGGCTGTGGATCGGCAATGCCGCCAAGGTGGCGATCCACCACGACCCGACCGAGAATATCGCCGTGGTCGGCGCCGGCCGCCGCCGCTTCACGCTGTTCGCGCCCGAGCAGGTCGGCAACCTCTATATGGGCCCGTTCGACCCGACGCCGGCGGGGGTGCAGGTGAGCATGGTCCACCTGACCGCGCCCGATCTGACACGCTACCCGCGCTTTGCCACAGCGCTGGAAGCCGGGCTGGTCGCCGAGCTCGATCCGGGCGACGCGCTCTACATCCCCTATCAATGGTATCATCATGTCGAGGCGCTCGACGCCTTCAACGTGCTGGTGAACTATTGGTGGGATCCGGTGCCAGATGCCTCGCCCTGGGAGGCGATGATGCACGGCTTCGTCAGCCTGCGCAGCCTGCCGGCCGACCAGCGCCGGGCGTGGCGCGCGATGTTCAACCGCTATGTATTCATGACCGACGGCGACCCCGGGGAGCATCTGCCGCATGAGGCGCGCGGCGTGCTCGGCGCGCATTCTCCGCAGGCGATCGCGCAGATGCGGGCGATGCTGTTCGACGGGCTGCGGAAGCGGCTGCGGCGGTAGGGCGTGTTGAAAGCCTAACCTGGTCCCCGGCGAAAGCCGGGGCCCAGGGGCCCAGGCGATCCGGCAGGGAAACCCTGGCCCCCGCCTTTCGCCGGGGATCAGCTCCTTGCAAATGTGCGGGCGCGCAAGCCCCAAAGTGAAGGGAGTCGGGGCAAATCGTTTCACTTTGCCCGCGCTCCTGCCGCCGCGGTCCAGACCGGGGCGGATTCGAGCTGCGGGCGTCATCGGCGGGATGAAACCAGCCGAAATCCAACATTGCAAGCGCTTCGGCGCCTGCGCGGGCGTCAGGCTGCGCACATCTTTGCCACGAACTCGGCGTGGCTCGGCATCACGGCCACGCACTTGGCGATCACCCGCTGGACGTTGCCGAGAAATTCCTCGACCTGCGCCTCGCTGCGAATGTCGACCAGCGGATCATAGCCGCGCGGGATCACGCCCTGACCGAGGAACACCTGGATCCAGCTCTCCTCGGTGAACAGCTCGTCATCCTCGCGGAAGACGCGGCCATTGGCGCGGAACAGGTCGATCTTGCGCTGGAGCGTGTCGGGCACCTCCATGTCGCGGCAATGGCGCCAGAAGGGCGTGTCGTCGCGCTCGGTCGCCTTGTAGTGGAGGATGATGAAGTCGCGGATCCGCTCATATTCGAAGTCGGCCTGGCGGTTGAACTCGGCGATCGTCGCGGGATCGAAGCCGCAATCGGGGAGCAGGCGAACGAGGCGGATCACCGAGGACTGGATCAGGTGGATGCTGGTCGATTCGAGCGGCTCGAGGAACCCCGAGGCGAGGCCGATCGCGACGCAGTTCTTGTTCCAGATCTGCCGGCGCTTGCCGGTGGTGAAGCGCAGCTTGTTGGGCTCGGCGAGCTGCTCGCCGTCGAGATTGGCGAGGAGCTGCGCCTCGGCCTCCTCGTCGGAGATGAACCTGCTCGCATAGACATGGCCGTTGCCGGTGCGGTGCTGGAGCGGGATGCGCCATTGCCAGCCGGACGTGCGCGCGGTGGCGCGGGTGTAGGGCGTGAAGGGCTCGGTGCGGGCGCAGGGCACGGCCATGGCGCGGTCGCAGGGAAGCCAGTGCGTCCAGTCCTCATAGCCGGTCCGCATCGCCTGCTCGATGATCAGCCCGCGAAAGCCCGAGCAATCGATGAACAAGTCGGCCTCGATCCGGGTGCCGTCTGCCATGGTGACGGACTCGACGAAGCCGTCCTCGCTGCGCAGCGTGACGTCGGCGACCTTGCCCTCGCGGCGCGTGACTCCGCGCGCCTCGGCATAGCCGCGCAGGAACCTGGCATAGAGGCCGGCATCGAACTGGAAGGCATGGGCGATATGGCCGATCGGCGACTCCGCCATCTTGGGATCGGCGCGCAGGAAGCGGTTGGCGCGCGCGGCCATCGAGTTGATCGAATAGGCGGAGAAGTCCGCCGCGCGGCCCTGGGGGCGCATCTTGAGCCAGTACTGGTGGCAGCGCAGCCAGCCGAGATCCTGGCCGATCACCCCGAAGCTGTGGAAATAGGCATCGCCCAGCCGCGTCCAGTCGACGAACTCGATGCCGAGCTTGAAGCTGCCCTGGGTGCGGCGGAGGAAGTCGTTCTCGTCGAGCTCGAGCAGCTCGTTATACTTCTTGATCGCCGGGATCGTCGCCTCGCCGACGCCGACCGTGCCGATCTCCTCGCTCTCGATCAGCGTGATCTCGTACAGGCCCTGGAAGAGCTTGCCGAACAGCGCGGCGGTCATCCAACCCGCCGTGCCGCCGCCCACGATCAGGATGCGCTTGATCTGCTGCATGCCGGTCTCGTTCATCCTCTCTTCGTCACCCCGGCCCTGTGCCAGGGTCCACTGTGCCTCGCGGGCCGGCGTGGCGCCTGTTGTCCGGAGCTTGCCTCCCGGTGGACCCCGGCACAAGGCCGGGGTGACGGGTGGGTCAGCAGGTCGTGGGCACGGCCGGCTCGGCCAGCGCGTTCGTCCGGGCCGGCCTGGCGTAGCTGAGGCCATAGCCGCGGGCGAACTGGACGACATTCCCCGGGCCCTCGCCAGTCGAGCAGGCCGAGCCGGGCCAGGCGAAGGACAGGCGGCCGGTGAAGTCGGTGCGCCCGCCGACGAGCAGGTCGGCAAGGCCCTCGCCCTCGGTGCCAGGGAGGAAGGCGGCGACGAAGGCGTCGGACAGGTTGATCAGGTCGTTGGTGTAGGCCGGGCGGCCCGAATAGAGCACCGAGACCACCGGCACGCCCTTGCCCGACACTGCCTTGAGCACGGCGAGGTCGGCGGGGTGGAGGCTGCTGTGCGCGACCGGTTTGGGCGCGCGGACGTCGCCGTTATACTCGGCATAGGGCGTCTCGCCGATCACCGCGATCACCGCGTCATACTTGCCCGGATCGACGCCCTTGGCGTCTTCGGAATAGGTCACGTTGGCGGTGCCGAGCGTCTCGCGCAGGGCGGCGAGGAGCGTGGTGCCGGTCTTGAAATCGGCGTTCCTGTTCTCGGTGCCTTGCCAGGTGAGCGACCAGCCGCCGGTCTGGTTGGAGAGGCTGTCCGCGCTGCTGCCGACGACGAGGACGCGCTTGCCGGGGGCGAGGGGGAGGACGCCCTGGTTCTTGAGCAGCACCGCCGACTTGCGCACCGCCTCCCGGGCGAGATCGCGGGCGTCGAGCGCCTCGGCATGGCCGGCATAGGCGCTGGCGTTCGGGTTGCGATCGAACAGGCGCGCGCGCAGCTTGACGCGCAGGATGCGGGTGACGGCGTCGTCGATGCGGGCCATCGGCACGCGGCCCTCGCGCACGTCGGCCACGGTGTTGGCGATGAAGGCCTTCCAGTCGTCGGGGACCATGAACAGGTCGATGCCGGCATTGACCGCCTGGGGGCAGTGATCCTTGGCGCAGCCGGGGACCTGCTGGATGCCGTTCCAGTCGGAAACCACCAGCCCGTCGAAACCGAGCCTGCCCTTGAGCACGTCGGCGACCAGCGCGCGGCTGCCGTGCATCTTGCCATAATCGGTGCCGGCAGCGGTGTCGTTCCAGCTGTTGTACGAGACCATCACCGTCTGCACGCCGGCGGCGAGCGCGGGATAGTAGCCGGCGGCGTGGACCTGGACCATGTGGGCGCGCGCGGCGCGGTTCTCGCCCTGGTCGACGCCGTCGAAAGTGCCGCCGTCACCGAGATAATGCTTAGCAGTAGCGACGACATCGCCGTCGCCCGTCAGGCCGCCCTGGAGCCCGTGGACCATCGCGCGGGCATAGGCGGCGACGATCGCGGGGTCGCTCGAATAGCTCTCATAGGTGCGGCCCCAGCGGCGGTTCTCGCCGACCGCGAGCGTGGGGGCGAACACCCAGGAGATGCCGGTGGCGCGGACCTGCTTCGCGGTGGCGCGGCCGATGCGCTCGACCAGCTGCGGGTCATGCGCGGCGCCGAGGCCGATATTGTGCGGGAAGAGCGTGGCGCCCGCGACATTGCCGTGCCCGTGGACCGCATCGGTGCCCCAGATGACGGGGATCTGGACGGCCATGTCGGTCGACATCGAGGCGCGATAATAGGCGTCGGACAGCGCGGTCCAGGCGGTGACCGGCGCGTCCTTCTTCATCCCCGGCCAGGCGCCGCCGCCGTTGAGGATCGAGCCGATATAATAGCGGCGGACCTCGTCGGGGGTGATCGAGCGGATGTCGGGCTGGGTGATCTGGCCGATCTTCTGCTCGAGCGTCATGCCTGCGAGGATGCGGGCGATCCGCGCTTCCATCGCCGCGTCGCGCGGGGTGGGGGAGTGGCGCGTCGGCCAGTCCTTGCCGTGCCAGAGCAGGTCGCCGCCGGGCGTGGTGCCGGCGCAGCCCGCGAGCAGGAGGGGGACCAGCAAGAGCCCGGATCGCACAGCTTTCATAGTTCAACTCGCCACACAGAACGGAAAAAAGGGGAGGCGACGACCGCGGCCGTGCCTCCCCGCGAATGCCCGGAGGGGTAGATCCGGGGGAGGAAATCAGAAGCGGTAGCTCGCGCCCAGAAGGAACTGGCGACCGTATTTCTCATAGGTCTCGGGCAGGCTCTTGCCGTCGGCGGTGTGGGTGCCGCCGCTGTCGAGCCCGAGGCGGGTGCGATAGGGCGAGTCGGTCACGTTGCTGACCTGGAGCAGTACGCCGAGGCCCTTCAGCGCCGAGCTGTCCGGGAAGGTATAGCCGATCTGCGCGTCGAGCTGCTTGTCCGCCAGGATCTCGGTATAGCCCCGGTTGGTGAACAGCTGCACCGTCTCGCCCTTGAACGCCGAGCGGAAGCGGTAGCTCGCCCGCGCCTGGAAGCCCCATTTCTCGAAATAGCCGGTGACGTTGTACACCGTGCCCGACAGGCCCGGGATGCGCACCACGTCGTTGGTATCGGTCGGGTTGAGGTCCGCCTTGGTGTAGGAATAGCTGCCGGTGACGCCGAAGCCGTCGAGCGCGTGGAGGATGCGGCCGATCTCGAGCGCGCCGCTGACCTCGATGCCCTTCAGATTGCCGCCCGGGCCGTTCGCCGGCATCGTCACCTGCCCGAACGGGCTGATGTTGACGTTGGCCGGGATCACGTTGGTCGGGAGCGGCAGGCCGGTGAAGTCGACCACGAAGTTGCGGTTGTAGATGTAGTTGTCGAGCCATTTGTAGAAGCCGGCGACGCTGAAATAGGTCGCCTTGCCGACATACCATTCATAGGCGACGTCGACGGCCTTGGCCCGCCACGGCTGGAGGTGCGGATTGCCGCCGGTCGCGGACCAGGGGTTCACCGTCGCGCCCGGCGCGCAGGGCGAAGGGCTGCCGCTGCACGGATTGGTGTTGAAGCTGGGCGTGAAGTTGGCGCGCATGTCGTCCATGCGCGGGCGCGCCAGCACCTTGGAAGCGGCGAAGCGCAGCCTGTGGCCGCCGCCGATATCGTAGATCAGGTTCAGGCTGGGCAGCACATCGGTGTAGCTGTCGGTCTCGAAGACGTTGGACAGCGCGATCGGCGTCAGCGTCTGGTTGATCCTGAGGCCCGAGGAGGCCTGGGTCTGCTGGACCACCTGCACGCCGACATTGCCGCGCAGATGCCCCCAGTCGATGTTCGCCTTCGCCTTCCAGGTGATGACGTCCTCGGTGATCTTCCACGTCTTGTCGAAGTGGTTGGCGTCCTCGAGCGGCGTCTTGTTGTAATAATTGTCGAGCGCCGCGGGCAGGTCCCAGGCGATCACGTTGCCGAAGCCGACGAAGTCGAGCGAGGTCGGGTCGAGCAGATATTGCGACCCGATCAGCACCTGCTGGCGGCCGTTCTTCAGGTTGAGATCGAGCTCGTCGACGGTCTTGTGCTTGTTGCGCTGGGTGTAGTTGACGCCGATCTCGACGCTGCTGAGGAAGCCCTCAAGGTCATGGCTCAGCGCGAAATCCACTGCGCCCAGCTCTTCCTTGACGTGCGGCGACTTGAGCAGGCCGTCATGCCCCCAGCCGCCCCAGGGCGCACGGTCGCCCAGCGAGACCTGGTTGGCATCGGCATAGTTGAGCCCGAAATCATAGTTCGGGAACGCGCCGTCCACCGGGAAGGAGAAGTCGTAGCTGTCGGGCGTGCGGGTCTGGAACGGGCCCGCGCCATAGCCGCTATAGGTCTCGATATAGGTCTCGTCGCGCTTGTTGGTCGAGTAGCTCAGGTCCGCCACGAAACGCGTGTGCTCGTCGAGCTGGAACTCGTTGTTGAGGCCGGCGGCGAACAGCTTGTCCTTGCGCGTGTTCATGTCGTTGCGCAGGATCGGAACGGCGTTGGCGAAATGGCCGGCATTGGCGACCTGCGATCCGCCATAGGTGGTGGTCGTCTCGTTGGAGAAGGTGCCATTGTCCACCCAGCCGTTCGAGAACCACTGCGCGCCGCGGATCACTTCCTTCTGCTTGAACTGCGAATAATAGAGGTCGAGCGTGCTGTGGACGCTGTCGCTCGGCTTCCATTCGAGCGTGCCCATCACGCCGTCGCGCTGGTTGCGGCGGCTGGTTTCCCAGGCCTCCTGGCCATTCAGCTGCAGCGCATTGTCGGCGGAATCGGGGGTGACGGTGTTCGGGCTGCACGGATTGGCGACCGTCGGCTGGCAGACCGCGCCGAACGGCTCATAGCCGTACGCCTTGTAGTGATCGACATGGCTCGGCGAATCGAGATGCGCATAGCCGATCGACCAGCCGAGCGTGCCGGATGCGTTCTGGTCGATATAGCTCGCGGTGCCGCGCCAGCCCCATTTGGAGATGTCGGCGTTCTTGCCGCCATCGGCATCGAGCTCGCCACGGATGTTGAGCGCGATCGCGCGCTTGCCGTAGCTGAGCGGACGCACCGTGCGCAGGTCGGCGCTGCCCGACAGGCCCATGCCGGCGATGCTGGCGTCGGGCGTCTTGTAGACCACGACGCTCGACAGCAGCTCGGCGGGATATTGGTCGAACTCGACAGCGCGGTTGTCGCCCGAGCTCGCCTGCTGGCGGCCGTTGAGCAGCGTGGTGGTGAAGTCCGGCGCAAGGCCGCGGATCGAGATGACCTGGGCGCGGCCGTTGACGCGCTGCGCGGCGAGGCCGGGGAGGCGGGCGATCGAGTCGGCGATCGAGACATCGGGCAGCTTGCCGATGTCCTCGGCCGATACCGCCTCGACGATCGAGGTGTTGTCGCGCTTCAGGCTGATCGCGTTGCTAAGGCCGGCGCGGATGCCGGTGACGACGATGTTGTCCTCGCCCGGCGGGACCTGCTCCTGCGCTGCGGGCGGGGTCTGGTCCTCCGCGGCAGGCGTGGCATTCTGCGCCCAGGCCTGGGCTGGCAGCGTTGTCACCAAAGCCAAAGTCGAAATGGTCAGACCGAGATTGATCTTCGCGCGATCGATTCCACGCGCCTGCGGATGTGCCGCCATGCCCTATGCCCCTCTCCAAAAAGTAGCGGCCGTTATCGGCCGTCTGTCCCTTCGGCGCCGCCAGAAACTGGAAGCGCTTCCAATTGGTATCATCGCGCGGCGCGAAATTGTCAACGCGTTACAGGAAACGCTTCCGGTTCTTGTCGGGGGCGTTGCCGATCAGCAACGCGGCGGGGCGACCGATTCCCGCAGGACGAGGTGGTGGTCGATCGTGTCGAACCCGGCGATACCGGCGCCCTGGCCGCGCAGCAGCACTTCGATCAGCCGCTCGACGGCGCGCGCGGCGATGCGCCGGATAGGCTGGTGGATCGTGGTGAGCGGCGGCCAGATATAGGCCGCGACCGGCGCGTCGTCGAAGCCGACCACCGAGAGATCGCCCGGCATGGCGAGGCTCATCCGGTGCGCGGCGAACATCGCGCCGACCGCCATGTCGTCATTGGCGCAGACGATCGCGCTGGGACGTTCCGGACCGGCGAGCAGCGCCTCGGCCAGCTCGACGCCCGAGCGGAAGCTGAAATCGCCGCGCAATGCCGTCACCGCGCGCGCGTCGAGGCCGACCTCGGCGAGCGCGCGAAGGAAGCCGGCGAAGCGATGCTCGGCGGCGAGATGGCCCTCGATGCCGAGCATGTAGCCGAAGCGGCGATGGCCGGCGGCGACGACGTGCTGTGCGATCGCATAGCCCGCGGCCTCCTCGTCGAACCCGACGCTGGGCAGCAACGCGCGCACCTCGTCGCTGGGCGAGATGCACACCACCGGGCAGCCGCGCGCGATCAGCCGGTGGGCGAGCGCGAGATCGGCGGAGAGCGGTGGCGAGAGGATCAGCCCGGTACTGCGGCCGGATTCGAACAGCTCGATCAGGCGATCGTCGCGGCGCAGATCCTCGACATGGATGTTGAAGGTCGAAAGCTCGAACCCTGCCGCCGCCGCGGCGCGCAGCGCGCCCAGCTCGATCGCGGCGAAATAATAGGAATTGGGCGGGGCATCGAGCGCGTTGCAGTTGATCAGGGTGAGCGTGTTGCTCGCCCGGCTGGCGAGGTTGCGCGCCTGGGGATTGACCCGGTAGTCGAGCGCCTCGACCGCGCGCATCACCTTGTCGCGCATCTTGTCGCTGACATGCGCCTGATCGTTGAGCGCGCGCGAGACAGTGGCGCGGCCGACCCCCGCCAGTGCCGCGACATCGTCGATCGTCGGCGGACGCCCGTTCCGGGCGGCATCGGTGCCGCGAACGCCCGGGATCGGCGAAGGCTTGGAGAGCAAGGTCATTTCAACGGGCGATGGGTGGCACAGCGTCCGGCGGAGCGGCAACCGAAATTATATGTCCGCATCGCGCGGGATATCGCCGTCGCCAGGAAGATATGCCTCGATTTGCAGATATTCTGTTACGTGTGCAGCAAATACGCTATGAGTGGAGCGCTCGGGCCGATGGCCCGTCGCAACTTCCGCGCGGGGCGCAGCGTTAATTGGCGTTAGGGATGACCCGCTCGGAACGGTGGCCCGCACGCAGCGGATCGGGGGCGATGACTAGCCAATATGACTATTATCAGGCCCGCGCCGACGCACAGCGCGAGATCGCCGACCAGCTGAGCGGGGCCGCCCGCACGCAGCACCTGACCCTTGCCGCCATGTATGATGCGCTCGCGACCCGCCCCAAGCCCAAGGAGGCCGAGCCGCCCGAGGCGCAGCGCGAAGAGGGGCCCGCCACGCCGGAATCGGAAGGCGACTATCTGCGGCGCCGTGCCCGCGAGGAGCGCGCCCGGGCCGCCGATACCGACGATCCCCTGGTCCGCCGGATCCGCTTCGAGATGGCCGACGAATATCTCCGCCGGGCCGAAGCCCATGCCTAGTGCGCCGCGCCCATCGCGACGGCGCGGCGCGGGCGCGGGGTCAGCCAGATGATCATCGCTGCGCCTGCAAAGACGAAGGCCGAGAGCAGGAAGATGTGGCTCGTCGCCAGCGCAAAGGCTTCCTTGTCGACCAGCTGGGCGACCACGCTGCGCGCCTGATCGAGCGAGAAGCCCTGCGCGGCCAGCGCGTTCACCGTGCCGTCGCTGTTGAGCTTCGAGGCGAGCTCGCTGCGCGCGACGCGGGCGCTGTCGTCCCAGGCCGTGGTCGAGATCGAGGTGGCGATCGCGCCGGCCATCGTTCGCAGGAAGCTCATCACGCCGGCGGCCGAGGCCGTCTCCTCCGGCCGGACCGAGCCGAGCGCCAGCGTGGTCAGCGGGATGAAGAAGAACGGCATGCCGATGCCCTGGAGCATCTGCGGGAAGGCGAGGCTCCAGAAATCGGCCTGGCTGTTCCAGTGGACACGCAGCAGCGAGGTCATGCCGAGCCAGAGGATGCCGAAGCAGACCAAGGCGCGCGGATCGACCTTGCTGGTCAGCTTGGCGACGATCGGCGACATGATCACCGCCGCGACGCCGGTGAAGGCGGTGGCATAGCCGGCATAGGTCGCGGTGTAGCCCATGCTTGTCTGCAGCCATTGCGGGATGATCACTGCCGACGAGAAGAAGGTGCCGAAGGCGAAGGCGAGCGATAGCACCGCGACGGTGAAACCGCGGTGGCGGAACACGCGCAGGTCGACGATCGGCTGGTCCTCGGTGCCTTCCCAGGCGAGGAAGACCAGGAAGCCGATCAGCGCGATCACGCCGAGCATCACGATCGTCGTATCGTTGAACCAGTCATGCTCGCGGCCGAGGTCGAGCATGATCTGCAAGGCGCCGATCCACAGCAGCATCAGCATCAGGCCGACCCGGTCGACACGCAGCTTGCTCGTCGGCGTCTCGACCCGCGAGAGCAGGCGCATGCCGCCGAACGCACAGAGCGCGGCGACGGGGATGTTGATGAAGAAGATCCAGTGCCACGACCAGCTGTCCGAGATCGTTCCGCCGAGGATCGGGCCGAGAATCGGCGCGACGACGGTGGTCATCGACCAGACGCCCATCGCCTGGGCGCGCTGCTCGGGCTTGAAGATGCGCATCAGCAGCGTCTGCGAGAGCGGCATCAGCGGGCCGCCGCACAGCCCCTGGCCGATGCGGCAGGCGACGAGCATGCCGAGCGAGGTCGACAGGCCGCACAGCACCGAGAAGACGCCGAAGCCGATCATCCCGAAGGTGAAGGTGCGCACCGTGCCAAAGCGCCCGGCGAGCCAGCCGGTGAGCGGCACGCACACCGCCTCTGCCACGGCATAGGAGGTGATGATCCACGTCCCCTGGCTGCCCGAGATGCCCAGGCTGCCGGCGATGTGCGGGACCGAGACGTTGGCGATGGTGGTGTCGAGCACCACCATGAAGTTGGTGAGCGCGAGCACCGCGCCCGCGAGGATCAGCGAGATGCCCTTGAGGGGCGTCGCCGTCTCGGCCTTGCCGTCCATCGATCCGTCCTCAGTTCTTCGAGATGTCGATCTCGGCGTCCATCGACAGGCCCACGCGCAGCGGGTGCGCCTGGAGTTCCTTCGGATCGAGTGCGACGCGGACGGGCAGGCGCTGGACCACCTTGATCCAGTTGCCCGTGGCGTTCTGCGCCGGGATCAGCGCGAAGGAGGAGCCGGTGCCGCCCGACAGGCCGACGACCTTGCCGTGATATTCGACATTGCCGCCATAGAGATCGGACTTGAGCGTGACCGGCTAGCCGACCTGCACCTTGGTGAGCTGGCCTTCCTTGAAGTTCGCATCGACATAGAGCTGGCCGACGGGGACGATCAGCATCAGCTGCGCGCCCGGGGCGACGCGCTGGCCGACCTGGACGGCGCGGCGCGTGACCACGCCGTCGATCGGTGCGCGGATCACGGTGCGCTCGAGGTCGAGCCGGGCCTGGGCGACCTTGGCCTGGGCGGCCAGCACTTCGGGCGCGGAATTGGCATTGGTGCCGCTGATCAGCGCGTTGTTCGCCGCGAGCTGGCCGCTGGCCGCGCCCTTGGTCGAGTTGGCCTGGGCGATGCCGGCGCGCGCGAGCTCGAGATTGGCCTTGGCCGAGGAGAAGGCATTGGTCGCCGAGGTCAGCTCCTCGCCCGACACCGCGCCATTGGGGGCGAGGCGCTGGCGCCGGGCGAGGTCCACCCGCGCCTTCTCGTAATCCGCCTCGGCGGCGGCGAGCTGGGCACGGGCTCGGGAAATATCGGCACCGCGCGCCTCGACCTGCGCGGCGAGCGCGGCGCTGGTCGCCGAGGCCTGGCCGAACTGGCGGCGGGCCTTGGAGAGTTCGGCCTCGGCCTGGGCGAGCGCGATCCTGGCGTCGCTGTCGTCGAGCTGGACGAGCACGTCGCCCTTCTTGACCGTCGCGGTATCGGCGACGGCGACACCGGCGACCTGGGCGGCGATCATCGGAGTGACGCTGGCGGTGTCGGCGCCGACATAGGCGTTGTCGGTGCTGATATAGTGGCTGCCGATCAGCGTGTACCAGGCGCCGTAGCCGACGCCCGCCACCAGCACCACGCCGGCGATGCCGGTGAGCAGGCGCTTGCGCAGGCTGGGCTTGGCGGGCGCTTCCTCGGCGTTCGCGACATGGATCTGGGGTTCGGCATCAGCCATGGGTCGGGTCCTTGCGAGCGGCATCGGCCGCAGTGTTGGTATCGGTGAAGCCGCCGCCGAGCGCGCGGACGAGCTGGACGTCGAGCGTGAAGGCGCGCGCCTCGAGATCCGCGACGATCTGGCGGTTGAGCAGCACGCTCTGCTCTGCGCTCAGCACGTTCAGGAAGGTCGACAGTCCGCCCTCGTAGCGCAGCTTGGCGACCGCATAGGCGGCCTCGGAATCGGCGAGCGCCTGGCGGCTCTCGGAGAGGCGGGTGACCAGCGCGCTCTTGCTGGTCACCGCATCGGCGACTTCGCGGAAGGCGGTGGTGACGGCCGAGTCATAGTTGGCGACGGCCTGGTCGTAGCCGGCGCGGGCGCCCTTGTACTGGCCCGCCAGCGCGCCGCCCTCGAAGATCGGCAGGCTCACCGCCGGGCCGGCGGAGCCGAAGGTCGAGCCGCTCTTGAACAGATTGTCGATGCCGAGCGCCTGGAAGCCGATCAGCGCGCTGATGTTGACCGAGGGATAGAAGGCGGCGCGAGCCACCTTGATCCGGCTGGCTGCGGCCTCGACCCGGGCGCGGGCGGCGGCGATGTCGGGCCGGCGGCCGATCAGGTCGGTGGTCACGCCGGCGGGCAGGCCGTGCACCTGGGCGGGGCCGGCGGGGAGGGCGATCGCCAGGCCGCGGTCCGGGCCCTTGCCGAGCAGCGCCGCGATGCGGTTGCGGGTGAGGCCGATCGCCTCGTCGGTGGCGGCGAGATCGGCACGCGCGGCGGGGACGGCGGCATCGGCCTGCTTGAGTTCGGCGCGGGTATCGAGGCCGTTGGTGACGCGGTCGCTGACCAGCTTCTGCGTGCTGCTGCGCAGCTCCAGCGCCCGCGCCTGGACCGTGCGTTGCGCGGCGAGGCGGGCGAGATCGGCATAGGCACCGGCGATGTTGGTCGAGAGGACAAGGCGCGACTGGTCGAGCTCGATCCGTGCGGCCTCGGCATCCGAGGTCGCGGCGGCGAGCGATGCGCGGTTCTTGCCCCAGAGATCGAGATCGAAGCTGAGGTTGGCGGCGACCTGGCCGCTGTCGTTCCAGCCCTGCGGCACGAAGGCGGCGGGGATGCCGTTGTTGTAGCTCTGCTTGGCTTCGGTGGCGCTGGCCTTGGCGCCGACCGAGGGGAGCAGGGCGGCGCCGGCCTGCTGGGCATAGCCCTGGGCCGAGCGCAGCCGCGCGGCGGCGGCGGCGAGATCGGGGGAGTCGGCCAGGCCTTCGGCGATCAGCGCATTGAGCTGCGGGTCGCCATAGGCGCTCCACCAGTCGCTGGCGGGCCAGTTCGCGGCATCGGCGCGGGCGCCGAGCGACTGGTCCGCGGCATAGCTGGTCGCCGCGCGCACTTCGGGGCGTGCACCAAGCTCGGGCACCGGCGCGCAGGCGGAAAGCAGCGCGGTCCCGGCGGTCGCGGCGAGCAGGAAGGGACGAAGAGAGAATCGAGTCATGATTTAAATACCGTACTGTCTGGTACGGTGCGGCAGATGGGCTCGGGCCTGCATCTTGTCAAGCGAAAATCGTACCCTATAGTACGGTAATGGAGAAAAACCTCGAGAAGGCGCCCGGCAGGCGCGAGGCACGCAAGCAGGAGCGGCGCGAGGCGATCCTCGCGATCGCCCAGCGCGTGTTCCTCGATCAGGGCTATTCGGCAGCATCGATGTCGGCGATCTCGGCCGAGCTCGGCGGGTCCAAGGGCACGTTGTGGAGCTATTTCCCCTCGAAGGAGGAGCTGTTCGCGGCGGTGCTGGACGATGCGACGATCGAATATCGCCGCCGGCTCGCCGATCTGCTCCAGCCCGGCGAGGACGTGCGCACCGCGATCCTGAAATTCTGCACCAGCTTCCTCGCCAAGATCACTTCGGCGGACGGGATCCGGCTCCATCGGCTGGTCGCGGCCGAAGTCGCGCGCTTTCCCGAAGTCGGCGAAATCTTCTTCCGCCGTGCGCCGCTGCCGACCCAACAGCTGCTGTGCGGCTTTTTCGAGCGCGAGATGGCAGCGGGCAATCTGCGTCGCGACGACCCGCTGTTCGCCGCGCGCGTGCTCGCCAGCCTGTGTACCGGCGTCCAGCAACGGATGCTGTGGGGGCTGACGATGACCGACGCCGAACGCGACCATGAGGCGGAACTGATCACCGACGTCTTCCTGCGCGCCTTCGCGCCCGAATAAGCGCCCCTTCCCAGCGGCTTGTCTCGAAACGGGATACGGCCCGCTCTGCGACATCCATCCAAAATGGTGAGACACTGGTTCAACGGCGATCGGGACAAGCTGGCCTAAGGAATTCCCAATGTCTGTCGTGTGTCCGCGAGTCGGAGACGCGTGTTCAATGGGGTTCGGGGGCTTTCAGAATGATCGATCGTGGCAATGGTGCGCGTGCGTCCAAGTCGGTTTCGGTGCGCGTGGGTCGTGAGGCGCTGCTGCGCAAGGCACTGCTCGGCTCGACCGCGCTGATCGGCGTCACGCTGGCGACGCCGGCGCTGGCCCAATCGACCAGCCCCGCGGGCGGCGGCACGATCTCGGGCTCGGGCACCTATGCCAACAACACCGCAACCGGCGGCGGTGTCGCCGTGACGAACACGCAGAGCTCCGGCATCACCATGGCCGGCGTCACGATCGCGAACACCGGCGGTGGCGCGGTGGATGCCTATCAGCAGGCCTCCGCCAATGGCCAGAGCGCGGTCCTCTACACCACGGGCACCAACACGCTTTCGACCACCCAGAGCAACGCCAATGCGTTGTCCATGTTCGCGTCGAACGGCAACCTGACCTGGGCGATCGGGCAGAACGACACGAGCTCGGTGACCGATCTCACCGGCAGCTATGGCGCTAACTTTATCGCCAACGGCTTCATCAACGTGGTCGATTTCGGCACCGTATCGAGCCTGCGCAACATCACCGCCAACGGCAGCGCCGTAACCGGCATCTATGCCAACTCGACCGGCTCGCTGGTATCCCTGTCGCTGAAGGCGCCGACGATCACCGGCTTCGCCACCGGCATCTATGCGAGCGGCAATACGGGCGCAGTCGTCACCACGACTGGCGGCACGATCAACGCGACCGGCACCGGCATCTCCGTCGCCGGCGCGGGCGTCAATGTCGATTCGCAGTCGGCGATCACCGCGCCGATCGGCATCGATGCGGCCAGCACCGACGGCGCCACCATCACCACCAGCGGCGCGGGCACGATCAACGGGGGCAATTACGGCATCCGCTCGGTCGTTTCGGCGGGTACCAGCCCTACCGTGATCACTGTCGGTGCTGCAATCGGCGGCTCGACCGCCCCGACGACGGGCGTGGACGCCCGCGCCAACGGCACCTCGACGGGCACGGTCAGCATCACCAACACCGCGGCGATCACCGCCACGGGCAATGCGATCTACACCAGCAGCAACGCTACCAGCGGCAACGTGCTGAACCTCAACGCCAACGTCACCGGCAACGGGCTGGCCGCGGTGCAGGCGGTCGGCCAGGGCTACACGATCAATGTCGGCGCCGCCGCGACGGTGACCTCCGGCACCAATAACGGCCGCACGATCCTGGTGCAGTCGGGTGACGCCACGCTCGTCAATGCGGGCACGATCTCCAATACCAGTGCCACCGGCAACTCGGCGGTCCAGTTCGGCCAGGCCGGCACCGTGACCAACACCGGCACCATCTCGACGGTGGGCAGCACGATCGCCGTGAGCGCTGGTACCGGGCTTACCCTCACCAATTCGGGGACGATCGCGGCCGGCGGCACCGGCATCTATGCGGGTGGCACCGGCAACGTCTCGATCACCAACCTGTCGGGCGGCTCGATCACCGGCAATGGCGGCGGCGGCGGCGCGGCGGCGATCGCATTGTTCAACAGCGGCGGCGGCACCAACACGCTCGACCTGCGCGCGGGATCGACCACCGGTGGGGTGACCTCGATCGCCGGCGGCGCCACCACGGTGACGCTCGCGGGCACGATGACCGGCAATTACAACGCCGGCAGCAGCACCGGCGTGAACACCTTCACGCTGGCCGCGGGCGGATCGATGCAGGGCGCCAGCTTCGGCTCCGCCAACGACGTCTTCAACTGGAACGGCGGCACGATCGCAGGGGCGCTCAATGCCGGCGCTGGCACTCAGGACAGGCTGAACGTTGCGCTGGGCGCCGGCAATTCGGCGACGCTGGGCAGCTATAGCGGTTTTGAGCAGATGTACCTCGCCAGCGGCCATCTGACCGTTGGAAGCATCATCGACGGCTATTACTGGACGATCAATGGCGGCACGCTGACGCTGGACGGCAATTACTCTACGAGCGACGCTGCATCCGTCGCGGTGGTGAATGCTGGCGGCACCTTCGAACTGGCGACCGGGCGCACGATGACCAGGGTCAATGCCGTCACCATGGGCGGCAGCACCATCATCAACCATGGCAGCTGGACCGGCTATAACTATGGTGGCGGTACGACCGTCTATGACGGGCCGATCACTTCGAACAGCGGCTTGACCCTGACCAACGACGGCACGCTGCAGAGCGCCGACCTGGACTATTCAACCGGCGTAAACCTGCGTGCCGGCACCAACAGCATCACCAATAGCGGCCTGATCGCCGGCGGCGCGGCGGGGACAACGCGGATCACCACGGGCATCCGCCTGGAAAACCCCACTAGCACCAGCATTACCAATCTGGCCGGCGGCACGATCCGCGGCGCGATCGGCATCGAGAGCTCCGGTCTTTATGGGTTCTCGCTGACCAATGCCGGCACGATTTCGGGCACCAGCTATGGCATCCGGACCGGCAGCACCGTTGCCGGGGCCGCCACCACCATCACCTCCACCGGCACGATCACCGGTGGGACGGGATCGATCCTGCTCGCCGCCGCGGGCGCGCAGACGGTGAACCTCAACGCCGGATCGACCACCACGGGCACCATCTTCGGCAGTGGCACCGGCGCACGCACCGTCACGCTCACCGGCCTGCTGACCGGCGGCTATGACGCGACGGGCGGGGCCAACACCGCGGTCGACAACTTCACGCTGGCCGCGACCGGCAACGTCACCGGCGCGATCGCGCTCGGCGACGGCAACGACACCTTCACCTACCAGGGCGGCACGCTCGGCAGCACGGTCGACGGCGGCGCGGGCTCGGACGTCTTCGCGGTGGACCTCGGTTCGACGACCAACAAGACGCTCGATCTCACCACCCTCTCTTCCACCCTCAGCAATTTCGAGGCGTACAACCTCGTCACCGGCAACCTGACCCTCACCGGCAGCCGCAGCGGCGGCGCGGGCTGGACCGTGGCGGGCGGCAACGCGACGACGTTCATCCTCAACGGTTCGCTGACCAACATCGCGGGCACCGCCGTTACGCTGACCACGCCCGACCTGATGTTCGTCCAGTCGGGCGCGCAACTGAGCGCGACCGGCGACGTCATCTATTCGAGCGGCACCGGCAACAACATCCAGAACAGCGGCACGATCACCTCGGGCACCGGCGCCTCCTCGGCCATCGCGATCGGCAGCGGCACGGTCGATAACTATGGCACGATCACCTATGCCGCCGGCGGCTCGATCACGACGCAGGGCAATGGCATCCTCGCCAGCACCAACCAGCTCTCGCTGGGCAACCACAGCGGCGCGACCCTGATCGGTCGCTGGGACGGCGCGCGCGCCAACAACGGCGCCTACGTCGTCAATGACGGCCTGATCCGCGGCGATCGCTTCGCCGGCGTCGAGATCACCGGCACCAGCGTCGTCATGAACAACAACACCGGCCGTATCTACGGCGCGACTGGCGAAGGCGCGGGCCTGCTGATCAACAGCGGCGGGGTGCAGGTCACCAATGCCGGCCAGATCGTCGGCACCGGCACCGCGGGCATCTACAATGGCGGGGCCGGCCTGCTGGCCGTCAGCAACTCGGGCACGATCGCGGTCGGCACGCTCGATGGCTCGAACAACTATGTCACGGGCGGCAGCACTACCGCGATCCGCAGTGGCAACGCCACCATCACCAATAGCGGCCTGATCGAAGGCCCGGCGGGCGGCATCATCACCAGCGGCGCGCTGACGCTGACCAACACCGGCACGATCAACGGCTTCGGCATCGGCACGCCGAACTATGACGGCATCAATGTCGGCGGCGTCGCATCGATCCTCAATGCGGGCCTGATCTCGCAGTCGACCTACGCCGCGATCTACACCAATGGCGGCGGCACGGTGACCAACGCCGCGGGCGGCACGCTGGCTGGCGGCAATGGCGGCGCGGGCGGCGTTGCGGTCAGCCTCGGCGGCCTGGGCGGGACGTTCAACAATTACGGCACGGCGACCAGCGCGGGCGGCAATGGCGTGGCGACCGGCAGCAACGGCGGCACGATCAACCTGTTCGCCGGCTCGACCACCGGCAACATCACCGGCGGCAGCGGCAACGACGTGCTGGCGATCTACAACGGCCAGGTGAACGCCAGCGCGGTCACGCAGAACTACAACGACGCGGTGACCGGCGCGGCCGGCACCGTGACGCTGCAGAACAGCGGCACGCTGGCGGCGGCGGCGTTCGGCGCGATCGACCTCGGCACGGGCAACGACACGCTGCAGCTGCGCGGCAACGGCAGCGGCGCGCAGGCTGGCAGCTTCTCGCTCGCCACCTCGACCGGCGCGGAGACGATCACCAAGCTCGACGGCGGCACCTGGACGCTCACCGGCGCGGCGATCACGCCCGGAATCCGCATCAACGCCGGCAACGGCAACCCCTCGGGCACGCTGATCTTCAACGGCACCAGCGGCCTGACCGGCACGGTCTATGTCAACGGCTCGCTGGTCGTCGCCAACACCGCCGGCGCATTCGGCACCGCTACGGTCCACATGGCCGATCCGACCGTGCAGTTCGCCGCTTCGGGCATCTATTCCAATCCGTTCGTGCTCGACGTGGGCCTGCCGCTGAACGGCGATCCGAGCGTCTTCAACAACACGTCCGGCGGCATGGTCTCGCTGACCGGCACGATCACCACCGGCAGCGGCACCAATGCAGCCGGCCAGACCATCGATGCGTCGCAGAGCGTGACCTTCTCCGGCGGCATCTTCAACGTGACCAACACCGGCAACAGCTGGACCGGCGTTACCACGATCAACAGCGGCGCGACGCTGCAGGGCTCGACCAGCTCGATCTCGGGCAGCAGCATCGTCGACAACGGCACGCTCGCCTATAACCAGTCGACCACCGGCACGGTGGCCAGCGTGATCTCGGGCACCGGCCAGCTGCAGGTCAGCGGCACCGGCATGGTCACGCTGACCGGGTTCAATACCTACACGGGGCTCACCAGCATCAGCGGCACCGGCACGCGCCTGCAGATCGGCAATGGCATGGGCAGCGGCCGGATCGCCGGCACGATCTCGGTCGGCTCGGGCTCGAGCGTGATCTTCTCGCGCAACGATGGCTACAACTTCGGCAGCCCGATCAACGGCGCCGGCGACGTCCAGGCGCTGGGCACCCTGACGCTGGGCGGCGCGATCACCAGCACCGGCAACTTCTACATCGACTCGGCAACGGGCGGCACGGTAACGCTGAGCGGCTCGCGCAGCGGCGCAAACGCCAGCGGCGTGACACTGGCCGGCTCGGGCAACACGCTCCGTGTCAGCGGTTCGGTCGCCGGCGGCCAGTATGTTGGCGTGCGCCTGGGCGGCACCAATGACGGCGTCGACAATCTCAGCTCGATCACCAACACCGGCACCGGCGGCGATAGCGGCTATGGCGCTGCGATCGCCGTGGTCGCGACCAGCGGCACCTCGACGATCAACAACGGCTCGGCGGGCAACTCGAACGCAACGATCAGCGGCCAGAATTCCGGCATCAACCATGTCGCCTCGGGCGGCGTCGTCGCCACCGGCGCACTAACGGTCAACAATTACGGCCTGATCGCCGGCAACCTCTACAACGCGATCGAGAACCAGAGCGGCTCGGGCAACCTCTCGATCAACAACTACAGCACCGGCCGGATCGTCGGCCAGGGCAATGCCGGCGGCGGCAACGGCATCGGCATGGGCGGCGCGGGCACGCTCAGCCTCTCGAACGCCGGCCTGATCGTCGGCCGCTCGAACGGCATCGCGACCGCCAGCACGGTCAACATCACCAACAGCGGCACGATCGAGACCGGCACGCTCACGCTCGGCACCAGCGGCACGCTCATCGCCGGCGGCGGCAACGGCATCCAGGCCTTGGGCGGCACGATCACCAACCAGGCCGGCGGCGTGATCCAGGGCTCGTTCCTGTCCGGCAGCGGCGGTGACACCAATGCAATCACCACTACCGCGGCGACGATCGTCAACAATTCGGGCCAGATCCTCGGCACCGCGATCGGATCGACCTCGACCGCGCGCACCTACGGCGTCTCCATCACGGGCGGCCTCGGCACGGTGACCAACTATGCCACCGGCCTGATCACCGGCGGCTGGAGCGGCGTTTTCATTAGCAGCAGCAGCGGCGGCGCGGTGACCAATACGGGCACGATCGCCGGTTATCTGTTCAGCGGTGTCGAGGGCGCCACCACCATCACCAACAATAGCGGCGGCCGTATCTTCGGCGTCGGCTCGGGTGCGACGTTGGGTACGGGCGGCACGCTGAACAACAGCGGCCTGGTCGCCGCGGCGACCTATAACTCCTCGGCCAACACCTACACCGCGAGCACCGGCACCGGCGTGTCGCTGACCTCGGGCACGGTCATCAACCAGTTCAACGGTACGATCACCGGCGCGACCGGCGTCAGCGCGACCGGCACGCTGGTCTTCAACAACAGCGGCGGCACGATCACCGCATCGACCAATGCCGGCGTGAGCGTGGCGGGCACCGACAGCCAGCTCTACAATTCGGGCACGATCACCGGCGGCAGCAACGCCACGCAGGGCTATGGCGTGCGCTTCAGCAGCACCGCGACCGGCACGCTCAACAACCAGAGCGGCGGCCTGATCAGTGGCGGTGTCGGCGGTGTCCTGGCGGGTGCGAACGGCATCTCGATCGACAATGGCGGCGCCATGGTCGGCCTCAACAGCGGCAGCCGCGGCATCTACTACTCGACCGGCAACGCCATGATCACCAACCAGATGGCCGGCGTGATCGTCGGCCAGGGCTGGGGTATCCAGGTCGCCACCACCGCGAACATCAACAATACCGGCTTCATCGGCTCGGGCACGCTCTCGGGCGGCACCACCGGCACCTTCACGGTGAACGCCACCGGCAATGGCGTGGTCTTCAACGGCGGCTATCTCAACAACACCGGGACGATCATCGGCGGTAATTACGGCGTCGCCTCGGGCGGCTCGATTGCGGCGAACATCGGCAATGTCGGCGCGATCACCGGCGGCACCTATGCGATCTACCTGACCGGCAACAACGACGACACGGTCAGCCTCTTCTCCGGCTCGACCACCAACGGCGCGATCGCGCTCGGCAACGGCAACGACACGCTCTATTGGTACGGCGGCAGCTTCACCAGCATTGACGGCGGGAACGGCAGCGACCGCTTCGTCGCGAACATCTCCGGACCGGCGACGCTGGACCTCTCCACCATCACCGGCTTCGAAGGGCATAACCTGACCGGCGGCGCTACGCTGACGCTGACCGGCACCCAGGCGCCGACCGACGGCGGCTGGACCGTGAACGGCAGCACCCTGGCGCTCGGCGGCACCGCGAAGCTCGAGATGACGGGCACCGGCGTGACGCTCAACGACGCGAGCGCGAGCCTGACCGTCAACGCCGGCGGCCAGCTGATCGCCCACGACGACAATGGCGTCGCCGCGTACGCTGGCGGCAGCGTGACCAATGCCGGCCTGATCAAGTCGACCGGCGGCTTTGACGGCGTGATCACCAATGGCGGCACCGTCGACAACCAGGCCGGCGGCCGCATCATCGCGGCGGGCAACGGCGTCAGGCTGCAGGCCTATGGCACCACGCTGACCAATGACGGCGTGATCGCCGGCGAGGTCAACGGCGTGATGGGCAGCGACGACTATCAGACGGTGAACAACACCGGCGTGATCGTCGCCGGCACTTCCAGCGATACGGCCACCCAATATTGGCAGACCAATCCCAGCTACACCACCGGCGACGGCGTGCACTTCATCGCCGGCGGCTCGGTGACCAACATCGGCGGCTACGTCAACGGCAGCACCACGGGCATCATCGTCGGCGGCGCCAACGGCGTGAGCATCTCGGGCGGCGCGGCGACGATCGTCAATTCGGGCACGCTCCAGGGCAATAGCGGCTACGGCATCTCGATCGACACCGCGGGCGGCCAGACCTCGACGATCACCAACCACCAGGGCGGCGCGCTCGTCGGCGGCACGGCCGCGGCGCTGCTCTCGGGTGACGGCACGGTCAACATGACCAACGAGTACGGCTCGTACATGTACGGCAGCATCGTCTCGACCGGCAACGGCACACGCAACATCGACCTGTCGGGCGTGGTCTATGGCGATTACGACGCCTCGTCGGGCGCGGGCATCGACAATGTCGTCCTGCGCAGCGGCTCGATCTACAACGCCAATCTGGGCGATGGCGACGACAGCTTCACCTATATCGGCGGCGGCATCTCCGGCATCGTCGATGGCGGCGCTGGCAACGACAAGCTGTTCGCCGATTTCGGCGCGGGCAACAGCTATAATGTCAGCCTGTCCAACTTCACCGGCTTCGAGAGCATCGGCCTCGTCTCGGGCGACATGACGCTGACCGGCACGAGCAACGATCCGAGCCAGGACATCTATGCGGGCGTGGACGGCAACCCCGCCGGCACGATCACCTTCGACGGCACCAGCGACCTGACCGGTGACATCTATGTCAATGGCGGCGCGATCCGCGCGAACACCGCGGGTGCCTTCGGCTCGGGCACGATCCACATGATCGATCCGACCGCCACCTTCGGTGCCACCGGCACCTATGGCAACAATATCAGCCTCGAGGTGGTCACCCCGTCCTCGGCCAACCCGTCGACGCTCAACGCCGACAGCGGTGTGGTCGCGACGCTGACCGGCGCGATCACCACCAGCGGCGCAGCCGGCGTCGATCCGGACCAGGACGTCACCTTTGGCGGCCAGGGCACGATCGTGCTGACCAACGGCGCGAACAGCTGGAGCGGCACCACCACGATCAATTCGGGCACGACGCTCCAGGGCGCCAGCGACACGATCTCGGGCTCGTCGATCGTCAACAACGGCACGCTCAACTATGAGCAGGCATTCGGCGGCACGGTCACGCAGGACATTTCCGGCAACGGCTATGTCAATGTGAGCGGCCTGAACGCGGGCAACACGCTCACCTTCGCGGGCACCAACAACATTGGCGGCAGCTTCACGGTGAACGACGCGTCGAACATCGCGTTCAGCGGCGCGACCGACACCGGCAGCGCCCAGAGCGTCGTCCTGGCCGGGGCCGGCAGCCGCCTCGACGTGACGGCGACGGGCAGCCTGACCAGCAGCAACGCGACCGGCGCCTATGGCGCGACGGTCGGCGCCTATGGCGCGGACCAGAGCGTCTACAATCTCGGTTCGATCACCGGCACCGGCACGGGCGGCACGCCCGCCATCTACTTCATGGGTGCCAACGGGCTGCTCGATAACAGCGGCGCGATCACCGGCGCCCGCGGCGTCTGGGTCGACGGCACCGACGCCCAGCTGATCAACCGTGCTGGTGGCACGATCACCGGCAACGATGGCTTCGCGCTGTATCTCGCCCAGAGCGCCACGATCGACAATTCGGGCACGATCCAGTCGCTCACCGCCAGTTCCGCCATCTACAGCATCGACTCGTCCGCGATCACCAACAACGCCGGCGGCCTGATCACCAGCCAGGGCACCACCATCGCAGTCTATGGTGTGGGCTCGAGCCTGGACAATGCGGGCAGCATCACCTCGACCGGCGACACCGCGATCTATCTCGCCAGCGACGGCACCCTCACCAACTCGGGCACCATCACCGCCGCCGGCACCGGCGTCGGCGTGCTGGCCAGCGGGAACGGCACCTTCACCAACCAGGCGGGTGGCTCGATCACCGGCGGCTATGCGGCCATGTATCTCGCCGGCGGCGGTCTGACGACGGTCAACCTCGACGCCGGTTCGACCACCGATCGCATCCTCTCCGTTGGCAGCGGCAACCGCGTGATCAACATCGCCGGCACGCTGAACGGCGGCTATGCCGGCGGCACCGGCGACGACGCGATCACGCTCGACACCAGCGCGGTCGTCAACGGCACGCTGGACGGCGGTTACGCGGGCAACAACACGCTGACCCTGATCGGCACCGGCTCGGCGACGCTCGGCGATGTGATGAACATCCAGAGCGCGACCATGTCGGGCACCGGCACCTGGACGCTTGGCGGCGCGACCGACATCGGCACCTGGCTGGTGACCGGCGGCACGCTCATCAGCAATGGCGGCTCCATCGCCGACACCGCTTCGGTCGATCTCTCGGGCGGCACGCTGCAGCTCAATGGCAACGAAGCCATCGGCATCCTGACCGGCACCAGCAACGTGTCGCTCGGCACGAACATCCTGGCGCTCACCAGCGGCACCGGCAGCTTCACCGGCAACCTGGGCGGCACCACCGGCGGCCTGCTGATCGACGGCGCGAACCTGAGCTTCGGCGGCCAGGCGACTTATGCCGGCCTCACCGAAGTGCGCAGCGGCTCGCTGGCGCTGACGCCGGGTGCAGCCTTCAATGCCACCTCGACGCTGCTGGTCGGCAGCGCCGGCACGCTGGATCTCGGCACCGCCGCCATCACGGTTGCCGCAGCGCGCCTCGACGGCACGCTGAACGGCAGCGGCACGCTGTCCGCGCACGACATCGAGCTGAACGGCGCGACCGTGAACGGCAACCTGGCGGGCAACACGCTCAACCAGGCCTCGGGCACCTCGCTGATCGCCGGCACGGTCGACATGGACGTGCTGGTGAGCGGTGGCACGCTGCGCCTCGGCGCCAGCGACCGGATCTCCGACGCCGCCACCGTGCAGGTGAACAGCGGCGCGACGCTCGACCTGCAGGGCGGCAACGACACGATCGGCGCGCTCGTCCTGAACGGCACGCTGGCCGGCACCGGCACGCTGACTGCCACGCAGTACCAGCTGACCGGCGCGACGGTGGACGCCAACCTGGGCACCGGGCTGCTCTACAACCTCGGCGGCACCTCGACGCTGAACGGCACCGCGGCGGGCAACGTCTCGGTCCAGGCCGGCACGCTGGCCCTCGGCGCGGCCAACCGCCTTGCCGACAGCGCCATCGTCACCGTCTCGTCGGGCGCGACGCTCGATATCGGCGGGTTCAACGACACCATCGGTGCGCTGGGCCTGAACGGCACCCTGGCGGGCACCGGCACGCTTACCGCGACGGAATATGACCTGAGCGGTGCGGAAGTGGACGCCAATCTCGGCGCCGGCACCGTTTACAATCTGGGCGGTACCTCGACGCTGAACGGCACCGCGGGCGGCGACGTCGCGGTCCAGGCCGGCACGCTGGCGCTCGGCGGATCGAACCGTCTTGCCGACACCGCCACGGTGACGGTTGCGAGCGGCGCGCTGCTCGACATCGGTTCGGCCAACGACACGATCGGCGCACTTGGTCTGAGCGGCACGCTCGCCGGCACCGGCACGCTCACCGCCGCGCAGTATCAGCTGACCGGCGCGACGGTGAACGCCAAGCTCGGCACGGGCACCGTCGTCAACATGGGCGGCACTTCGACGCTCAACGGCACTGCGGCGGGCAATGTCTCGGTCCAGGCCGGCACGCTGGCGCTCGGCGCGTCGAACCGCCTCGCCGATACGGCAACGGTCGCGGTCGCTTCGGGTGCGACGCTCAACCTCGGCGCGTTCAACGACACGATCGGCGTGCTGGGCCTGAACGGCACGCTGGCCGGCACCGGCACGCTGACCGCCAGCCAGTACCAGCTGACCGGCGCGACCGTGAACGCCAACCTGGGCGCAGGCATGGTCTTCAACCTGGGCGGCACCTCGACGCTGAACGGGACCGCGGGCGGCGACGTCTCGGTCCAGGCGGGCACGCTGGCGCTCGGTGCGGCCAACCGCCTCGCCGACACGGCGACGGTGGCAGTTGCCTCGGGTGCGACGCTCAACCTCGGCGCGTTCAACGATACGGTCGGCGCGCTCGGCCTGAGCGGCACGCTCGCCGGCACCGGTACGCTGACTGCGGCGCAGTATCAGCTGACCGGTGCGACCGTGAACGCCCATCTCGGCGCGGGCACGGTGTTCAACCTGGGTGGCACCTCGACGCTGAACGGCACCGCCGGCGGCGACGTCTCGGTCCAGGCGGGCACGCTGGCGCTCGGCGCCTCGAACCGCCTCGCCGATGCGGCGACGGTAACGGTGGCGTCGGGTGCGACGCTCAACCTCGGCGCGAACAGCGACACGGTCGGCGGTCTTGCGCTGAACGGCACGCTCGCCGGCACCGGCACGCTCACTGCGGCGCAGGTCCAGCTGAACGGCGCGACCGTAAACGCCAACCTCGGCACCGGCACGCTGGCCAACCTGGGCGGCGTCTCGACGCTGACCGGCACTTCGGCGGCGACCACCGTTCTCGCCCAGGCCGGCACGCTCAAGCTCGGCGCCAGCGAGCGGCTCGCCGACACGGCGATCCTCGGGGTCAACAGCGGCGCGACCTTCGATCTCGCGGGCTTCACCGAGACGGTCGGCGGCATCGCCAACGGCTCGAGCGGCGGCGGCACGCTGGCGCTCGGCGCCGGCAAGCTGGTGGTCACGGGCAATGCCGATCAGGGCTTCTCGGGCAACATCACCGGCGCGGGCGTGTTCGAGAAGCAAGGCACCGGCCGCCTGACGCTGGCCGGCACGCTCGGCATGACCGGGCGGATCGACCTGACCGCGGGCACGCTGGCCTATTCGGCGAGCAGCGCCGGCGGCCTGCGCGTCCAGGGCGGCACGCTGATCGGCGGCGGCACGATGACCGGCAACCTGACGATCGCATCGGGCACCTTCTCGCCGGGCGGTCTCACCACCGGCCTGCTGGGCAACACGATCCAGCCGATCGGCGCGTTCACGGTGGGCAGCCTCAACGTGACCGGCGGCAACCTGTTGTTCGACTTCGGCGGCGCGGGGTTCAACTTCGCCTCGGACTCGATCAAGGTGACCGGCGCGGCGACGCTCGCGGGCGGCACGGTGACGGTCAACTCGCTCAGCCAGGCGGCAAGCGACTATCGCTTCAGCCAGCTCTACACGATCGTCCAGGCGGGCAGCCTCACCGGCACCTTCGGCAACGGCTCCACCTTCACCACGGTGGCGAACGATCCGAACCTGAAGTGGCGCCTGCGCTACGACCTGGTCGCCAACGCGGTGGTGCTGCAGGTCCAGAAGGGCATCGACTTCTCGGCCGACGTCCCCGCGGGCAGCGGCAATCCCAACAGCGCCGCGGTTGCCGCTGCGCTGACCAACTCGACCACGGGCTCCGGCGCGTCGGACGAATGGTCGAACGTGCTCAACACGCTGGCGGCGCTCACGCCGGCCCAGCGCGTGGCGAGCTACAACACGTTCAGCGGCGAGGCGGTTGCCGACACCAGCACCGCGACGATGCAGGCCAACATGCTGTTCGCCGACCTGCTGCGCCAGCGCATCGGCGACGGCGATCAGCTGACCGGCACGGCCTTCGCCCAGTCGAGCATGGGTGACGTCCGGGTGGCGGCGACCAAGGTGGACAACAAGTTCGCCAGCCAGCTCGTCGCCGGCAGCGACGGCGAGAGCCGTTCGGGCGGTGGCCTGTGGGCGCAGGGCTTCGGCAGCTATCAGCAGATGGACGGCCAGAAGGGCACGCACGACTTCAACTCCACCGTGGCGGGCATCGCCACCGGCTTTGAAGGCCGCAACGGCGATCTGACCGCGGGCGTGGCCGGCGGCCTCACCCAGGTCGACGGCAATGTCGATGCGCTGGCCTCGACGCTGAGCGGTACGCTCTACCAGATCGGCGGCTATGCCAGCTTCGACAACGGCCACGCCTTCGTCAGCGCCTCGGGCAACTATTATGCGGGCGATTTCGATACGACCCGCACGGTCAGCCTCGGCGGTGCCGCGCTTTCGGCGCGGGGCAGCTTCACCAACAGCGGCTATGCGTTCGGCGGCGTCGCCGGCTATCGCTTCGAGCTGGGCAACAGCGTCCGCCTCGTCGCGGTGGCGAGCGCCAACCAGACGCATGACGGCCGCTCGGCCTTCACCGAGAAGGGCGCCGGCGGGCTTAACCTGTCCGCCGCCGCTTCGGGCCGCGACCTGTTCACGGCCACCGGCGAGCTTCGCCTCGGCCAGTGGATCAAGACCGGCGCGAGCACGGCGATGCCCTATGTGACGATCGGCGTGCGCTACAATGCGGGCGACCTCGACACGGTGGGCAACATGCGCTTCGCCAGCGCCCCGGTGGGCACCGGCGCCTTCCAGGTCACCGGCGCGCGGGTCGCGCCGTGGATGGGCACGGTCGGCACCGGCATCGACGTGAAGGCGAACGACACCGTCCGCATGGGCGTGGCGCTCGAGGCAGCCAAGGGTGACCACGTCACCGAAGGCCGCGCCTCGGTGCGCATCAAGATCGGCTTCTAAAGGAGCCGTAACGCGGCGCGGGGTACGGAATCCCTCTTTCCCCCGCGCCGTGTTTTACCTTTCGCGGCCTCAGAGCGCGATCGACAGCGCCAGCGCGACATATCTGGTGTCGCCGGCAGGCGGCGCATTGGCGGCGTCGCGCAGCAGCCGCGCCTTGGCGAGCCAGGCGCCGTCGAGCTCGAGCTGCAGCCGGCTCGGGATCAGCCACCAGCGCAGCCGGCCCTCGACCTGGTGCCCGGCGAAGCTGCCCAGCGTGCCCATGGGATCGCGCACGCCGGTGGTGGAGAAGCTGTCGGCGGTGGTGGCCGACCACATCGGGCGGTAGGACAGGAAGGCGTCGATCCGCTTCGACGGCGCTGCCTCGACCCGTACTTCCGGGCTGCTGATGTTGGCACGCCCGACCGCCGAGTAGATCGCGCCGGGGCCGAAATCGGTGCGCCGGGAGCCGTAGAGCGTGTCGAACCGGCCATAGCCGCGCGCCGGCCCGTCGCCACTGACATAGTCATAGCCAAGCTCGACGCGCAGGCCGGCCGTGCCGGGCAGCGTATAGCCGATCTCGGCATGGACGAACCAGGCGGCGACGTCGAGCGCGGCCGCCGCGGGGCTGGTGTCGGCGCGGATGACGCCGAGCTGATAGGCGCCCTCGACCTCGTAGTCCGGCGCGCCGGGCGCCGGCGCACGGGCGATGCGCGCGTCGATCGTGTGCAGGTCGCGGTTGCGGTTGGGCTCGCCGGGGCGGTCGCGCTCGCGCAGGCGGAAATAGCCCAGCTCCAGATCGGTGCCCCGCCACTGCCAGGCGGCATGCCCGCCCCAGAGCTGCAGGTCGAAGCTCTCGCGGTCGAACGCCGCCTTGTTTTCCAGCACCGAGGGTTGGTCGTCGGGGAGGTGGACCTGGGGGAGGACGTAGAACAGGTCGAACGTGGCGCCGCCGGCCTTGATCGTCGCGAGCGCGCCGGTGAAGGCGCTGGCGGTGTTGCGATAGTCGTGCGCGGCAAGCAGCCGGCGCGCGCCGATATCGAACTTGATCCGGCCCAGCCGCAGCCTGGCGCTGCCCTTGTCGGCAAGCGGCAGGTCGAGCCCGACATAGGCCTGGACCAGCTCCAGCGCATCGACTTCATTGGCGCTCACCGCGCCGCCGGCCTTGCCCAGATAGGCACGGCTGTCGCTCAGCTCGGCGCCGACGCGGAAGCCGCCGGTGCGGTATTCGCCGTGCAGCGTGGTGCGGATGCTGAGCAGCTGGTCGTCATCGGCGATGCCGGCACGCGCCTGGCCGGCAAGCCCCTCGTAGCGTATGCGCATGCCGGCATCGATCGAGAAGGGCGGCGTCTCCGGCGCGGGCGGGGCGCCTTCGTCGGTTACCACCTGCGCCGCAACGGGGCGGGCGAGCACCATAGCGAGCAAGGCGGCAGGCGCGAGGAGCGTGGCGCGCATCGCCACCGCGCTCCGTCACTTCTTCAGCTTGCCGGCGGCATCGACGGGCGACAGCGTCTTGAGCTCGGCGAGGCCCTTCACGCTGGTATCGGCCCATTCGGTGAAGAGCTGCTCGAACGCGCCGGCATTGGTGGCGCGGTTGCGGATATAGGGGCCGAAGTCGCTGGTCTCCTGCCCGTCGACCGCGCGGCCGAGCAGCTGGCCGCTCAGCGAGTCCCGCGCCTCGACCACCAGCACCGCGCCGCCTGCCTCATGCGTATAGGTGCGGGTGATCCCGGGGGAGTCGGTGTCCGGCGCCTCGACATCGATGTCGAGCACCGCGGTGCTGAGCCGCAGCACATCGGCGGCAGGGGCGGTCACCACCTGATAGCCCGCCTTCTGATAGGCCTTCACGAACAGCTCGTTGAAGCCCTTCTGCGCCTCGTCGAGGATGCGGCGGGCATCCTCGTCAGTGATGTGCACCCCGGTCACCACGTCGCTGGTGTCGCGCTGCCAGTTTTTTCGGAAGGCGACCTGGGTGGGGTCGATCATCACCTTGGTGTAGCCGCGGAAGTCGGCGCCGGGCAGCAGATAGGCGAGATCGACCTTCTTGGCCTTCACCCGCACCATCCCGTCCCAATTCTCCGGTGCCTTTTTCTGCTGCGCGAGCGCGGGGGTCGAGAGGCACAGCAAAGCCGCCGCCGTCAGGCCCGCGATGAGTTTCCTGGCCATGGCCGTATCCCGAGGTTGAGCGGCGAGGATGCGGGGAAGCCCCGCCCGCCACCATCGGGGCAAACCCGCGCCCGGGCGGGGGAGCTTCCATGGCCCGCGGCCGCGGCGGGGCGCCTGGCGGGCGGACGGGGCCATCGGAATCATCCACCGGCGCCGCGCGGGTTTTCCCCGATTCAGGCGCGTGCGGGCGGTTGCTAGGCCCGGTGGCGACCCCAGGCAGGAGCGCCACAATGACCGGAAAGCAGCAGCTTACTCTCCTGACGGCGACCGCGCTGGCAGCGCTCGCGGGCGGCGCGGCGCGGGCCGACGAGAATGGCGCGAGCGTCTATCTGCTGGGGACGGGCGGCCCGGGCACGGCGATCGCGCCGCCGCTCGAGGGCATCTATCTCGACAACACGATCTACATCTACACCGGCGGCACCAAGTCGACGCGCGACTTCAAGATCGGCGGCAACCTGGTCACCGATGTCGACATGACGCTGCCGGCGGACTTCCTCACGCTGCTGGCGGTGCCGAGCACCAACTTCCTTGGCGGCACGTTGGGGATCGGTGCCGCGCTGCCGGTCGGCGCGCCGATGATCGATGCCTCCGCGGTGGTCACCGGGCCGCTTGGCCGCGAGATCGGCATCCGCCGGCACGATGCCAACATCATCGTCGGCGATCCGCTGGCGGTTGCCTCGCTCACCTGGAAGAGCGGCAAGTTCCATGCGCAGCTGAGCGGCATGGTCAACATCCCCGTCGGCTATTACCGCGAGGGTGCGCTCGCCAGCCTGTCCTTCCACCGCTGGGCCGAGGATGTCTCGATCGGCGTGACCTATCACGACGAGGACCGCGGCTGGGACCTGAGCCACAAGGTCGGCATCACCTTCAACGGCCGGAACACCGCCACCGACTATGACTCGGGCAACGACCTGCATGTCGAGGCGTCGATCGAGAAGATCCTGTCGAAGAAATTCTCGCTCGGCGTGCTCGGCTATCATTTCGAGCAGCTGACCGGCGACAGCGGCAGCGGCGCGACCCTGGGGCCGTACAAGGGCAAGGTGAACGGCGTGGGCGGGACAATCGCCTATAACACCGTGCTTGGCCGCGCGCCCTCGACCTTCCGGCTGAAGGTGATCCAGGAGTTCGGCGAGAAGAACCGGCCCAAGGGCACCGCCTTCATGCTCGACCTGGCGCTGCCGCTGCACATGAAGATGCCCGGGCGCTAAGGTCGGGCGTTCCTACATCGCGCGCGAGGCCGACTCGGCGAAGTCCACAAAGTTCACGCCAAGAGCGCGTTTTCGCGGCGCTTGAGTTGACACACTTCCCGCGAACGCCCCGCATCTCGCAATATCGTTGCGCGAACGCGATCCTATCTTTCCAACATTGCAAAGAGCGGCCGGGTGGAGGCCCGACCGGAGGAGGGAAACAGGCGAAATCCTACATTGCAAGATGCACTGTCGGGACACGTCGGCGCGGCTAGGGCCGCAGGACGCAGCGAAAGCCGATATGCGAGGTCGAGGTGTCGACCGGATGGGCGTGGCGCGCCGCGGGACGGTAGCGCCGGCAGTAGTTGGGCGCGCAGAGATGCGATCCGCCCTTGAGCACACGCCGGGCGATCGGGATCGGTGCGCCGGGCTCGACGCTGCCGTCGCGGCTTGAGGGGTGGGTTTCGACTCCGCAGCAATTGCGGCTCTGCACGCTCGGCGTCGACCACCAGTCGGCGGTCCATTCCCAGACATTGCCGATCATGTCGACCAGGCCGTACCCGTTCGCCGGATAGGCCCCGACCGGCGAGGTGCGCAGCCAGCCGTCCTCGAGGCTGTTGGCATGGGGGAAATTGCCCTGCCAGCTGTTCGCCATATGCGCGCCATCGACCAGGAAGCTGTCGCCCCAGGCATATTCGGCGCCGTCGAGCCCGCCGCGCGCGGCGAATTCCCATTCCGCCTCGGTGGCGAGATCGGCGCCGGCCCAGGCGGCATAGGCCTCGACATCGGCGAGCGCGACATGGACGACGGGGTGATCCTGCAGCGCCTCGATGCTGCTGTCCGGCCCGGTCGGGTGTCGCCAGTCCGCGCCGGGGACCAGCGCCCACCATTGCTCGACCGATCCGCGCGAGTCGATCGGGGCGGAGGGCAGGGTGAAGACCAGCGAGGCCGGCACCAGCATCTCGGGCAGGGCGCCGGGATAGTCCTCCGGGTCGGGGGCGATCTCGGCGACGGTGCGGTGGCCGGTAGCGGCGACGAAGCGTGCGAAGTCGCGGTTGGTGACCGGGGTGCGGTCGATCCAGAAGCCGCCGACCCGGGCGGGGCGCAGCGGACGTTCCTCGGGATAGTGGCGGTCCGACCCCATGGTGAAGCTGCCGCCGGGGATCCACACCATGTCGCGTTCGGGCGGGCCGTCCAGGCCCGGGCGGACGAGGTGCGGCTCCATCAGCCGAACGCCTGCACGCTGGTCAGGATGCTGAGCACCGCGAGCACGCCGACCGCCAGCAGCAGGACCGCCACCACCAGGGTGAGCGAGACAGGATAGTCCATCTCGCCGTGGAGCAGCTGCGCCTTGACCAGTTCCTTGCGCAGGCGGCGCAGCTCGAGGGCGAACTGGATGTGGCGGGCGATGCCGCCGATCAGCAGCAGCACGCCGAGCACGATCAGCGCCAACCCGAAGTTGCGCGGTGCCGCGGCGTTGTGGATCGTGCCGGCGTCGCGGAGCTTGGCGAAGACCTGGGCCAGGGTGAAACCGAAGCCGATCAGCGACAGCGAGGTGCGGATCACCGACATCAGCGTGCGGTCCGCGCTCATCCGGGTGCGCTGCACCGACATGCCGGTGCGTCGCATCGACAGGTCGGTTCGGTCGGTCGACAGGTGCGTGCGGTGCTCGGACAGGTCGGTCCGGTGGGTGGACAGGTCGGTCCGGTATTCCGAGAGGTCGGTGCGGTGCTCCGAAAGCCCGGTGCGGTGCCGCGACAGGCCGGTGCGGAAGTGCGAATAGGCAGTGGGCACCTGCTCGCCGCTCATGCCGCTGGTGTCGGGGATCTCGGGGACGGGGCCGGGGGAGAAGCGGTCCGGGCGCTTGGGACCAGGCAGGTCGCTCATCGAGGGGAATCCTTTCGGCTGCCCGGGCATCTTCTCCAAGCGGGCGCCCGCCGCCCATCGGGATGAACCCCGGCTTCGCGGCAAGGGCGACCCCGATGCGGCCCCCGCCGCTTTCTCGGGGAAAAGCGCGGATAGCGCTCGGGGTTGGGCCCGATGGGCGGACGGGGCGGACGGGACGAGACTTGGCGGCCATTTCCGGAGGAACCGCCGATGCTCAGGTCCATGCTGTCCTTCGCCGCCCTGGCCGCGAGCCTTCCCGCTGCGGCGCAGACCGGCGTTCCGGAAGCCGCTCCGCCCGACGCGCCGCCCGCGCAGGCGGATGCGGCCTCACTTGCCGAGAAGGCGGCCAATCCGATCTCCGACCTGATCAGCGTGCCCTTCCAGAACAATTTCGACTGCTGCTTCGGGCCCGACGGTGCGGCGCGCTACACGCTCAACATCCAGCCGGTGATCCCCACGCCGCTGACCGACAGCCTGCACCTGATCGTGCGGACCATCTTGCCGTTCATCTCCGAGGGGACCAGCGCCCCGGGCAACCTCGGCGGCACCGGGCTGGGCGACACCACGCAGAGCTTCTTCCTCAAGCCCGCGACCGGCGGCGGCCTGACCGTCGGGCTGGGCCCCGTGTTCGTCTATCCGACCGGCAATTCCGATTTCGGATCGCATAAATGGCAGGCGGGCCCGACCGGGCTGATCCTGAAGCAGACGCCGAGCGGTTACACCATCGGCATCCTCGCCAACCATCTCTGGTCGATTGCCGGCAAGGACGACCGGCCGAACACCAGCAACACCTTCCTCCAGCCCTTCTTCAGCAAGAACTTCAAGGACACCACCAGCCTCGGGATCAACACCGAGACGATCTATGACTGGAAGCGCAGGCAGTGGACGGTGCCGGTCAACCTGACGCTGGGGCGGATCGCCAGGATCGGCAGGCAGCCCGTCCAGATCGCCGCGACCGGCAAATATTACGCCGTCAGCCCGACCGGCGGCCCGGAATGGGGAGCGCGGCTGACGCTGACTTTGCTCTTCCCCGAATGACCGGGAAAGTCCCTCCTGCAAGGCGGGGTTAGTGCCGATGTCCCGGCCAGCGCGCCGGCGTCAGGGTCCGGGCCGACTTCCACCAAGGAGACTCGGTCATGGCGAAGAAGCCCAATATTCTGGTGATCTGGGGCGACGACATCGGGATCAGCAATCTGAGCTGCTACAGCCATGGCCTGATGGGGTATCAGACCCCGAACATCGATCGCCTCGCCAAGGAAGGCATGATGTTCACCGACAGCTATGGCGAGCAGAGCTGCACCGCCGGGCGCTCGAGCTTCATCACCGGACAGAGTGTGCTGCGCACCGGCCTGTCCAAGGTCGGCGCCCCCGCCGCGCCGGTGGGGATGAGCGAGAAGATCGTCACCATCGCCGCGCTGCTCAAGGAACAGGGCTATGCCACCGGCCAGTTCGGCAAGAACCATCTCGGCGACCTGAACCACATGCTGCCGACCAACCACGGCTTCGACGAGTTCTTCGGCAACCTCTACCACCTCAATGCCGAGGAGGAGCCGGAGATGTACGACTATTATCCGGACAAGGACTTCCCGGGCTTCAAGGCGAAGAACGGCCCGCGCGGCGTGGTCCATAGCTGGGCGACCGATACCGACGATGCCACCACGCATGCGCGCTGGGGCAAGGTCGGCAAGCAGAAGATCGAGGAGACCGGGCCGCTCAGCGTCGCGCGCATGCCGACGGTCGACGACGAGTTCGAGGCGGCGTCGAAGGACTTCATCAAGCGCCAGGTCGACGACGACAAGCCGTTCTTCGTCTGGGTGAACTTCACCCATATGCACATGTTCACCCATACCAAGCCCGAGAGCCTGGGCCAGGCCGGCCGCTGGCAGTCGCCCTATCACGACACGATGATCGACCATGACAGGAATGTCGGCGCGCTGCTCGACTATCTCGACGAGCTCGGCATCGCCGACGACACCTTCGTGATGTATTCGACCGACAACGGGCCGCATCGCAACTCGTGGCCGGATGGCGGCATGACTCCGTTCCGTTCGGAGAAGAACACCAATTGGGAAGGCGCCTTCCGTATCCCCGAGATCGTCCGCTGGCCGGGCAAGATCGCGGCCGGCAGCGTCTCGACCGAGATCGTCCAGCATCACGACTGGCTGCCGACCTTCCTGGCGATGGCCGGGGCGGCGGACGTCGTCGAGAAGCTCAAGACCGGCTACCAGGCGATCGGGCGGACCTACAGGAACCACATCGATGGCTTCAACCTGCTGCCCTATCTGACGGGCGAGGTCGACGAGGGGCCGCGCAAGATGTTCGTCTATATCAGCGACGACGGCGACATACTGGGCGTGCGCTACGACAATTGGAAGGTCGTGTTCCTCGAGCAGCGGCTGCCCGGCACGATGCAGCTCTGGGCCGAGCCCTTCGTCAAGCTGCGCCTGCCCAAGCTGTTCAACCTGCGCACCGACCCGTACGAGTTCGCCGACATCACGTCGAACAGCTATTACGAGTGGTTCCTCTACCACGCTTACATCCTCTACGGCGCCTGGGGCCTGGCGGACCAGTTCGCGGCGACGTTCAAGGATTTCCCGCCGGTCCAGAAGCCCAACACCTTCACCATCGACGATGCGGTGGCGAAGATGGCGGAGGCATCCGGCGGCGGCTGAGCTCCCCGAACGGGGCGGCGCAACCCCTCGCGTCGCCCCACCCCGCGAAGCTGCCCGCATCCCTGCTTTCAACGGGAGGTTGCCATGACGCTTGCTCACCACATTGCCTGCTGCGTCGCCGGATCGCTGCTGGTGCCGGCCGCCGTGCTAGCGCAGAGCCAGGACGACCGGAACTCGATCACCGTCACCGCGCCGCGCCATGGCGGCAGCCCCGGCGACATGACCGATACCGTGGCGCATTCGGTCAAGGTCGATGTCTCCGACCTCGACCTGACGACCGCCGCCGGGCTGGCGGCCGCGCAGACGCGGTTCGGCGCCGCGGCCAGGAAATCCTGCGACTGGCTCGACGCGCATTACCCGGTGGTCGACAGCACTTCGGGCTGCGTGAAGGACGCAGTCGATCGCGCGATGGCGAGCGCCCGCGCGGTCGCCGGGCAATAGATGCGCACGCCGCTCGCGCCCGCGCTGGCGGGAGCGCTGCTCCTGCTGACGAGCGGCGCCGCGTCGCAGGATGCGGCGCCGGCGACCGCCAAGCCCCTGCCGCAGGGCTATCTCGCCCGCAGCGACTATCCCGACAGCCTCGCGCTGCTGCCGCCGCCGCCCGAGGCCGGATCGCCGGCCTTCGCCCGCGACGAGGCCGTGAGCGCGGCGATGACGCGGCCGCCGGGCAGCCCGCGCTGGACCCAGGCGGCGCGCGACGCGGACCTGGACTTCGCGCACCTGGCGCAGACCTTTGCCTGCGCGGCGGGCTTCGCGCCCGATCCCACGGCCACGCCGGTGCTGTTCAAGCTGCTCGGCAAGTCGGCGGTCGACATCGGTCTGTCGACCTACAAGGCGAAGACGCACTACCAGCGCACGCGGCCCTTCATGGCGCACGGCAACGCGACCTGCTTCCCCAAGGACGAGGCGGCGCTGCGCAGCGACGGCTCCTATCCTTCGGGGCATAGCGCGATCGGCTGGGGCTGGGCGCTGATCTTCACCGAGATCGCCCCGCATCATGCCGATGCGATCCTCGCGCGCGGGCGGGACTTCGGCGAGAGCCGGCTGGTCTGCAACGCGCATTGGGAAAGCGATGTCGAGGCGGGGCGGGTAGTCGCCGCCGCGGCGGTGGCGCGACTGCATGCCGATCCGGGGTTCCGCGCCGACCTGCTCAAGGCGAAGGCGGAGGCGCTGCGCGCGCCGCTGCCGGCCGAGGCTGCCTGTGCGACCGAGGCGGCGGGACTGCGCGGCTGAACGCTCGGGCAAAGTCCCGAGGCTTTCAGCGGGTTTCCCCTGATTGGAGTGGCCCGGCGCGCGCGCGATCCTCGCACCGCAACCAGCCTTGGAGAAGCGCGATGGACGGACGGAATCGATGGAAGCTGGGCATGGCCGCGATCGCGCTGCTCGCCGCGCCCGCCTTTGCCCAGGACGCCGCGCAACCGGCACCGACGACCGCCGCCGGCACGATCGATCCGCTGGCGGTCGCCGCGCTCCAGGCGATGGGCAGTTACATGAAGTCGCTGAAGAGCTTCGAGATCCACAGCAAGGCGACGATCGAGACCAACATGGAGGACACCGACCTGAAGGTGACCCTGGGGCTCGACAATATCTACCGCGTGCAGCGGCCCAATGCCTTCTTCATCGAGTTGCGCTCGGACCGGCAGTTCCGCCAATTCTACTATGACGGCAAGACCTTCACGGTCAGCGTGCCGCGCCAGGGCTTCTATTCGGTGGTCGATGCGCCGCCGACGATCCGCGCCGTCGTCGACGGGCTGTACGACGAGTATGGCGTCAGCCTGCCGCTGTCGGACATCTTCACCTGGGCCGATGCCGGGGCGCCGACCGAGGGCCTCCAGTCAGCGGTGCGGGTGGGCTATGCCAGGATTGGCGGTGTCGACACCGACCAGTTCGCCTTTCGCGGCGAGGACCTGGACTTCCAGCTGTGGATCGCGCGCGGGCCGAAGCCGCTGCCGATGAAGATCGCGATCACCGATCGATCGGATCCCGTCCACCCTTCCTATTCGGCCGAGCTGACCTGGAACACGGCGGTGAAGTTCACGCCCGCCAGCTTCGCCTTCAAGCCCCCGAGCGGCGCCAGCAAGATCCAGATGGCCAAGCTCGACAGCGTGGAGAAACCGTGATGCGCGCTTCCGCTCCTCTCCTCGCCGCCAGCGCCTGCGCGGCGCTGCTCGCCTCCACCATGGACGCGAGCGCGCAGCGGCGCTTCGGCGGCGGCGGCTTCCACGCGCGCGGCGGCAGCATGCATGCCGGCGTGCCGAGCAACTTCCACGGGCCGGGCAGCGGCGGCGGCGGCATCCATGACGGTGGCGGCATGCCACCGCGCCCGAACGGCGGCGGCGGGGCAGGGCCTTCGCCGCGCCCGCCGGGGCCAGGGCCAGCGCCTGGACCGCATCCTCCTGGGCCAGCGCCGGGACCGGGGCCTGGGCCACATCCGGGACCTGGACCGGGACCCCATCCGCCCGGGCCGCCGCCGGGGCCAGGGCCGCACCCGCCGGGGCCGCCGATGCCCTATCCGCCGCCACCGCCTCCGGGCTGGGGCTGGGGTTGGGGCTGGGACGACGATCCCTTCTGGGACTTCGCCGCCGGCGCGGTGATCGCAGGCACTACCGCCGCGGTGGTCTCCGCCGCGAGCCAGCCCGATGTCGTCGTGGTCAACACGGCGACCGCGCCGGGCACGGTGGTCTACGCACTGCCGCCCAACTGCCCCAAGGTGGTGCGGGCCGACATGACCTACTTCACCTGCAACAACCTCTGGTATCGCCCGCAATATCTCTCGTCGGGCGTCTCCTATGTGATCGTCGCCCAGCCCTGAATGACGGTCACGAAAGGGGCCCGCGGCCACGCCGCGGGCCCCTTTTTTGCGCGCATGCGGCGCGAGTCAGTGAGTGGCGCGCGCCTTGGCCGCGGCGGCGCGGGCGGCTTCGAGCTCGGCCTTGGTGACGAACCCGTCATGGTTGGTGTCGACCCGGTCGAAGCCCGGCGCAGGCGCCTTGTCGAGCTCGGCGCGGGTGACCTTGCCGTCCTTGTCGGCATCGGCCTCGTCGATCATCGAGGCGATCCGCGTGGCCGCGCTGGGATTGCCAGCGGCGCGGGGGAAGTCGGCGTTGCTGATCGCGCCGTCCTTGTTGCGGTCGAGCGTGGCGAAGCGCGACGCGCGCGCGGCGACATATTCGGCGCGGCTCACCTTGCCGTCCTTGTTGGTGTCCATGTTGGCGAACACCGCGGCGGGATCGGGATGGGCGGGTTTGGCCTGGGCAGGCTGGGCTTGGGGCGCGGCGAGCGCCGTGGCGACGAGCAGGAGCGGGAGCAGCATAGTCTTGCCTCTTTCATCCTAGGGGGTGGGTGGCGCCGATCATGCCTTCCGGGCTCCGGGCGCGGCATCGGGGCCGGCCCGAAGGCGGCGCGCGGCGGGCTGGCGAAGCATCGGGTCCGATCGGGACATATCCCGATTGGCGCGGGCTAAGTGCCGGCCGACTATGCACTTCTCCGACGGCGGCGATTCCCCTTGGTTCTGGTCGAGCATGGGATTCGGAGCCAGGCGCCGCCGCCGGGGGTCTCAAAGGGGACGTTGGGCTGGCTCGGCGGCGTATCGGCCGGGCCAGCCCTTTGCGCATCAGGGTCCGCCCCGCCGAGCGCCGCGGGTTTGTCAGGATAACCCGTCCCGGCTGCGCAAGGCAGATTCGCGCGGCACCACAGACGGGATCCGCCCCTTGCGCCATGTCCAGCTGCCCGCGATCGCCCTTGCCCTGCTCGTCGCGGCGCCGCGGCCGGCCGCGGCACAGCAGGCCCGCGCCGGCGCCCAGCGGGAAGCGGACGCGGCGCTCCAGGCGGAACGGGCGCGCGACCGCCGCTGGCAGAAGCTGCTGCCCTTCCGGGCCGAGGCGGCGCGCCGGCGCGGCTATGACCTGCCGCTGCCCTTCGGGGTGAGCGCGATGTACGTCCACAATGTCGAGGATCTCGCCTCGAGCGACCTGGCCGTGGCCTTCGCCAAGGGCGGGGCGGTGCCGGCGGGCACGACGCTGACCCCGGTGCCCTTCGTCACCACCGACGGGCTGCGCGGGCGCAGCGGCGGCGTGCAGTTCCGCGCCGACGCCTGGCTGCTGCCCAACCTCAACCTGTTCGTGAATGTCGGGCGCATGCAGGGGAGTGTCGATGTGGGAGTGGACATCGACCTGTCGCAGATCGCCCCCGCGGTGCTGTGTCGCAACGGGCGCTGCCAGCAGCATCTCGATTTCAAGGCGACGGTGGACAATGTGACGGTCACCACCGGCGCGATCGCGGTCTATGGCGGGCAGCACTGGTTCGGATCGGTGATGGCCTCGCACACCGAGAGCTTCGCCTCGAAGGAGCGGTCGGACATACGGACCAGCACCGCCGGCGTGCGCGTCGGGCCGCGCTTCCATCCCGGGCGCGGCACCGAGCTGACCGTCTATGGCGGCGGGCAATATCTCGATATCGATACCGTGATCGAGGGCGCGCTGGAGGCCGACGATCTGTTCGCCGACGGCGACGCGCTGGGGCTGCGCTATCGCACCCGGGCGTGGAACCCGACCAAATGGGCGGCGGTGTTCGGCTTCAACCTGCAGATCGCCAAGCGCTGGGCGCTGCAGGCCGAATATCAGGGAAGCAAGGGCAACAGCCGCGCGATCCTGGGCGCGGGCTTCCGCTTCTAGAAAGCCTCGGCGATGCCGAAATAGAGGCCGGGGCCGTGCAGCCCCATCGCGACGTCGAGCCGCAGATTGACGTCGTTGTCGCGGAACGGCCGGTAGCGCACGCCGGCGCCGATGCTCGGCAGCGCGTCGCCCTTGTCGAGGATATGGCCGAGCGACGGCGCGATGCCGCCCAGCCCGGCAAAGGCGACCGCGCCGAAGCGGCGATTGAACCGGTGGCGCACCTCGCCCTGCACCGCCCAGTCGACCCGGTCGCGGTAGCGCCCCGCCTCATAGCCACGCAGGTCGATGCCGGCGCCGAAGCTGCACAGGTCGTAGAAGGGCACATGACCGGTCACGCCGCAGGTGACGCCGCGCACCGCCAGCGTCGTGTTGCGGCCGGCGGGCATATAGGCATTGCCGGTGAGCTGCAGCTTGGTGTGGCCGAAGCTGTCGCCGAACGCGCGGGCGCCGAACATCCAGTTGGCCGAGAGGAACAGGCCGTGCGCCGGCAGCGTCTGGTTGTCGCGCGTGTCGTAGGACAGGAAGGGCCCGAGCATCGACAGCGCGCTCTTCAGCTCCGCCGCCGGCGGCAGGACGAAGCCGGGCGGCAGCGGATCCTCGGGATCCTTCGCGTCATAGTGCGAATATTTGTAGCGCAGCCCGACATAGCCGTGCGGGAAGGCGCGGACCTGGGCCTGGACCTGCACCGACAGGTTCTTGTTGGGCAGGTCGACCGAGGTGCCGGCGAAGCCCGCGGTATCGCCGGTGCCGAAATATTTGAGCGGCCCGTCGGTATAGGCGAGGATCGCGCGCAGGCGGAACCTGTCCTGCCCCAGCGTCATGTTGTGAAACGCGCCGATGCCCTTGGTGCCGCGATTGGTGTAGAGGATGCCGCCGCCCGACACCCAGTTCTGCGGCTCGTGCCTGGGATTGTAGAAGACGATCCCGCCGACCGCGAGGCCCGATCCCGAGCTGGGGTTGGAGATCGGCACCGGCACGATCAGCATGTCGCGCTTCTTCTCCTTCTTCTCCGCCGCCGGCGTGTCCGGATGCTCCACCGCCTCGGCCACCTGGGCGGCCTCGGTCGCCTTGGCCTCCGGCGCGTCCTGCGCAGCCGCGTGCGGCGGCGTGGCAAGCAGCGCGAGCGGGGCGGTCAGGCAGGCGTGGATGCAGTGGCGGCCCATAAGCGCGTGTCCCGTCGATCGAGGGAAGTCGCTGGAGGATAAGGGGCGGGCCGGGCCCCGCTATCGGGCAAAGCCACTAGGGGCGGGCGCGGCATTTGCTGGGATGGGGTGCTAGCGCAGCATGTGCGCGACCGCCCGCTGCGAGCGATGCGATGCGCGCCGCAACGCCGCGCCGGCGCCGGGCCGGCTTCGGCGCGCCTGCGCCGAGGCTGTCTCGACATAGGGGACGAGATCGTCGTCATCGGCACAGGGCCAGGCATCCTGCAGCGTGTCGAGCAGCGAGACGCCAGCATATTGGGTGCGCCGATCGGGCTCGGCGAGCATCAGCGTGAGGAAGGCTTCGCGCACCTCGGTGAGCGTCACGCCGACATCGGGAAGGCAGAAGCTGGTGCCGCCGCCATCGGTCATGCTCGCCTGGCCGATCATCAGCCCCTCGAACGAGCCGCGCAGATAGCTGGCGCAGAGCTGCGAGGGCTGGCCCTGTCCGCGGCACAGGTCCTCCAGCGCGCCACCGAGCATCGGGCCGCCGGCGCCGCGCTCGCGGGCCAGGTCCTGCGCCTGGGCGGGAAGGGCGGCGGCGCCTGCCAGCGCGAGCGCGAAAAGCCAGGTGCAACGCCGCGGTTCGGGACGCATCGGGACGGCCTCCTTCGATCTGGCTGGCGGATAAGCGTACCCGCCCCGCAATGTCGGTAGCCCGGTTATGGCCAAAGGCGGGCCGGCGGCTATCGGGATGGCTGCGGATATCCGGCCGGCGGAAATCCCGATTTTGCCTTGGGCCGGGCCGCGACTCACGCTTGCACGACCTGCGCTGCGAGCCTTCCGACGGGCGCCGTTTTGCGTCTCCTAGGGGTTTGTCCCATTTGCCCAGGGTACGAAATTTGGATGCTATCGTGGGGCGATTGCATGATTTTGTATGCACCCCGCTCCGCAGTAAAAGGTTATCTTAACGTTAACTATATCGAGTTATAATTATGTTTCGTCAGTACTTTAACCGATTGAAATAATCGGGACATACAATATTATCGCTGCGGGATTGTCTCTTCTTTCTTTAGGGGGAGGGAGGAAGGCAAATCCCTGTGTTTCGAACTTGTGAATCGGGGCAGCACATGTCGTATCTTCCGGGACAACCCGAAGACGCTGGTAATTCCGAGACCAGACGCGAAGCCGACCACGGGAAACGGCCGCCTGCGGGCGCTGCCGCCCTCACCGTGCGCTGCGACGCACGAAACCAGGTCTATGGCGCGCCGGCGCAGGTCGCGGTGGTCGATGGCTGGTGGAACATCCTGACCGTCAATGGCTCCTGGCTGGAGCAAGCGATGCTGCTGGGTCATGGCGAGCTGGTGAAGATCGGCGCCAACTTCAAACGCTATATCGAGGAGCTCGCCAGCCGGCAGGGGGAGACCAGCCGGGCGCTGCTCCAAGGGCTGCAGGCAGTGGAATCGCGCGCGCAGAACCACTTCGTCCATCTCTACCGTTCGACCACGGACGGGGTCTATTATCAGTTCTCGGTCGACTGCTTCGAAGTCGGCGGGCGGCGCTATGCGACGATCTCGCGTGTCAACGTCACCGAGCTGCACGACCTGCGCCAGCAGACGATCAAGCTGAGCTCGAACCTGATGCAGGCACAGGCGAGCCTGGTGCGCGCGCAGGACGACGAGCGCCGGCGCGTCGCCGCAGCACTGCACGACACTGCCGCGCAGCACTTGGTCGGCGTCAATCTCGGCCTCGCCCGGCTGCGCGAATTGAGCAAGGACCCGATCGTGGTCGCGATGGCCGAGGAGCTCAGCGGGCTGCTCGAGGAGTTCCACCGCGAGATCCGCGGCGTCACCTATGTGATGCATCCGCCCGAGGTGCGCCGCAGCGGGCTGCACGAGGCGGTGCGGCTGCTCTGCAGGGGCTTTGCCGATCGCAGCGGGCTGGACGTCGCGCTGCGCGTCTATGGCGAGGACCGGCGGCGGGGCACCGCGGTGGAATCGGCGATCTACCGGCTCGTCCAGGAAGCGCTGACCAATGTGCAGAAGCATGCCGGCGCCCACCAGGTGCGGATCCGCCTGATCAGCCGGGTGCGCGCCTTCTTCATCGTGGTCTGCGATGACGGCGTCGGCCTGCCCAAGGACCGCAGCCGCGCCCGGCTGGGCATCGGCCTGCCGGCGATGCGGCGGCGCGTGGAGGATCTGGGCGGCTGCCTGCACCTCAAGCCCGGCCTCGGCGCGCAGGGCACGACGCTGGCGGCGATGATCCCGCGCGACGGCGGCGCGGACTTCCTCCCTGCGCCGATGCTCGGGGTGCCGCTGGGCGCGAGCTGATCGCGCTGCCTGCCGCCTGGTGCGGCGGGTGCGGGGCTTTCCTAGGCCTGGATGATGTTGTTGCGCACCGCGAAGCGCACCAGTTCGGCAGTGGTGCGCAGCTTCAGCTTGTGCATGCACGAGGCGCGGTGAGTCTCGACCGTTTTCACGCTTATGCCCAGGATGTGGCTGATTTCCTTGTTGATCTTGCCCTCGGCGATCAGCTGGACGACCTCGCGCTCGCGGTGGGTGAGCGTGGCGTGCGCGGACGGCGAGGATTCCAGGAACCGTTCGAGCAGCGTCTCGGAGATCACCCCCGAGAAATAGGGCCGGTGGATCGACAGCGCGTCGACCGCGGCGAGCAGGTGCTTCTCGGTATCGGACTTGAGCACATAGCCGCGTGCGCCGGCGCGCAGCACGTCGAGCACCAGGTTCTCGCGATCGTGCATCGTGTAGACGAGCACTTCGACGCGCGGGTTCTCGCGCTTCAGCGCCGCGGTAAGATCGAGTCCGTTCAGCTCGGGCAGCGAATAGTCGATGATCGCGATGTCGGGCTTGGACGAGCGCGCCTCCTCCAGCGCGGCGCGGCCATTGGCGGCCTCGCCGACGATCACCAGGTTGGGCCGCGTCTCGAGCAAGGTGCGGACGCCGCGCCGCACGACGTCGTGATCGTCCGCGATCAGCACGCGCCGTGTTGCGCTGCTCATTTCGGTGCCGCGATGGGCGGGAGTGGATGTGTCATTACCGTGCCCCTGTTCGTGTCACAGTCTCGTCCGATTCCCGGCCCCTGCCTATCATGAAAAACCCTGACTAGCTGCGGGCTGTGGATAAGTGCGCGGGATGCGGCCGCTGGCTCTCCACCGTATCGGTACTGATACCGATGCCCGATCCGGGCATCCCCCAATATTAGCGCGTTCGAATATCGCGCAATTTCTGTCGGTCGTACCAAGGGAGACCGACCGATGAATGCCCATGACTTTGCACGAAGGACCGGCAGCGCGCTTATAGTCGGTCTTGCCCTCATGACGGCAGGGTGCACCGATACGCCCACCGTCAAGACCGACTATGACCAGACGGTCGATTACGCCAAATACCACCAGTATAGCTGGGTCTATACCGGCGTGCCCCAGGGCATGAACCCGCTGCTGTTCGACCGGGTGCGCGGTTCGATCGACCGCTCGCTGGCGGCGCGCGGCTATCAGCCAGTGGAGAAGGGCGATTTCGCGATCGCCTTCACGCTCGGCCGGCGCGACCGGGTCGAGGTGACCGATTTCGGCCCCTATGGTCCCTATTATCGCGGCTGGGGCTGGGGTGCCGGCTATCGCAACGTCGATGTGCGCAACGTGACCGACGGCACGCTGGTGATCGACCTGTACGATGTCGCCACCCGCAAGCCGATCTGGCACGGCGTCGCCACGCAGGAGATCGATCCCGGCAAGGTCGACCAGGCGAAGATCGACACTGCGATCGACGCCGTCCTCGCCAAGTTCCCGCCCCAGCCCGGGGCCCAATAACCCGCGCAGCGCGACCGCGCGGCCATGGGGCGGAGGGGGCAACCCGTCCGCCCCTCTTTTCGTGCGCCAGGGACGGGCATGCGAAAAGGGGCCGCGGTGTGAACGCGGCCCCTTCGTGCCTCCGGGTCCTATGGGGAGGAAGAGCGCCGGAGAGAGATAGCGCATGCCCCTCCACAAGCCGTGGAGCGCCAGGACATGGCGGCGGAGCTGCCCAGTTCCGCCGCCACGCCTCGGGCCGAGGAGAACGGGTGTCCGGGGGGGTGGGTCCGGTCTCGCTCAGCCCTGTGCACTACGCGCCTGTTGAGAGCGGGTTCGCTCGCAGTGCGTTGCCAATGTCGGCCTCCGGGGCTTGCGCAACAATCGGGCGGAACCCTCATATCGACAGGGAAATACCCTGAGCGCCGCGCGCCTCACGGTTGCCCGGCGGCAGCGGCGGGGCGGCGCGCCAAATGGCGTTTGAGCCAGGCAACATAGAGCGAGACGATGATCACGCCGTTGAGCAGGAACAGGATGATCGCCGCCTTCGCTCCCGGGCCGGCGCCGCTGGCATTGGCGATGGCAAAGGCGATGCCGGGATGGCGGATCGCCGCCGCGATCGCCAGCGCGCCGCGGTTCTCCGGATCCTTGCCGCCGAGCAGATGCCCCGCGACGATCCCCGAAGCGACGGTCAGCCCGAAGGCGAGGATCGTGAAGTTGCCGATCATGTGCAGATAGACCCGCCCCTGCAGCCAGAGCAGCAGCAGGACGAACAGCGCGAGGACAAGGGTCGAGACCAAGGTGATCGGCCCGGCCGCGCGCGCCGCGAAGCGCGGGGCGAGGGCGGCGAGCAGCAGGCCGATCGCGATCGGCAGCAGCGCCGAGATGAAGGCGATCATCGCGATCGTCGCCGCCGGCACCGTTGCCTCGACCCCGAAGACCCTGTCGATCAGCTTGAGCGACAGCGGCACCACGGGAATGGCGATGACGATCAGCAGCAGATAGGTCGCCAGGATATAGGAGCGTTGCGCCCCGGTCTTGAGTGCGTTGCCGGGAACGAGCGGGGCGAGCGGCGACACCGCCATCAGGATCAGCCCCGCCGCGATCGGCTGCGGCAGGTCGAGCGCCAGCGCGAGCAGCACGGCCGTTACCGGCACGACGACGTTCACCGCGAGGAAGGCGCGAACGGGCAGCCTGGGGTGGCGGATCTGCTCGACGACCTCGCGCCACGGGCATTGCATCGCCACCGCCATGATCATCAGGAACATGCTTCCCTGGACGAGCAGGGGCACGAGCTGCTTGGCATTCTCCATCGGGCGGGCTCCTGGTTGCGTGCGGGCAGCCTAGGGGAAACGGCGCGGATGCGGGCTCGGGGGAAATGCGCAGGGCGGCATGGGGTTTTTGCCGATGCGGCTCAGAACGCCTCGCCGATGCCGAAATAGACGGCATGCCCGTCGCGCCCGAAGGCAAGATCGAGCCGCAGGTTCACATTGTTGCTCTTCGACGCCTGGAAGCGCAGCCCCGCGCCGACCGAGGGCAGGATGTCGCTACGGCCGACGTCCTGCAGGCTCGAGGCGACGCCGCCCAGGCCGCCGAACGCCACGGCGCCGAACTTGCCGAACAGATGCTGGCGGAACTCACCCTGCACCGCCCAGCTCGCGCGATCGCGATAGCGGCCGGTCTCGTAGCCGCGCAGGTCGCCGCCCTGGCCGTACATGCACAGGTCGTAGAAGGGTACGCGCTTGGTGACGCTGCAGGTCGAACCGCGGACGGCGACCGTCGTGCCCCTGGCGAGCGCGCCATAGAGGCTGGCGCCGAGCTGCAGCTTGGCATGATCGAAGTCGCTGCCGAGGAACCTGGCATCGAACATCCAGGTGCCGGTGATGTAGGCGCCGCTGCGCGGATTGAGCGAACTGTCGCGGCTGTCATAGGTCAGCGAGGGGCCGATCGTCGCCAGCGTGCTCTTGAGCTCGAGCGGCGGCAGCGCGAGATCGGGATAGTTCGGGTGCGGGACCTCGGCCTTGGAATCGAGGTCGAGATACTGGATCCGCACGCCACCGTAGAAATATCGGGCGACGCGGACCTGCGCCTGGACGAGGCCGAGGATCGCCTTGTCCTCGAGGTCGACATGCGCGCCGCGGTTTCCCGCCGCGCTGCCGATGCCGTAGAATTTGAGCTTGGCGTCGCCATAGCCGCCGAACATCATGAAGCGGACGCTGTCATGGCCCAGCGACATGGTGTGGAAGGCGCCGATCGCCTTGGTGCCGGTGCTCGTCGCCATCGCGCCGATGCCGCTGATCCAGGGCTGGGGCGCGTGGTTGGGATTGTAGAACAGCACCGCGGCCACCGTTGCGCCGGTGCCGAGCGACGGGCTCGACAGCGGGATCGGCACGATCAGCAGATCGGCTTTTTTCTTCTTCTCGGGCTTGTCCGGCGCTGCCTGCGCCTGCGCGCTGGTCAGCGTCATCGCCTGGTCGTGGATCTGCTCCTGCGGGCGATCCTGCGCGGTTGCCGGGGTGGCAGCGAGCAGACAGGCGGGGAGGGCGGCCCGGGCCCGCAAGCTGCTCCATCCGCTCGTGCCGCGCATCTGGCCGTCCTTCGCTCGGGGGATTTCCGGAGCAAAGGATAGCCGGGGGCGGGGCGGCACCTATCGGGACAACCCCGCACGCCTGCGCCGGGCAAACCCGGCCTAGAAGATCCGCCGCACCGAGAGCAGTAGCGTCCGCCCGTCCGGATCGAGATAGGCGCCCTGATAGGCCAGCGGCGTGGCGCCGCTCGCGTCGCGCACCACTTGCCGCGTGTTCAGCAGGTTGGCGATCGACAGGCTCACCCGCGTGCCGCGTGCCCAGTCCTGGCCGCGGAAGCGATTGGCGAGATTGGCGAAGACGCGCAGCTCGAAGGTGGCGAGCGACCCGAAATGCAGGTCGCCGGCCGGACCGCTGCCGTCGACTTCCGCCGCGCTCTTCCAGTTGCCCGACAGCCGGATGCCGACGCCATTGTCGATCACGCCAGTGGCGAGCTGGACCTGGTGCCGCGCGCGCGGGGTGCCGCCCAGCGTGCCGCCGCGCATCAGGTCGATCGGTGCCATGCCGTCGCGCAGCGTGACCTGGTCGCGCAGGATCACGCTATGGTAGAGCGAGAGCTGGAAGCGCGCGCCATTGTCGCTGCCGCCGCCCGGGCCGCCGCGGAAACCGCCGGGCGGTGGGCCAAACCCGCCGGGGCCGTCGGGGCCTCCGCCGGGCGGCGAACCGAACCCTTCGGGCGGCAGTCCGCCCGGGGGCGGGCCGAAGCCGTCGGGCGGGCCATCGAAGCCGCCACCGGGGCGGCCGGGTCCGGAAGGATCGCGCAGCTCGCGGCCATTGACCACGATATCGCCCTCCTCGCCCGGCGGCGGGTGACCTTCGGCCCCCTCGGGCGGCCGGTCGGAGCGGGGTTCCCCGTTCGGCCGATCGCCCTCGGGCCGATCGCGCATCCAGGGCGGCCGGAAGCCCGGCGGGGGCGTCGGCCGCTTGGGTGCGCGCAGCACCTGCGTGAAGTTGATCCCCCAGCGCAGCTGCTCGCGATCCTCGCGCGCAATGTTCACCGCGCGCGTATCGATGCCGACGAGCTGGCCGGCCGCATCGCGCTCGAACCGGTCGGGGAAGGCCGCTTCGAGCGCGGCCGAGCCATCGGCGATGCTGACGATCACATTCTCGGTGCGGCTGTTGTTGTAATTGGCAGTGAAGCTGAGGTTGAGCTTGCTCCACGGCTTGGCGGTGAGGCCGAGCTTGAACACGTGGCGGTCGTCGGCCTTGAGCAGCGGATTGCCGCCCGCGATGCTGCGGATCGTCACCGTCTGGCCGGTCGCATAGTCATAGGCGCGGACATTTTCGGTGATCACCACGGCATCGCCGCGCTGGGCGAGAGTGGGGGCGACGCGATCCTCGTTCACCGCGGCGATCAGGCTGACGCCGGTCACCGGCGTCCAGTTCAGCCCATAGCCGAAGGTGCCGAGCGTGCCGTAGTCGGAAACGCGGGTGACCGCCGCGTTGAGGTTGGCGGTGAGCTTGCCGAGAAAGGGCAGCGCGCCCTTGGCCCGGCTGGCGATCGGCAGGTCGAGGCTGACCTGGCCGCCGGCATTGGTGCGCTGCGAATTCCCCGCCGACTGCATGCCGCCGAGCGTGGTGCGCGTATCGAGCGTGGCGAAATCGCCGCCGAGGCGCAGGCTCACCGACGCGTCGCCGGCGGGCAGCGCGAGCAGCTTGCCGTTGGCGAGCAGGCTGGCATTGCCGCTGTCGCTCTGCGACGTCGCCCGGTCGCGCGAGATCGTGCCGGCAGTGTCGCCGCGATCGGTGTCGCGGGTCGTGTCGCTGTGGGTGTAGCCCGCCACGGCCGAGAGCCGCCAATGCTTCGACAGGTCGGTGTTGAGCGTCACGCCGCCGCCCAGGCTGGCGGCGCGGCTGTTCTGCTCGAGCGGATCGGTGGAGGCGAAGCGCGTGACCGGGCCGCCTGGCGTGTCCTCGGTTACCGTGGCGAGGCCGTCCAGCGCGTCGCTGGTCGCGTAATTGCCCTGCACATTGACCGAGAGATTGGTCCTGGCGCCGAGCTGGTGCGCCATAGTGGCGTTGATGCCGTAGCTGCGCGTCGCCGGCTTGAGCGTGCGGGTGCCGCGGTCGTCCGCGGGGCCATCGGCACCCGGCGTCGCGGGGGTGGCGGGCACCAGGTTGCGCTCGCTTTCGAGCAGCGAGGCAGTGGACTTGGCGCGTGCCGCGACATTGACCCGGTCGTTGTCGCGGATGCGCGTATAGCTGAAGTCGCCGCTCTCGTTCTGGCCCTGGCCCTCGGTCGCCATGCCGCCGGCAAGGTTCGCCACCCGGCCCTCGAAACGGCGGCGCAGGATGATGTTCACCACCTTGCGCTGCGCGTCATAGCCATATTTGAGCGCGACTTCTTCGGGCAGGATATCGACGCGGACGATCGATTCCGTCGGCAGGTCGGCGACTTCGTTGACCCCCGAGATGCGCTTGCCGTTGACCAGCACCACCGGGCCGTCGTCCGAACGGCCCTGCGCGCTCGACGTCTGCTCGGCGATCGCATCGAGCAGCTCGCTCACCGTGCCGACGCCGTAGCCGTCGATATCGGCGCGGCCGAGCTGGTTCTCGGGCGGAATGTCGCCGATCACCGATCCCGGCGGCGCCTTGCCGGTGACGACGATCTCGTCTTCCTTCTGGGGCGCGGGCCTGTCCTGCGCCTGCGCGGCCGGAGCGAGCAGCACCAGCGCTGCGCCGGCGAGCAGGCGCGTGCGTCGATCGGTCATGACGCTCAGTCTTCGTCGCGGGGCGGGCGCCCCATCGGTCCGCCGCCGGGGCCGCCTTCAGGCCCGCCCGGGCCGCGGCGGTCGCGCGGTTCGAGAGCGCGCAGCTCGTCCATGGTCAGCGTGCCGTCATGATCGATGTCGGCGGCGTCGAACTTCTTGCGCTCATAGGCGAGCAGCTCGTCGAGCGAGACGCCATTATCGTAGTTGGTGTTGGCGTTGACGATCACCATTGCGCTCAATGGCTCGATCAGCCGGTGCAGCGCCCTCTCGTCGCCGTCGAGCTCGGGCGAGATCGTCTCGGAGACCGGCCCGCCGATATCGGCGACCGACTGGTTCTCGCTCGAGGCGACCGAGCCGAGGTCATGCTGCCAGGCGAAGAATTCCGCCGCGCTGATCGTGCCGTTGTGATCGGTGTCGATCCGCTCGAACCGCGCCTTGATGCGCGCATCGCGGCGCGCCTCGATCACCGACTTGAGCTCCTCGAAGGTGACCAGCCCGTCGCCATTCTTGTCGGCGATGCGGAACATCGCGGTCACGGCCTTGTCGAGCGCCTCCCGCTTGATCGGCTTCATCTGGCGCGGGCGCTCGCCGCCGGGGCCGCCGCCACCGGGAGGACCGCCACGGCCACGGCCGCCGCCCGGGCCACCTCCGCCGGGACCGCCACCGCCCGGGCCCATCTGGGCGTGGGCCGGCGCCGCAATCAGGGTCGCGCCCAGCAACAGGGCGCAGGTCAACAAGGGCGCGCGAACCGCGCCCGGCTTCGAATTCCGCATATTGTCCCCCGCGTCTCGAAAAATGTGCCGGGGCGCTTTTCGAAGGGCGGGTTCACGTGGGAATTTCGGTTTGTTGCAACGTCGAGAAGGAGTGGGCGGAGGAGCGCACTGCATGCCCTCCGCCCAAGGGCGTCATTTCTTCTGGAGCGCCTTGTAGTCGTCGATCCAGGCATAGTTGAACGCAGCGCTGCCGTCCGGATTGGTCTTCACCGTGCGGCCGGCGAACACGCTGTTGAGCAGCCAGGGCGTCGAATCCGGGCCGAAATTGTTGACCATCGACTGGCCCTGCTTGAAGCCATAGGTGGCCACCGCCAGCTTGCCGGTGTCGCGGAACATCTTCATCTGGTTGGCGAGGAAGTGCTTGCGGCTCTCGAACCAGGGGCTCTGCGCCAGGAACTCGTCCCATTGCTGCTTCGAGAAGGGCGTCTCCAGCGCGGCCTTGATGATCTGCCACACCTGGGCATTGGCCGGCGCGCCATATTTGGCGGCGAAGGCGGCGGGGATCGGGTCCTTCAGGTGCGACTTCCACCACCAGACCAGCGAGAATTCGAGCACCAGGAACTTCTGGTCGGCGCGCATCCGCGGCAGGATATAGTCGAGAAACGCCTTGGACTGCTCGATCATCATGTTGTGCGGGTGGATGTCGAGCCCCTCGAGCTCGGGCGTGCCCTTGACGAACTGCAGCCAGCGGTCGGTGGTCGGGTTGCGCCACTTCGGGTTCTCGGTCTGGTTGAGCGCGCCCATGTAGAGATGCGTCTTGCAGGCGCTGGCGCCGCAATGCTCGGCGCGGTACGCGATCGCCGCCTTGGCGAGCGCCTCGTAATAGGCGTTGAAGTTGGGATTCCAGTCCTGCATCCGGCTCTCGATGAAGGGCTCGTTGCCGATCACCAGGATATCCACCTTGCCCATCACTTCGGGCAGCACCGCCTCGAGCCGGGCGAGATCCTTCTTGAAGGTGTCGCTGTCCGCCTTGGGGAACTCGACGCGGTTGTAGGGGAATTTGAGCGTCAGCACGGTCTTGTAGCCGTGCTTCGACACGTCGAGGATCGTCTTGACTGCGCCATGCTCGGCGGCGGGACCGCGATCGAGCTGGAACATCGGCAGGAAGATGCGCACCCATTGGGTGTCGCTCTTCTGGAGGTCGCGATAGTCGACGTCCTCGAAATGCTCGTTGTAGTTGGCGCCGAGCGCACCCTGGGCCAGCGCCGCGCCGGGCAGGCTCAGCAGCGCCGCCGCGCCGATTGCCAGAAGCTTCCGCATCAAATCTCTCTCCCTTTCTGAAGGCGCTCGAACGGCGCTGCCGGTTCGGGCTGCTACCCTGCCGATCTGATTCGTATAAATCATATAATATGTTGATTAAGGCAAGGGCGTTCGAGAGATTGCCTTGAAGACGCGGCGCCTCACGGCCGGCTGCGGCCCGCCTTCTCGATCTTGTCCAGCCATGCCGCCATCTGCGCCGTCCGCGCCGGTTGCTTCTGGGCCAGGTCGACCTTCTCCGCCGGATCGAGCGCGACATTGTAGAGCTGGTGGACGGGCTGGGTGCCGATCGCGTTGCCGTGGAATTCGTGCGGCTCCACGCTGGCGCGGATCAGCTTCCAGTCGCCCGCGCGGATCGCCAGGATGCGCGCGCCGCTGCTTGCCACCTTGGTGCCGGTGGTGACCATCAGCTTGGTATCCTCGATCACATAGTCGCGGCCGTGGCTGGCGGTGCCCATCAGCGGCGCGAGCATATCGAAGCTGTCCACCGCGGCGTCGTCCGGGAAGCTGCCGCCGACCAGCCTAGCCATCGAGGCGAGGAAATCGACATGGTCGACGATCGCGGTGGAGACCTGGCCCGCCTGGACATGGCCCGGCCAGCAGGTGATCAGCGGCACGCGGGTGCCGCCCTCGTAGATGCTGTACTTGCCGCTGCTGAACGGCCCCGCCGGGCGGTGCTTGCCGGCCAGCTCGACCGCCTTGTCCTGATAACCGTCGAACAGGATCGGGCCATTGTCGCTGCTGAAGATCACCAGCGTGTCATTGGCCTTGCCGAGCGCCTCGAGCTTGCGCATCAGCTCGCCCACCGTCCAGTCGAGCTGCAGGATCGCATCGCCGCGCGGGCCCATGCCAGACTTGCCGACGAAGCGCGCATTGGGCGCGCGGGGCACGTGGGGCTCGTTGACCGCATAGTAGAGGAAGAAGGGCTTGTCCTTCTGGCCGGCGATGAAGTCGACTGCCTTGCCGAGCAGCACATCGCTCAGCTCCTCGTCCTTCCAGCGCGCCTTCTTGCCGCCGGTCATGTAGCCGATGCGGCTGATGCCGTTGACGATCGTGTTGGAATGCTCGGGATCGGCGCCGAACTTGAGCATCTCGGGATGATCGAAGCCGGTCGGCTCGTCGCCGATCTTGTCGTGATAGTCGACGCGGATCGGGTCGGCGGGATCGAGGTTCACCACGCGCCGGTTCTCGATCAGCACCGTCGGCACGCGGTCGAGCGTCGCGGGCATGAAGAAGCCATAGTCGAAGCCGATGTCGAGCGGGCCGGGGGCGATGTCCTGGTTCCAGTCGACCTTGCCGTCGCCGAGGCCCAGGTGCCACTTGCCGACCAGGCCGGTGGCGTAGCCGGCGTTGCGCAGCATCGTCGGCAGCGTGAACTTACCCGGGCGGATCAGCGCGGGCGCGTCGCCCGGCAGGATCTGCACGCCCGAGGCGCGCCAGGCATAGTCGCCAGTGAGCAGCGCGTAGCGCGACGGGGTGCAGGTCGCCGAAGGGGCGTGGCCGTTGACGAAGCGGGTGCCGCGCGCGGCCAGCCGGTCGATGTTCGGCGTGTGGATTGTCTTCGATCCGTAGCAGCTGAGATCGCCATAGCCGAGATCGTCGGCGTAGAGGATCAGGATGTTGGGCTTGCGCGCAGCCGCGGCGCGCGCCACGCTTCCCGGCAGGACCAGCGCCGCGGCACTTGCCAGCAACATCCCGCGGCGTGTCATCGCTGCCTTCACACATTCTCTCCCTTGCTGCCCATTTTGGCGAACTCGATACGATTTATCGTACATAGAGAAATTATCATACCACAAGCAAAGCCTTCTTTGGGCGCGCGCGCGGCTTCCCGCACAGTCGGGTCCTTCGCGTTCATATCGGACGCGGAGCGCATCGTCTCTTGCTCGCGGGGGCAAGGGAAAATATCGGGTTCCGTATCTTTTCGATAGGGATCAAAGGCTTGCGCGCGCGCACGCCGCCTGGTTGCGATGGGGATTTCGCCTGACAAGGGCGATGCCGGCCGGCCAACGCACCTTCCTGGAATCGCATCCGGATATCCATCCGGAATGGCTCATCTTGCCAGAGGTGTTTTAGTATGATAATTACGATAGATAAGTTCCAAAGAATAAGAATGGGGGAGGCTAAGTGACTAAGCGCAATTGGGTTTTTCTGCTCGCGACCAGCTCGGCTTTGGGTCTGGCTGTGATTCCGGGCGTGGCGTCCGCACAGGATGCCGAGCCGAATACCGCCGAAGTCGGCGTGCAGGAGCAGGATGCGCCGACGACAAACCAGATCGTTGTCAGCGGCATTCGCCGCAGCCTGGAATCGGCGCAGTCGATCAAGCAGGATTCGGATCAGATCATCGACTCGGTCGTCGCCGAGGACATCGGCAAGCTGCCCGACGTCACGGCATCGGAGTCGCTCGCCCGCATCACCGGCGTGACCGTGACGCGCGACGCCGGCGTGGCGCAGGGCGTCCGCATCCGCGGCCTGCCGGACCTCGCCACCACCTATAACGGCCGCGAAGTGTTCACCGCGGAAGGCCGCTTCGTCCAGCTGCAGGACTTCCCGTCGAACAGCATCGCGCGGATCGACGTCTACAAGTCCGCCAGCGCCGACCTGCTCGAGGCGGGCCTGGCCGGCCTGGTCGACGTCAAGTCGCGCAAGCCGTTCGATTTCAAGGGCACGCGCATCACCGGCTATATGGGCGGCGTGCACTGGTACCAGTCGCAGCGGCTCGGCGTCGAGGCGAACGGGCTGTTCAGCACGCGCTGGAAGACCGGCCTTGGCGAGATGGGCTTCCTGATCGAAGGCTCCTACGCCGACACCAAGTACATCGATTCCTCGCGCGCGGTGGCGCAGGACATCCGCAACCGCACCAACATCACCGGCATTCCGCAGCTGCGCTATCCGAACTTCGTCAACACCGACTATGGCTCGGCCACGCGCTGGCGCCCGAATGTCGACGCGGCGTTCCAGTGGCGGCCCAGCTCGACGCTCGAGATCTACCTCGACGGCCTGTTCCAGGGCTATCGCGCACGCGGTGACAGCCACAATCTCCAGGTCGTCTCGGGCGATCTCGCGACGCTGAGCAACATCGTGCTGATCCCGGGCACCAACCAGGCGGCGAGCTTCGACGCGGCGGCGAACACCGGCGCGGCGCCGACCGGCGCGATGAACGTCCAGACCCAGTCGACCGACACCTACCAGGCCGGCGGCGGCTTCATCTGGCGCAACGGCCGGCTGAAGATCACCGGGGACGCGGCCTATACCGAGTCGACCTTCATCAACCGCAACGTCGCGTTCAACTACACGCTGACCTCGACGCCGGCGCGCCACTTCGAGTTCGACACGGCGCAGGGCGTGGGCGGCGGCACCGTCACGCTGACCAACTACGACCTGTTCAATTCCGCCAACTACCGCTGGACCGGCCTGACCCAGACCGGCAACCGCGGCCACGGCGCAAGCTGGCAGGGCCGCCTGGACCTCGACTACAAGCTCGACCAGTTCGGCATCACCAACCTGCAGGCCGGCATTCGCTTCTCGAGCCGCGACGCGGACTCGTACAGCTATTCGCAGGCGACTGCGGCAGCCCCGGCCGGGCAGACCTATGCGGTGCTGTCGTCGCTGCTCGATATCGAGACGGCAGGGCGCGGCTTCCGCAACGACGATGCCAACTCGATCGTCACCTGGCTGGCGCCGACGCGCCAGAGCCTGGCCGACAATCTCGACACGCTGCGCACCCGCGTAGGCCTCGCCACCGGCGATCCGGTCTGGGGCTCGCCGGTGTTCACCAGCAACGAGAAGCTCTACACGGGCTATGTCCAGGCGCGGTACGCCTTCGAGATCGCCGGCGTGCCGATCGACGGCCTGTTCGGCGTGCGTGCGACCAAGGCGGATGTCTCGATCAACGGCCTGCGCCGCTCGACCACCGGCACCGGCGCGGCGGCAGTGACCACGGTCACGCCGATCTCGATCGCGTCGAGCAACGACGATTACCTGCCCAACATCAGCATGCGCATCAAGCTCGATCCCAAGCTGCAGCTGCGCATGGCCTATACCGAGACGCGCACGCGCCCCGGCTTCGGCCAGCTCAACCCGACGATCACGATCGGTGCGCTGCCGACCGGCAACACCTGCGCCGATCCGAACGGCGCGGACTGCATCCGCAGCGCCAGCGCGGGCAATCCGGACCTGAAGCCGACCACCTCGAAGAACTATGACGCCTCGGCGGAATATTACTTCAGCCGGAGCGGCGCGCTCACCGTCGGCGGGTTCTACAAGGACGTGAACGGCTTCATCAACACGTTCACCACCGACATCGCCGACGCGCAGTTCGGCCGGCTGCGCATGAGCCAGCCGCAGAATGGCGGCGCGGGCCGGATCAAGGGCGTCGAGGCCGGGGTCCGCAGCTTCCTGCGCGCGCCGTGGCTGCCCAACTGGCTGAGCAACTTCGGCGGGATGGTGAACTACACCTATCTCGACGCGAAGTCGGTGCTGGCGCCGAGCCTCGCCGCGACGCTGCCGGGCATGCAGCGCATCGCCGGCACGTCGAAGCACACGGTGAACCTGTCGGGCTGGTACGAGAACAAGTTCGTCTCGCTGCGCCTCTCGTACAACTACCGCAGCGACTTCATCGACAGCTATGGCCAGGTCGCCGACCCCGCCCTGGGCAACCCGGCGCCGCTCGGCCCGACGTTGCCGATCAAGGTGGACGCGCGCGGCACGATGGACTTCGCCGCGACGCTGTCGCCGACGGAGAACATCACGCTGAGCTTCAACGTCAACAACCTGGCCGGCGGCGCCTATCGCAACTACCGCACGTTCAACGCGGCGGGCCAGGCCTATGCGTGGCAGACCCGCTTCCTCGAGAGCGTGTACCGCGCAGGCATCCGCTTCCGGTTCTGATCTCGGTCAGCCATATCGGCAATTCGGTTCCCCGGCGGAGGCCGGGGCCCAGTTTCGGCGAAGTTGGTGAGGTTCGCGAACCTCTCGAACGACATTGCAGCTGGGCCCCGGGCCTTCGCCGGGGAACTGCGTTACGGGTTCCCGGCACGACCACATTGTTCGTTTTGATGAGGACGATATCGTGAAGCATTTCCTGGCCGCCGCGCTTGCCGCCACGTCGCTTGTTCCCGCCGTGGCGCTCGCCCAGCAGGCGCCGGCCAACCGTCCGCCGGCCGACGACATCTTCCTCGATCACCCCTCGCAGGACCGCAACGCCGTGGTGATGCCGGCACCCGATGCCAGGCCGGTAACGCCCTTCTTCGCGGTGCACGCGATCACCGATGCCTCGGTCGCCCAGGCCGAGGACGGGCGCTGGTTCGTCACCGGCACGGTGATCCGCGACGGGCGGCGCGACGGCATCCAGCTCTGGTCCTCGGCCGATGACGGCAAGAGCTGGACCGGGCTCGGCGTCGTCCACGGCGCCGGCCACCGCTATCTCGCGCCGGACATCCAGATCCGCGGGCAGACCGTCCAGCTCGCCTTCGCCGACGACAATGGCTGCGCCCATATCGCCCGCGGAACACTCGCCGATCTCAAGGCCGGCTTCACCGAGAGCCCGTGCCTGGTGCCCGACGTCGCTGACGTCTCCTCGTTCATCGACGAGGATGGCAGCGTCTATCTGCTGTGGGGCGGCGGTTATATCGCCAAGCTGGCGCCCGACTTCTCGAAGCTCGCCGACACACCGCGCTTCCTCAAGCCCGATCCCAAGCTGTTCGCGGTCGATCCGCCGGCGGGCAAGGACTGGCCGGTGCGGCTGCGCGTCGGCAAGGCCGGCGCCGCGATGTTCAAGGACGGCGACCAATATGTGATCACCGCCAGCGAAGTGACCGGGCGCATGCGCACCGCGACCGACGATCTCTACATGGCGAGCGGCCCGACGCCCTATGGTCCCTTCTCCAGGCGCTTCCTCGCCGTGCCGCATGCCGGGCAAAGCAACGTCGTGCGCACCCGTGGCGGCACGCTGGTGGCGAGCTACAATCCGCGCTGCGAGGACGATTTCGCGATGTTCTGCGAGCAGGTCGGCCTCGTACCGCTCGAGCGCGCCGAGGATGGGCGGCTGCGCCAGGCCGCCTCGGTGCTGACCGAGAACAGCGCCGTGGCCGATCGCCAGGCGCTGGTGACCGGCGAGACGATGCGCGACCCGTCCGCCACGCTCGGTGGCGACGGCGCCTATTATCTGGTCGGCACGCAGAAAGGCTTCGGCTTCCAATATCCCGAAGGCGGGGTGACGCTCTACAGCTCGAAGGACCTGAAGAGCTGGTCCTCGCAGAAGATGATCTTCGACTGGAAGGGGCTGGGCTACAGCTTCAAGGACGTCGCCGAGCTCTGGGCGCCGGAGATCCACTGGTCGGCGCGCGACAAGACCTATTATCTTGCCTTCTCGGTGATGGAGCGCGGGGTGGGCGGCAAGTCCTGGCTGTTCAAATCGACCAGCGGCAAGGCCATCGGCCCCTACGTCAACACCCGCGCCAGCTATGCCGTCGAGGGGATCGATGCCTTCCCGTTCGAGGACGAGAGCGGCTTCTACCTGCTCTGGGGTGGCGGCCGGATCGGCAAGCTCAACGCGAAGCGCGACGGCTTCGAGGGCGAGGTGAAGCGCCTGGTCGACACCGATGGCGAGAATGTCGGCTATGAGGGCAATGGCCTGATCAAGGTGAACGGCACCTATTTCCTCACCGGCGCCGAATGGAACGGCCCGCTGCGCACCGACGGGACGTACGACATGATGTACGGCACCTCGAAGTCGCTGATGGGGCCGTACTCGAAGCGCCGCCTCGCCGTGCCGCATGGCGGGCACGGCACCGCCTTCCGCGATGCCCAGGGCCATTTCTGGTACACGATGTTCGGCAACGACACGACCGCGCCCTGGCGCCGCCATTTCGGCCTGGTGCCGATCGAGATCTCCGACGACGGGATCCGCGTGCCGCCGGTCGAACGCTAACTCCGCGCCTCTCCAAGCGAGCCGTCTCCGTCTGGCTCGAACTCAGGCCCCGGTGCCCTGCAGGGGCCTTTTTGTTTCTTCCTACAACGCGGGTTCTGGCGACTCGCGAAGTGCCTGCGCTGGCGGGTTTGCGGGGGCCTTACGTTGACAAACTTCGCGGAAACGCGCCGCATCTCGCAACTTTCTTGCGCGCGCGTGATCCTATTTTTCCAACAAAAGCAAAGAGCGGCGGGCGGTAAACCCGCCGCTGGAGCCAAGCAGGCGAAATCCTACATTGCAAGGGTGTTACTCCCCTCCTGCAAGGGAGGGGTTGGGGTGGGTTGCGAGCGTAGCGAGCGCTGCGCACGGTCTCGACATAAAGAAAAGGCCGAGCATCGAGCCCGGCCTTTTCTAACCCACCCCTTGCCCCTCCCTTGCAGGGAGGGGAATTGAGAGGTCACTTAGAATTCGAACGCCTCGGTCGTGCGGCGTTCCGCCAGCAGGAAGGCGTCGGCGACCAGCCGCATCGGGCGGACATCGACTTCGCTGGTGCCGTTGGCGATGAACTCGGCGAAGCGGGCATAGAGGCGCGGATATTCCTGGTCCGCCTCGGTGCATTCGGCCTCGCCCGGCAGCTGGAGCACGCTGCCGCCGAGCGACAGGCGCAGCGTGCCGGCATCGGTGTCGACCTCGATGTCCCAGGTCTGCGGGCCGGCCTGCAGGAAATCGAACGAGGCGCGCCCCGTGGCATCGCCGCAGCGCAGGGAAAGCTCGGCGGCGAGCGGGCCGGCGCGGCCCTCGGGCACGTCCATCGTCGCGGCATCGACGAAGAGCGGGGCGGGGAGGATCGCCGTGGCGATCGACAGCGCGTTGATGCCCGGATCGAACACGCCGAACCCGCCCGGCGCCAGGATCCATTCCTGCCCCGGATGCCAGCGGCGAATGTCCTCGCGCCAGTCGATCCGCACCGCCTTGATCTCGCGCCTGGCCAGCCAGGCGCGCGCGGCGCCGACGCCGGCGGCCTCGCGCGAATGCCAGCTGGTGTAGAGCGTGACGTTCTTATCGCGCGCCAACTCGGCCAGCGCCTCGATCTCGGAGAGCGTGGCGGCCGGCGGCTTTTCGAGCATCACATGCTTGCCGGCCTCGATCGCGATGCGCGCGAGCGCGTGGCGGCCCTCAGGCGGGGTGCAGAACGAGACCGCGTCGAGCGCGGTGCCGCCGATCATCGCGGCGGTATCGACATAGTTGGGCACGCCGTCGACGCGGCCGTGGCGGCTGGCGATTGCCGAAAGCGTGAAGCGATCATTGCCCGCAATTGCCGGAAGATGCTGATCGCGCGCGATTTTTCCGATGCCAACCAGGCCCAGCCGAAAGCGGTTCACCCTTAACTCCCTTTTATACGATATATATGCTTCCTATCCGTCGCGAACCGCTCTATCAATATGCTCTGTGGTGACCGGGTCGCGTTAAGTGACCGGAGTGTGCAAGAGAGGGAATCTATGTCCGGGGGTGGTAAAGTCGAGGGTGAGCGCCTGCATCTGAGGTCGCGCGCCTGGTTCGACGATCCCTCGAACCCTGACATGACAGCGCTGTACGTGGAGCGCTACCTCAACTTCGGCATCAGCCTGGAGGAGCTCCAGTCGGGCCGGCCGATCATCGGCATCGCCCAGACCGGCAGCGACCTGACCCCGTGCAACCGCCACCATCTCGAACTCGCCAAGCGCGTGCGCGAGGGCATCCGGGATGCCGGCGGCATCGCGCTCGAATTCCCGACCCACCCGATCCAGGAAACCGGCAAGCGCCCGACCGCGGGCCTCGACCGCAACCTGCAATATCTCAGCCTGGTCGAGGCGATCTTCGGCTATCCGATGGACGGCGTCGTCATGACGATCGGCTGCGACAAGACCACGCCCGCCTGCCTGATGGCCGCCGCGACGGTGAACATCCCGACGATCGCGCTCTCGGTCGGCCCGATGCTCAACGGCTGGTTCAAGGGCGAGCGCACCGGCTCCGGCACGATCGTGTGGAAGGCGCGCGAGATGCTCGCGGCCGGCGAGATCGATTACAAGGGCTTCATCGAGCTGGTCGCCAGCTCGGCGCCGTCGACCGGCTGGTGCAACACGATGGGCACCGCGACGACGATGAACTCGCTGTGCGAGGCGCTCGGCATGTCGCTGCCCGGCTCGGCGGCGATCCCGGCGCCCTATCGCGACCGCGCGGAGTGCGCCTATCACACCGGCGTGCAGATCGTCGAAATGGTCCGCGCCGACCGCAAGCCTTCGGACATCCTGACGCGCGCGGCGTTCCTCAACGCGATCCGCGTCAATTCGGCGATCGGCGGCTCGACCAACGCGCCGATCCACCTCAACGCGATTGCCCGCCACATCGGCGTGGAGCTGACCCTGGCCGACTGGGAAGCGCATGGCGCCGACATTCCGCTGGTCGTGAACCTCCAGCCCGCCGGCAAATATCTGGGCGAGGACTTCTACCGCGCGGGCGGCGTGCCCGCGGTGATGGGGCAGCTGCTCCGCGCCGGGCTGATCGACGGCACCGCGCTGACCGCCAACGGCAAGACCGTCGCCGAGAATATCGGCAGTGCCGAGAGCCAGGATCCGGACGTGATCTTCCCGCACGAGGCGCCGATGAAGCCCGCCGCGGGCCTGACCGTGCTGTCGGGCAATCTGTTCGACAATGCGGTGATGAAGCTCAGCGTGCTCTCGGAGGAGTTCCGCGGCCGCTATCTCTCCGATCCCGCGCACCCAGGCATGTTCGAGGGCACCGCGATCGTGTTCGACGGGCCGGAGGACTATCATCGCCGCATCGACGATCCCGCGCTCGGCGCCGACGATCACTCGATCCTGATCATGCGCGGCGCCGGTCCGGTCGGCTATCCGGGCGGCGCGGAGGTGGTGAACATGCGGCCCCCCGTGGCGCTGATCCAGGCCGGCGTGCACGCGCTGCCCTGCCTGGGCGATGGCCGCCAGTCGGGCACGTCGGGCAGTCCCTCGATCCTCAACGCCGCGCCCGAAGCGGCGGTGGGCGGCGGGCTCGCGCTCGTCCAGACCGGCGACCGCATCCGCATCGACCTGAACAACCGCACCGCGGACATGCTGGTGGACGATGCGGAGCTGGCCCGCCGCCGCGCCGCGCTCGCCATCGATTATGTCCCCGAAAGCCAGACGCCCTGGCAGGAGATCCATCGCAACCTGGTCGGCCAGTTCGACGGCGGCGCGGTGTTCGAGGGCGCCGTGAAGTACCAGCGCATCGCGCAGAAATACGGCGTGCCGCGGGACAGCCACTGATGGCGCTCGTCCGGATCGTGGAGCGCGACCGGCGCGACGTGCTGGGGGAGGGGCCGCTCTGGTCCGCCCGCGAGAATGCGCTCTACTGGACTGACATCCTCTCGCACCGGCTCAACCGGCTCTCGCTCGCCGATGGCAGCATCCGCGGCTGGGTGTTCGACGACTATCTCGGCTGGGCGATCGAGCGCGAGCAGGGCGGCTTCGTGCTCGGCCTGGGCCGGCGCTTCCTGCGCTTCAACCCGCAGACCGGCGTGACGCGGGCGATCGCGTCGCCCGAGCCCGATCGCATCGAGAACCGCATCAACGATGCCAAGGCCGATTGCCGTGGTCGCATCTGGGCCGGGACGATGTCGATCAACTGCACTGATCCGACCGGCAGCTTCTACCGGCTCGATACCGACGGCATCGCGACGCGGGTCGACAAGCCCTATGCGATCGCCAACGGCCCGGCGATCGCCGCCGATGCGAGCTTCCTGCTCCACACCGACACGTCGCTGGCGACGATCTTCCGCTTCGACATCAACGACGACGGCTCGCTGGGGCCGCGCACGCCGTTCATCACCTTCGAGCCCGAATGGGGCAATCCCGACGGGATGACCTTCGATGCCGAAGGCTGCCTGTGGGTCGGCTGCTGGGGCGCGGGCTGCGTCACGCGCTTCACCCCCGAGGGCAAGCGCGAGCGCAGCATCGAACTGCCCGCGAGCCAGATCACAAGTTGCACCTTTGCGGGCGCGGATTTGGACCGCATGTTCGTCACATCAGCCAGCGATGGGGTGGACGAACCCCATGCCGGCGCCTTGTTCGAGGTTGATCCGGGCTGCCGCGGCCTGGCGACCCAGCTTTATCGCGGATGATCGGAGAGGACCCTATGACCCTGCACAAAAGCGCATTGCTGGTCGGCGCAGCGCTCGCCACCGTTCTGGCATCGAACGCCGATGCCGCGACCGCCAAGCGCGGCACCTTCGGCAAGCTGGCCGATGGCCGCACCGTCGGTTCGGTGACCCTGTCCAACGCGCGCGGCGTCTCGGCGAACATCATCGCCTGGGGTGCGACGATCCAGTCGGTGATCATGCCCGACCGCAACGGCAAGAAGGCCGATGTCGCGCTCGGCTATGACAATATCGACCAGTATATCTCGAAGCCGCAATATTTCGGCCCGATCGTTGGCCGCTTCGGCAACCGCCTGGCGGCGGGCCGCTTCAAGCTCGACGGCCAGACCTACCAGACCCCGATCAACAACGGGAAGAACGCGCTTCACGGCGGCACCACTGGCTTCGACAAGGTGCTGTGGGACGTTGTCTCGGTGAAGAACGGCCCGACCGCCTCGGTGACGCTGCGCTATGTCAGCCCGGACGGCGACCAGGGCTATCCCGGCACGATGACCGTCGACGCGACCTATTCGCTCGACGAGGCGAACAACCTGACGATCGAATATGTCGCGACCACCGACAAGGCGACGATCGCCAACCTGACCAACCACGCCTATTGGAACCTGTCGGGCGAGGGCAGCGCGAACGGCGCGATGGGGCATGTCGTGACGATCCCGGCGCAGACCTATCTGCCGACCGACGACGGCGCGATCCCGACCGGCGAGTTCAAGTCCGTCGCCGGCACCGTGTTCGATTTCCGCAAGCCGATGGCGGTGGGCCTGCGCGTGCGCGACGCGCGCGACCAGCAGGTCGTCTGGGCGCGCGGCTATGACCATAACTGGGTGATCGGGCGCGAGGTCACCAAGACCCAGCATCTGATGGCCAAGGTCTATGATCCCGCCTCGGGCCGCGGCTTCGAGCTGTGGTCGAACCAGCCGGGTCTGCAATTCTATTCGGGCAACTTCCTCGACGGCACCTCCTACGGCAAGTCGCGCCACGTCTATCGCGAGGGCGATGCGATCGTGATGGAGCCGCAGATCTTCCCGGATGCGCCTAACCAGAAGGGCTTCCCCAACGCCCGGCTCGATCCGGGCCAGACCTATCGCAACGTGATGACCTATCGCCTGACCACCGGTCAGGCGGCCAAGCGCTAAGAGGGCACGATGAAGCGTATCCTGATGTTCGTCGCCGCGATGCTCGCGGCGACTCCCGCGGTCGCGCGCGACCAATGGACTCCTGCGCAGGCGAATGCCTGGTACGCCAGGCAGCCCTGGCTGGTCGGCTCCAACTACACGCCGGCCAATGCGATCAACCAGCTCGAGATGTGGCAGCCCGAGACCTTCGATCCGGCGACGATCGACAAGGAGCTTGGCTATGCCGAGTCGATCGGCATGAACACGATGCGCGTCTTCCTGCACAATCTGCTCTGGGAGAATGACCCCGAGGGGCTGAAGAAGCGGATGGACGTGTTCCTCACGCTCGCCGCCAAGCACCATATCAAGCCGCTGTTCGTGCTGTTCGACAGCTGCTGGGATCCGAACCCGGTCGCCGGCCCGCAGCATCCGCCGATCCCGGGCGTGCACAATTCGGGCTGGGTCCAGGCGCCGGGCGCCGCGCGGCTCAAGGACGAGAGCCAGTATGGCAAGCTCGAGGGCTATGTGAAGGGCGTCGTCGGCGCCTTCGCCAACGATCCGCGCGTGCTCGGCTGGGACCTGTGGAACGAGCCGAACAATGGCGGCGGCGGCAACTACAAGCCGACCCCGCAGAAGAAGGAAATGGTCGCCAAGCTGCTGCCCCAGGTCTTCGCCTGGGCGCGCTCGGTGGACCCGAGCCAGCCGCTCACCTCGGGCGTGTGGATCGGCGAGCATTGGGACGACCAGTCCAAGCTCGACGCGACCGAGAAGACGCAGATCACCCAGTCGGACGTGCTGACCTTCCACGACTATAGCTGGCCCGAGACTTTCGAGAAGCGCGCGCGCCAGATGCTCAGCTATGGCCGTCCGGTGATCTGCACCGAGTATATGGCGCGCGGCAACGGCTCGACCTTCGACGGGTCGCTGCCGATCGCCAAGCGGCTGAACATCGGCATGATGAACTGGGGCTTTGTCGACGGGAAGACGCAGACGCGCCTGCCCTGGGACAGCTGGAAGAAGCCGTACACGCTCGACGAGCCGACGATCTGGTTCCACGAGGTGTTCCGCGGCGACGGCACGCCCTATCGCCAGGCCGAGACCGACCTGATCAAGCGGCTGGCGACCTCGCCCAAGGGCGTGGTCCCGGCGACCCCGGCTGCCAAGTGATGCGGCGGATGGTCCAGGCGGCGCTGGCGGGGCTCGTCCTCGCCGCGCTGCCGGCGCATGCCCAGGACGCGCCGTCCTTCTTCGACGGCGCCGATCCGGACTTCGAAGTCGCGGACGGGCAGTACTGGCTATACCCGACCTTTGGCGGCAAGACGCTGGTCGCCTGGCATTCCCCCGACATGAAGAACTGGGAAAAGGGGCCCGTCCTCCTCGACCATTCGATGATCCCGTGGATCGATGACGATCACGCACCCGAGCATCGCCTCTGGGCGCCCGACATGGTCCGCGCGAACGGCCGCTATTATTTCTATTACTCGATCGGCCCGCAGAACCCGACGCCGAGCCGCATCGGCGTGGCACGCTGCGAGGGGCCGGCGGGGCCGTGCAAGGACAGCGGCAAGCCGCTGGTAAACGACGGCGGCCACGGCTTCGAAGCGATCGATCCGGCGGTGTTCGTCGATCCCCGGACGAAGACGGCGTATCTCTATGCCGGCGGCAGCGCCGGCGCGACGCTGCGCGTGTGGATGCTCAAGCCCGACATGGTCAGCATCGACCATGAAGTGAAGGTGCAGACGCCGGCGCACTTCACCGAGGGCTCGTTCATGTTCGAGCGGAACGGGACCTACTACCTGTCCTATTCCTCGGGCAATTTCCGCGACACCACCTATTCGGTGCACTACGCCACGGCCAAGTCGCCCACCGGCCCCTGGACCTACCGCGGGCCGATCCTGGTCAGCGATGCCAAGTACAAGGGGCCCGGCCACCACGCCTTCCTGCGCGATCCCAAGGACGGGCGCTGGTACATCGCCTATCACCGCTGGGAAGGGCAGCCGCATGACGGCCCCTATACCGGCTCGCGCCGGGTGGCGATCACGACGGTCGCGTTCGGCAAGGACGGGTCGATCCTGCCGGTCAAGATGGACTGAGGCTGTTGGCTCCCCTCCCTGCAAGGGAGGGGTAGGGGGTGGGGCGAGCGCAGCGAGCTCCTTCCTCCGGTGGCGATAAAAGAAAAGGCCGGGCATCGAGCCCGGCCTTTTCTTTACCCACCCCTGGCCCCTCCCTTGCAGGAAGGGGAATTACCAGCGCTCAGCTCGCCGGCGTGCCCTCATGCGTGTTGATCAGCTCGAGCACGTCGGCGATCAGCGCGCGCATTGCGATGCGGGCGGCGTCGGGGTCGCGGGCCTTGATCGCCTCGAGCACATGGCCGTGATCGGCGACGTTCGCGGTGCGGCCCTTCAGCCGGTTGGTGAAGCGGATCGAGGTGCGCAGCGCGGTGCCGACCACGTCGCGGAACTGGACGTAGAAGGGGTTGCCCGAGGCGCGCAGGATCGAGACGTGGAAAGCGATGTCGGCCTCCAGCGTGTCGTCCAGGCCCTTCTCGGCGGCTTCCATGCGGGCCAGGCCCTCGCCGATGATCTCGATGTCGCTGTCGGTGGCGAAGCGCGCGGCGAGCGCGGCGGCTTCGGGCTCGATCGCGACGCGCAGCTGGTTGAACTGGATGAGCAGGTCGACCGAGAATTGCCGCTCGAGCAGCCAGCGCAGCACATCGGTGTCGAACAGGTTCCAGGACGAGGTCGGCTCGACCACCGTGCCCTGGCGCGGGCGGGCGCTCAGCAGGCCCTTGGCGGTGAGCATCTTCACCGCCTCGCGCGTCACCGAGCGGCTGACGCCATGCTGCTTGGTCAGCTCCGCCTCGGTGGGGAAGGGCTGGGTCTCGTAATGGCCGGTGACGATCGCGCGGCCGAGCCGGTCGAGCAGGCCATAGGTCAGGTTGCGCCCAAGCTGGGGACGCATTTCGTCATGCGACCTGGTTAGAGACGTTGCCACGCGCGGGTTTTCCTTTTCTATCGAGGCGACGATCGTCGCTTTGCCCTCTTGTTCTAGCTCTATCCCAAACTCCACGCTAGACAAGACCAATTAATACGATAAATGGACGATTCAGCCGCCCGGGAGCGCGCGGTGCTTAAGGGAGGGAGTGCCCGTGACGAGTCTGTCGCAAATCGACCTGATCGTGGTCGTCATATATGCCATCGGGATTTTCGGCCTGGCCCAATGGGTTAGCCGAGAGAAGGCAGGGCACGCCAAGGATACGTCCGACTATTTCCTCGCATCCAAGTCGCTGCCCTGGTGGGCGATCGGCGCGTCGCTGATCGCCGCAAATATTTCGGCCGAACAGATCGTCGGCATGGCAGGTTCGGGCTACAAGATCGGCCTCGCCATTGCTTCCTATGAGTGGATGGCGGCGCTCACGCTGCTGATCGTCGGCAAGTATTTCCTGCCGATCTTCCTCAAGAACCAGATCTACACGATGCCGCAGTTCCTCGAGCAGCGCTATGGCAGGATCCTGCCGGTGCTGATGGCGGTGTTCTGGCTCGCGCTCTACGTGTTCGTGAACCTGACCTCGATCATCTGGCTCGGCTCGATCGCAGTGCACAAGGTGGCGGGCGTCGACCAGACCGCGGCGCTGATCGCGCTCGGCGGCTTCGCCTTGCTCTACCAGCTCTATGGCGGCCTCAAGGCGGTAGCGCTGACCGACATCGTCCAGGTGACGCTGCTGGTGATGGGCGGCCTGATCGTCTCCTACCTGACGCTCGACCAGATCGGCGGCGGGCAGGGCATCCTGGCCGGCTTCCACACGCTCGCCAACGCGCATCCCGAGAAGTTCGACATGATCCTCTCGCCCGACAATCCCTTCTACAAGGACCTGCCCGGCATCGCCGTGCTCGTCGGCGGCATGTGGATCGCGAACCTGAGCTATTGGGGCTTCAACCAGTACATCATCCAGCGCGCGCTGGCGGCGAAGAACCTGGGCGAGGCGCAGAAGGGCATCACGCTCGCGGCCTATCTCAAGCTGCTGATGCCGGTGATCATCGTGCTGCCGGGCATCGCCGCGGTGATGCTCGCGCCGAACCTCGCGGTGGGCGACGAAGCCTATCCGACGATGCTCAAGCTGCTGCCGCCGGGCCTGCTCGGCCTCGTCTTCGCGGCGCTGGTCGCGGCGATCATCGCGTCGACTGCCTCCAAGATCAATTCGATCGGCACGATCTTCACGCTCGACCTCTATGCCAAGGCGCGCGGCATCAGCACGCGCGGCGAGCAGGGCGAGGGCAAGACCGGGCAGGAGAAGCACCTCGTCCTCGTCGGCCGCGTCGTCGCCGCCGTCGCGGTGGTGATCGCGATCCTCGCCGCCAAGCCGCTGATCGGCCAGTCGGACCAGGCGTTCCAGTTCATCCAGGAATTCTCGGGCTTCTTCACCCCGGGCATCACCGTGATCTTCCTGCTCGGCCTGTTCTGGAAGCCGGCGACCGAGGCGGGCGCGATCGTCGCGGCGGTCACTTCGGTGCTGCTGTCGGTCGTGCTGAAGTCGATCATCAGCATCGAGCATCCCGCGGTCTATATCCCGTCGGGGCTCAACGCCTGGCTGTTCCCGTTCATGAACCGCATGCTGTTCGTGTTCCTGGTCAGCCTGATGCTGGCGATGCTGGTGAGCCTGGTGTTCAAGGGCCGCGGCAACGCCAATCGCGTGACCATGGAAGGCGTCAGCTTCAAGACGCCGAACGTGTTCAACGTCGCCGGCGTGGGCGTGATCCTGATCCTCATCGCCCTGTACGCGACCTGGTGGTGAGCTTTTCCGGCACCTTCCTCGCCGTCGACTGGGGGACGACCAATAGGCGCGTCTTCCTGATCGACGGCGGACAGGTCGTCCGCACTGAGCGTGACGACCGCGGCGTGACCTCGGTCACCGACTTTGAAGCCGAGGCGGCGGGTATTCGCTCCCGCTTCGGGGACCTGCCGATGCTGATGGCCGGGATGGTCGGCTCGAACATCGGCTGGCGCGCGGCACCCTATGTGCCGGCGCCGGCCGGGATCGCGGACCTTGCCGCCAAGCTGCTGCGCATCGACGAGCGTACCGCGATCGTCCCCGGGGTCTCGGTGACCGGGCCGGCGGACGTGATGCGGGGCGAGGAAGTCCAGCTGCTCGGCGCCGTCGCCGCGGGGCTGGTGCCGGGCGACGCGCTGATCGCGCAGCCCGGGACGCACTGCAAATGGGCGGAGATGGAGGAGGGGCGCATCGCCGGCTTCACCACCGCGATGACCGGCGAGCTGTTCGCGCTCGTCCGCACGCACGGCCTGCTCGCCAGCCAGCTCGGCGGCGAGGTGACGCTGGGCCAGGCATTTCTCGACGGGGTGGAGGAGGGGCGCAAGCGCGACCTCGCCGCCTCGCTGTTCGGCATCCGCGCCGCCAAGCTGCTGGGGGTGCGCGACGACAACGACGCGGCGAGCTTCGCCAGCGGGCTGCTGATCGGCAGCGACGTCGCTGCGCGGCTCGAGCGGGCGGGGCACGACACCGTGCATATCCTCGCCGACCCGGTGCTGGGCGGGCTCTATGCCACCGCGGTCGAGGCGCATGGCCGTCGCGCCGCCCTCGTCGACAGCCACGCCGCCTTCGTTGCTGGCATTATCGCCATTGGGAGTAACTCGTGAGCCACATCGCCGCCTTCGACGCCGCCTTTGCCCGCTGCCCGCTGATCGCGATCCTGCGCGGAGTGACGCCCGACGAGGTCGAGGCGATCGGCGACGAACTGGTCGCGGCCGGCTTCACGCTGATCGAGGTGCCGATGAACTCGCCCGATCCGCTGGAGAGTATTTCGCGCCTTTCCAAGCGCTTCGGCGGCAAGGCGGTGATCGGGGCGGGGACGGTGCTGCGCGAGGAGCAGGTCGCCGCGGTCCAGGCCGCGGGGGGCACGATGATCATCTCGCCCAACGCCAACCTCAAGGTGATCGCGGCCAGCGCCGCGGCGGGCCTCGTCTCGCTGCCGGGGATCTTCACGATGAGCGAGGCCTTTGCCGCGCTAGATGCCGGGGCGACGGCGCTCAAGCTGTTCCCGGCCGAGGCGGCCTCGCCGGGGGTGCTCAAGGCGATGCGCGCGGTGCTGCCCAGGGAAGCGCGGGTGCTGCCGGTGGGGGGTATCTCCCCCGACACCATGGCGCCCTGGCTGGCCGCCGGTGCGCCGGGCTTCGGGCTCGGCTCGGCGCTGTACAAGGTGGGGATGGGCGCCGCCGAGGTGGGCGCCAATGCCCGGGCGTTCGTGGCGGCACTTCCGGACCGCTAAGCTTGCCACGTTCGCGCCCAGAGGCTTGTGCCGACGGCAATATTATATGATAAGTCATCTCAAAGGAGAGATGACATGGGGAAGCGCTATTTGCGGAGCGGCGCGCTGATCGGCGCGGCCTTGTGCCTGAATGCGGGCAGCGCGTGGGCACAAGCAGACAGTCCGGCGGCGGATGTTGGCAGCTACACCAACCCGCTGCTCCCGTCGGGCCCCGATCCCTGGATCACCCAGGTCGATGGGACCTATTACTACATGCACACCCAGCGCGACGGCATCACGCTGTGGCGCACGCGGAACATCGCCGACCTGGCGAATGCCGAGCAGAGGAAAGTGTGGACGCCGCCCAGGGAGGGGCCGAACGCGCACCTGATCTGGGCGCCCGAGCTGCACCGCATCGGCAAGAGCTGGTTCCTCTACTACACCGCCACTGCAAGCGGTTTCAGCGATGACGCCCACCGGGGTGTGTTCGTCCTGGAGAACAAGGCGTCCGATCCGCTGAGCGGGACCTGGATCGACCGCGGCAAGATCAACACCGCGCATGCCGGGATCGACGGCACCGTCTTCGCCTGGCGGGGCAAAAACTACTTCGTCTACTCGCCCTATCTCGGGCCGGACTCGGGGCTCGCCATCGCCGAGATGAAGAACCCCTGGACCTTGAAGGGCAGGGAGCAGGTGATCGCCATGCCCGACCAGCCCTGGGAACGGCTCGACGGCCGCCAGATCCTCGAGGGGCCGGAATTCCTGGCGGGTCCCAGGGGCGACCTGTTCCTGACCTATTCGGCCAGCCCGTGCTGGTCCGACGACTATGCGCTCGGACTGCTGCGCGCGGCGCCCGGGGCCAACCCGCTCGATCCCAAGGCGTGGAGCAAGTCGCCGACCCCGGTGCTGCACAAGGGCAACGGCGTGTACGCGACCGGACATAACGGCTTCTTCAAGTCGCCCGACGGCAAGGAGAGCTGGATCATCTACCACGCCAATGCGGCGGCGGGGATGAAGTGCACGCTCAAGCGGGCGCCGCACATCCAGAAGTTCGGCTGGACCGCCGACGGGCGGCCCGACTTCGGGCTGCCGGTGCCGGAGGGCGTGGCGCAGAAGGTGCCTTCGGGGACGCGGTGACCCTCGCTAAAGCCCTCTCCTGAAGGGGAGAGGCTTGAGAAGAAACAAAAAGAGCCGGCAGCCCTGGGGCAGCCGGCTCTCTTCGTTTTCGTCCGGAGTGTCCGGATCAGTCGATGTTCTTCGCGAGCCCCTGGTTGAACCACAGCGCGACCAGCGTGATCGCGGCGCCCGAGAGGAGGTAGCCGCCGGCGGCGAGCAGGCCGAAGCTGCTGCCGAGCCAGAGCGCGATCAGCGGGGCGAAGGCGGCGCCGACCAGCCAGGCGAGGTCCGAGGTGAGCGACGAGCCCGTATAACGGTGCGACTTCTGGAACAGCGACGACAGCGCGCCCGAGGACTGGCCGAACGAGACGCCGAGCAGCGCGAAGCCGAACAGCATGAACACGATCTCGCCCGCTTCGCCCGAGGAAAGCAGCTGCGGGGCGAAGCCGCTGAACACCGCGATGGCGACTGCCGAGCCGCCGAGCAGGGTGCGGCGGCCGAGCCGGTCCGCCAGCGCGCCCGAGACGATGATCGAAAGGGTGCCGACCACGGCGGCGGCGGCTTCGATCACCAGGAAGTCGACCGGGCTGTTCTGCGTGTAGAGGAACACCCAGGAGAGCGGGAACACCGTGACCATGTGGAACATCGCGAAGCTGGCGAGCGGCGCGAAGGCGCCCATCACGATGATCCGCCAATCGGTGCGCACCGTCTCGGTGACCGGGGCGGGCTGGAGCTCGCGGTCTTCGAACAGGCGGGCATATTCGGGCGTCACCACGATGCGCAGGCGGGCGAACAGCGCCACCACGTTGATCGCGAAGGCGACGAAGAAGGGATAGCGCCAGCCCCATGCGAGGAAGTCCTCGGCCGGCAGCTCGGTGACGAAGAAGGCGAAGAGCAGGCTCGCCACGATCAGGCCGAGCGGGGCGCCGAGCTGCGGGATCATCGCATACCAGCCGCGCTTGTTGTCCGGCGCGTTGATGGCGAGCAGCGAGGCGAGCCCGTCCCACGAGCCGCCGAGCGCGACGCCCTGGCCCATGCGGAACAGGCAGAGCAGCCACGCCGCGGTCATGCCGGCATCGGCATAGCCGGGCAGGAACGCGATCGCCGCGGTGGAGCCGCCGAGCAGGAACAGCGCGATCGTCAGCTTGGCGCCGCGGCCATAGGCGCGGTCGATCACCGTGAAGATCAGCGTGCCGAAGGGGCGGGCGATGAAGGCGAGCGCGAAGATCGCGAACGACCAGAGCGTGCCCTGGAGCGGATCGAGGAAGGGGAAGAACAACTTCGGGAAGACGAGCACCGAGGCGATCGCGTACACGAAGAAGTCGAAGAACTCGGAGGTGCGGCCGATGATCACGCCGATCGCGATTTCGCCCGGGTGGATGCCGTGACCATGCGCGGCATTGAGGACGCGTGCATCCCGTTCGGCTTCAAGGGTGGGGACGGTATCGCCGCTCATCGAATTGGAACTTTCTGCAACACGCGCCGCGCCAGCGCGTTTCCTAATGCCATGGAGGGCCGGGTACGTCCCGGCGCGGCGCTCTTGCGCCATAGCAGACAACGCGGGGATTGGACAAAATGTCCTATGTGCGGTGCAACATGAGACGCCTAGGCGCCCGGCATGCCTAGACCCCGTTTCCTCTCCGCTCGGCTTCGCGCCCTGCTGACCCTGCCGGCGCTCGCAGCGTTGTGCGGGTGCAACATGATCGTGCTCAACCCGGCGGGTGACGTCGCGCGCCAGCAGGGCGATCTGGTGATCGCATCAACGCTGCTGATGCTGCTGATCATCCTGCCGGTGATGGCGCTGACCATCCTGTTCGCCTGGCGCTACCGCGCCTCGAACAAGGAAGCGACCTATGAGCCGGACTGGGATCACTCGACCAGCCTGGAGCTGGTGATCTGGTCGGCCCCGCTGCTTATCATCATCTGCCTCGGCGCGATCACCTGGGTGAGCACCCATCTGCTCGACCCGTACCGGCCGCTCGCGCGCACCGGCCCGGGCCAGCCGGTGGCGGCGAACGTCAAGCCGCTCGAGGTGCAGGTCGTCGCGCTCGACTGGAAATGGCTGTTCATCTATCCCGAGCAGGGCATCGCGACGGTCAACGAGATGGCCGCGCCGATCGGCCGCCCGATTCGCTTCCGGATCTCGGCCTCGTCGGTGATGAACAGCTTCTACATCCCCGCGCTCGCCGGCCAGATCTATGCGATGCCGGGCATGGAGACGCCGCTCAACGCCGCGTTCGACAAGCCGGGCGTGTTCCAGGGCTTCTCGGCCAATTATAGCGGGCACGGCTTCTCCAAGATGCGCTTCAAGGCGCACAGCCTCGACCAGGCGGGCTTCGACGCCTGGGTGGCCGAAGTGAAGAAGGCGGGCGGCACGCTCGACCGCGCCGGCTATCTGAAGCTCGCGGTTCCGAGCGAGGGCGAGCCGGTGCGCCATTATGCCGGCGTCGAGACCGGGCTGTTCGACCGCGTGACCAACCTCTGCGTCGAGTCGGGCAAGATGTGCATGCACCAGATGACCGCGATCGACGCGCAGGGCGGCATGGGCAAGGCCGGGCTCTACAATGTCCGCCAGACCGCCGATGCCAAGGCGCAGGGCAGCCACATGCATGACGGCAAGAGCTTCGTCGGCCAGATCTGCGACGAGGACAAGCCGATGGCCGCGCGCGCGCAGGCCGCGCGGGTGAAGCTGGCGCCGCTCACCGGCGCCGGGCTCCGCCAGCCTTCGGCCAAGCCCACTCCTACCGCTCCCAGCGTTGCGTCCGAAACCCGGCCGCGTCCTCTCTCCTGATCGCGAACCCAGCTATGATCCCGCAACCCGCACCCGTTGGCCCGATCCTGGGCAAGCTCTCGCTCGACGCGCTGCCGCTGCACGAGCCGATCGTCGTGGCGACCTTCGCGGTCGTCGCGCTCGGCGGCATCGGCCTTTTCGCCGCGCTGACCTATTTCAAGCTCTGGGGCTATCTCTGGAAGGAGTGGTTCACCAGCGTCGACCACAAGAAGATCGGGATCATGTACATGATCCTGGGCCTGGTGATGTTCCTGCGCGGCTTCGCCGATGCGCTGATGATGCGCCTGCAGCAGGCGCTCGCGTTCGGCGGGTCCGAGGGGTACCTGAACGCGCACCATTTCGACCAGGTGTTCACCGCGCACGGCGTGATCATGATCTTCTTCGTGGCGATGCCGTTCGTCACCGGGCTGATGAACTACGTCGTGCCGCTGCAGATCGGCGCGCGCGACGTGTCGTTCCCGTTCCTCAACAACTTCAGCTTCTGGATGACCACCGGCGGCGCGGTGCTGGTGATGGCGTCGCTGTTCGTCGGCGAGTTCGCCCAGACCGGCTGGCTGGCCTATCCGCCGCTCTCCGAGCTGGCCTATAGCCCCGGCGTCGGCGTCGACTATTATCTATGGGCGCTGCAGGTGGCCGGCGTCGGCACGACACTCTCGGGCATCAACCTGATCGTGACGATCCTCAAGCTGCGCGCTCCGGGCATGGGCCTGATGAAGATGCCCGTCTTCACCTGGACGTCGCTGTGCACCAACGTGCTGATCGTCGCCTCCTTCCCGGTGCTGACCGCGGTGCTCGCGCTGCTCGGCCTCGACCGCTACGCCCATACCAACTTCTTCACGAACGACTTTGGCGGCAGCGCCATGATGTACGTGAACCTGATCTGGATCTGGGGCCACCCCGAGGTCTACATCCTCGTGCTGCCGCTGTTCGGCGTCTATTCGGAAGTCACCTCGACCTTCTCGGGCAAGAAGCTGTTTGGGTACAGCTCGATGGTCTACGCCACGATCGTCATCACGATCCTGTCGTACCTCGTCTGGCTGCACCACTTCTTCACGATGGGCTCGGGCGCCAGCGTCAACAGCTTCTTCGGCATCACGACGATGGTGATCTCGATCCCGACCGGCGCGAAGATCTTCAACTGGCTGTTCACCATGTATCGCGGCCGGATCCGCTTCGAGCTACCGATGATGTGGACGATCGCGTTCATGCTGACCTTCGTGATCGGCGGCATGACCGGCGTGATGCTCGCGGTGCCGCCGGCCGACTTCGTGCTGCACAACTCGCTGTTCCTGATCGCGCACTTCCACAACGTGATCATCGGCGGCGTGCTGTTCGGCCTGTTCGCGGCGATCAACTATTGGTGGCCCAAGGCGTTCGGCTTCAAGCTCAACAGCTTCTGGGGCAAGGTGAGCTTCTGGTGCTGGGTGCCCGGCTTCTGGATCGCCTTCATGCCGCTCTACATCATGGGCCTGATGGGCGTGACCCGCCGCATGCGCACCTTCGACGACCCCAGCCTGCAGATCTTCTTCATCATCGCCGCGTTCGGCGCGGTGCTGATCGCAGCGGGCATCGGCGCGATGCTGGTCCAGTTCGCGGTGAGCATCTGGAAGCGCGAGGAGCTGAAGGACGTGACCGGCGATCCCTGGGGCGGCCGCACGCTCGAGTGGGCGACCAGCTCGCCGCCGCCGGAGTACAACTTCGCGTTCACGCCGGTCATCCATGACCTCGACGCCTGGTACGACATGAAGGCGCGCGGGCATGCCCGGCCGGTGGACGGCTTCAAGGACATCCACATGCCGAGCAACACCGGCGCCGGGGTGATCCTGGCCGGCATCAGCACGCTGATCGGCTTCGCGCTGATCTGGCACATCTGGTGGCTGGTCGGGCTGGGCTTTGTCGGCCTGGTCGGCGGGGCGATCTTCCACACCTTCAACTACAAGCGCGATTTCGACATTCCCGCCGAAACCGTCGCCGAGACCGAGGCTGCGCGCACCCGCCAGCTCGCCGGAGCCTGATCGATGAGCACCACGACGATCCCCGCCGCGGACGAGCCGGTCCGCTTCTACGACCTGGACGAGCATCCGCACCCGGAAGGCTACAGCACGATGCTGGGCTTCTGGATCTACCTGATGAGCGACTGCCTCATCTTCGCGATCCTGTTCGCCACCTATGCCGTGCTCGGCGGCAGCTATGCCGCGGGGCCGGGCCCCAAGGAGCTGTTCGACCTGCCGCTGGTCGCGCTGAACACGGCGATGCTGCTGTTCTCGTCGATCACCTATGGCTTCGCGATGCTGGGCATGCAGCGCGGCAACAAGGGCCAGGTGCTGGTGTGGCTGGCGATCACGCTGTTCTTCGGCGGCTGCTTCCTCGGCATCGAACTCTATGAGTTCAACCATCTGATCCACGAGGGCGCGGGGCCGTGGCGCAGCGCGTTCCTGTCGAGCTTCTTCACACTGGTCGGCACGCACGGGCTGCACGTGACCTTCGGCTCGATCTGGCTGGTGACGCTGATGGTCCAGGTCGGCCGCTTCGGGCTGACCGCCGCCAACCAGCGCCGCCTGGCCTGCCTGAGCCTGTTCTGGCACTTCCTCGACGTCATCTGGATCGGCGTCTTCACCTTTGTCTACCTGATGGGAATGCTGCGATGAGCCACGACACCCATGACCACGGGGATCACGGCCACGGCGTCGAGATCCCGCACGGCTCGATGCGCGACTATGTGATCGGCTTCGTGCTCTCGGTGATCCTCACCGCGATCCCGTTCTGGCTGGTGATGGCGCGGCCGCTGTCGAACGAGGCGACCGCCGCGGCGGTGCTCGCGCTCGCGGCGGTGCAGATCGTCGTCCACATGGTCTATTTCCTCCACCTCAGCCCCAAGGCAGAGGGCGGCTGGTCGGTGACGGCGCTGCTGTTCACGATCATCGTGGTGGCGATCATGCTCTCGGGCTCGATCTGGGTGATGTACCACCTCAACGCCAACATGATGCCGCTGCACGACCCGAGCCAGCTGCCGTGACCGACGCCCGCCAGCCCCGCGCACGGTGGGGCATCGCCGCGGCGATGCTCGCCTGCGCGGTGCTGCTGGCGGGGCTGGGCATCTGGCAGCTCGAGCGGCGGGTGTGGAAGCACGCGCTGATCGCGGCGGTGGATGCCCGCATCCACGCCGCGCCGGTCGCCGCACCGGGCCCCGGCGAATGGGCCGGGATCAGCGCTGGCAACGACGCCTATCGCCGCATCACCGTCATCGGCCATTTCCGGAACGACCGCGTCACGCTGGTGAAGGCCGTCACCGAGCGCGGACCGGGCTATTGGGTGATGACGCCGCTGCAGGCGCGCGACTTCACCGTGCTGGTCAACCGCGGCTTCATCCCCGACGCGATGCGCAGGCAGGTGCCCGCCGGCCCCGACCAGGCGCAGGTCACCGGGCTGCTCCGCATCACCGAGCCGGGCGGCGGCTTCCTGCGCAGCAACGACCCCAAGGGCAGTCGCTGGTATTCGCGCGACGTGGCGGCTATCGCCTCCGCCCATGGGCTCAGCAACACCGCTCCCTATTTCATCGACGCCGACGCCACGCCCAATCCCGGCGGCTGGCCGGTGGGCGGGCTGACCGTGGTCCATTTCAACGACAGCCACCTCGTCTACGCGCTGACCTGGTTCGCGCTGTGCGGCATGGCGCTGTGGGCGGCGTGGTTCGTCACCCGGCGGCGCGAGGCCGGGGAATGATCTCCGCCGGGGGGCTGGAAGACACCGACCCCGGCCGGCGCAACATGTGGCTGCTCGTCCAGCTGCGCTGGATCGCGGTGGGCGGCCAGCTCGCCACGATCGGCTTCGTCCATTTCGTGATGGGCATCGACCTGCCGCTGATCCCGCTGTTCATGGCGCCGCTGGTGCTCGCGGGCATCAACCTCGGCACCTATCCGCTGCTCGACCGGCGCGACGCGATCACCAACTGGGAGCTGACCGTCGCGATGCTCGTCGACGTGGCCGCGCTCGCCTGGCAGCTCCACTTCACCGGCGGGCTGGCCAACCCCTTCGCCTCGCTGTTCCTGCTCCAGGTCGTCACCGGCGCGATGCTGCTCCAGCCCTGGTCGAGCTGGACGATCGTCGGCGCCGCCGGCCTGTCGCTCATCGCCATCGCGATCAGCCCGGTGCCGCTCGACCTGCCGCCCGGCCTCAACGACCCGTTCCGGCTCTATCTCGGCGGCAGCCTGATCTGCTTCGCGCTGATCGCGGTGCTGCTGGTGCTGATGATCACCCGCATCGCCCGCAACCTGCGCGACGGCGACGCCGCGCTCGCCGAGGTGCGCCAGCGCGCGGCGGAGGAGGACCATATCGTCCGCATGGGCCTGCTCGCCACCGGCGCGGCGCACGAACTGGGCACGCCACTCTCCTCGCTCTCGGTGATCCTGGGCGACTGGCAGCGCATGCCGCGCGTCGCCGCCGACAAGGACATGGCGCAGGACGTGGCCGACATGCAGGCCGAGGTGGCGCGTTGCAAGACGATCGTCAGCGGCATCCTGCTCTCCGCCGGCGAGGCGCGCGGCATCGCGCCCGAATTCACCACGGTGCGCCGCTTCCTCGACGCGGTGGTCGCCGAATGGCGGGCGAGCCGGCTGACCGGCACGCTCGACTATGCCGACGGGTTCGGGCCCGACGTGGCGATCGTCTCCGACCCGACGCTGCGCCAGGTGCTCGCCAATGTGATCGACAATGCCGTCGAGGCATCGCCCGACTGGGTGGGGGTAAGCTCGCTGCGCGACGGCGACGACCTGGTGATCGAAGTCGCCGATCGCGGCCCGGGCTTCGCGCCCGAGATGCTCGCCCATTTCGGCCAGCCCTATCGCTCGAGCAAGGGCAAGCCGGGCGGGGGGCTGGGGCTGTTCCTGCTCGTCAACGTGCTCAGGACGCTCGGCGGCACCGCCAGCGCCGAGAACCGGGCCGAGGGCGGCGCGCTGGTCCGCATCCGGCTGCCGCTTGACGCGATCGCCCGGGCGGCGGAGGAATCCAGGCCATGACCGGCTCCCGCAAGCTGCTGATCGTCGAGGATGACGAGGCCTTTGCCCGGACGCTGCGGCGCTCGTTCGAGCGGCGCGGCTATCTGGTCGAGGTCGCGGCCAGCCATGAGGAGCTGGCGGTGCTGCTCGAACGCTTCCGCCCCGGCTTCGCGGTGGTCGACCTCAAGCTCGGCGGCGCATCGGGGCTGCTCTGCGTGCAGACGCTGCGCGCGATCGACGCCGACATGCGGATCGTCGTGCTGACCGGCTTCGCCAGCATCGCCACCGCGGTGGAGGCGATCAAGCTCGGCGCCTCCTACTATCTCGCCAAGCCCTCCAACACCGACGACATCGAGGCGGCGTTCGACCGCGAGGGCGGCGACCCCGACGCCCCGCTCGCCAGCCGGCCCTCGACGATCAAGACGGTGGAATGGGAGCATATCCACCAGACCTTGGTGGAGGCGGACTTCAACATCTCCGAGGCCGCGCGGCGGCTGGGGATGCACCGGCGGACGCTGGCGCGGAAGCTGGAGAAGCGGCAGCTGCGGTAGGGGTGGAGCGGCCGGCATTGGGCCGTAAGCGGACTGGCACATACTGGGCGACCGACCGTGCCGAGCGGCCACTCATTCAATTATCTCGCGAACCGCCAAGATCCGATTTTCTCGACATGCACGGCAGCGTGAGCGCGTCCCAAAGAGATTTTTGGTATCGGCATCCACAGGTTCGAACCCTTCCCGCTCCAGACCATCAAACAAAAGCATTTTTTAACAAGAGCATAAGAGGCCAGTTCTTTGGATTGTGGAGCAGGTTTGTATGCCTGCGGTGATTGCGGTGGCAGACCTCACGGATTGCGTTGTGAAAGCCTCAACCGTACCACTGTCGAATGATCACACGGCTGGAAATAAGCGGCTTCAAGACCTTTGAAGATTTCGAAGTGGATCTTCAGCCTTTCGCCGCGCTCGTGGGGCCGAATGCTAGCGGAAAATCCAATCTGTTTGACGCGTTGCGCTTCGTGTCCCTCTTGGCGAAGCACGACATCCGACACGCAATGCAGGGCCTGAGGGGTGAGCCGGAGGAATTGTTTCGGCGAACGCCTGAGGGCGCGGCAGATAGAATGATCTTCGCCGTCGAGGTACTTGTTCCTCGAAGGGGATCAGATGCGTTCGGCACCGAGTACGACGTTCCCGCCCAAAGGCTGCGTTATGAGCTTGAACTAGGCATCCTCATGGGCCGCGACGGAATGCCTAGGCGGGTCCAGGTGGTTCGAGAATTTTGTAGGCCGATAGCGAAGAGCGAGGACAAAGCTCGGGCCTTTCTCAGATCCATCAAGATCAACTACACTCGAGTTTCCCCTTTCATAAGAATGAATGAGGAAAAGGACGCAATTGAGGTGAGGCAGGACGGGCGGCAAAAGCACGGTCGCCCTGTCACACTATCATTGAAAGAGGCTTCTCGCACCGCTCTTTCGACGATCACGACCGCCGAGTTTCCGCACCTTTATGCGGTCCGTGAAGCACTCTCCAATATCAGCTTCCTGGAAATTAATCCGCAAGCTGCGAGGTTGGACAACGACAGATTTGATGAGCCTCGCCTCAAGCCAGACGCTTCGAACCTGGCGGCTGTTCTCGCACGTTTGAAAGAGGAGACAGGTAGTCAAAACCGTCCCGATGGCGCTTTGGCTGACATTGCCGCTGATTTGGCATCGCTGATCCCGTCGGTGTTGCGGCTGGAGAGCCTCAGCGACGTCGCGCAGCGTCAGTACGCATACAACATCTGTTTCACTGACGATTTGTCATTCAGCTCTCGCGTTATTTCCGATGGGACGCTTCGCTTGCTGGCGTTGCTAACCCTCCTCAATGATCCCGAGCGGCAAGGGACCCTTTGCTTCGAAGAGCCAGAAAATGGCGTCCATGAGGGACGCATTCCGGCGCTGGTCCAGTTTTTGCGGCAATCTGCGGTTGTTTCAGACGATCCTGAAATTCCGTCCTTTCAAGTATTGATAGCCACCCATTCACCCAAGGTTATGGCCTGCCTGAAGGATCATGAAATTGTCGCGGCTGACGTTGTGTCAATTGTCGGACCTCACACAAAGAAGCGAACCGTTCGAACGCGGATGCGGACGGGCGTTCAACCGCTAGGAGACCTTTACGATCCCGAGCGCCATTTGGTACGCGCGGAGATTGAAACACTCCTGCAACGCTCCGTCGACGCAGCATGACTTACCTCAGTTGGGCGGCCATGCACGAGGGGGCAACTGATCAAGCTTACTTTGACATCGTCATTCCGCTTCTGATGGAAGACCTCGTACGCGCGAGGGGGGTTCGCAATGTCACCGTGCCTCTGGCTTCAGCGATTGATCTTGGAAAGTCCAGTAGAGCGGTGGCTGACGTCGCCGAGGAACTGTGCCGGGAGCGCGATGCTTTCCACATCGCCTTCATACACGCTGATACCGGCGGCCGGGCTCTGGAAGCCAATATGGGGCATCGATCTGAAGCGTACCGGCACGCGGCATTTGAGTTGTGCGGGTTTCCTCTAGAGCGTTGCGTAATCATCGCTCCGCGTCATGAGACCGAAGCATGGATGCTTGCGGACCGGGAAGCAGTCGGCGGGGCATTGGGATACAACGGTGACTTGGGCGCGCTGGGTCTGCCTGCAGATGCGCGCGAGGCTGAGCGACTTGTTGACCCAAAAGCCACCCTCAACCGGGCGATTAGTGAGGTGCGGGGGAGGAGGTCTCCGCCTGACGTGCATCAAATAATTCCCGCCATCGCTCAGCGGCAAAGGCTGGATAGGTTAAGAGCCTCCGCATCCTTTCGAAGATTCGAAGACGAACTAGCGCGCGCGATGATCGGGTTGGGCTGCATTCAGTAGGGCCCGCATTCGAGCTTAAAAAAGAGCAGCGCCAAAAGGCCAGCTTCTCTAAGCGTTGGATCGCAGCGCGGCCCGGCTTGGAGCACTCCGCGTTGTCGTCAGCGGTCGGGCCGCTTCCCGGTAATGGTTGTAAATGCGGTATGAATGAACAGCAGTTTTAGGGGTCGCCGCAGGCGGGGCCGAATGACCGAAATTAGGGCGCAAAGCCGGCTTGGCTATCCCCCCATTCAAAATCATCACGTCTAATTGATCCACACCTTGGGGCGCCCTAGCCGAAATACGGCTACCTCCTATATACTCCGTCATCCGCCCGGGGGCCGAAAGGAACGTGCCATGAAGAAGATCTCGATCGCTTTGCTCGGCGCGAGCTTGCTTGCAGCGCTGCCCGCCGCCGCGCAGGACAACGCCAAGGGCGAGGCCGAGCTTGCCAAGGCCATTGCCGGGCGCACTGCCGGCAAGCCGGTGGACTGCATCTTCCAGCGCGACATCCGCTCGGCGCGGATCATCGACGGGACCGCGATCGTCTATGAGATGAACGGCGGCCTGCTCTATGTGAACCGTCCGCGCAGCGGCGCCTCGTCGCTCGACTGGAACAACATCATGGTCACCGACACGCATTCGTCGCAGCTGTGCAGCATCGACACGGTGAAGCTGATCGACAGCGGCATGCGCATGCCGGTGGGCTGGGTGGGGCTGGGCGACTTCGTGCCCTATCCGCGGCCGCCCAAGGGCTGAGCCTGGCCGCTTGCATGCCGGCGCGCGGCTGAGCGCGCCCGGCATGCGGGATCGCCCGCGCTGCTCCGTCCCGACATAAAGCCGTTGTCGGGTGGTGATCATGCCGCGTACCCCAGCCCGGGCCTGGGCCGAGTTTCCGCATTTCGAGCCGCTGCACCTCGTCGCGCCGCCGCAGCCGGTCTGGACGGCGCGGCTCGCGCTGGCGACGCGGAGCTGGGCGACCAATCCCGCGCTGCTCGCCGCGCTGCTACTGGTCGTCGCGATCGCGGCGCGGGCGGCGCAGTTCGGCAACCCGGTGGTGCAGGTCGACGACGAGTTCTACCTGCTGACCGGCGACCGGATGCTCCACGGGGCGCTGCCCTATGTCGACATCTGGGACCGCAAGCCGATCGGGCTGTTCCTGATCTATGCCGCGATCCGCCTGCTCGGCGGGGCGGGAGTGCTGCAATACCAGCTCGTCGCGACGCTGTTCGCCGTGGCGACGGCGCTGGTGATCGCGCGGATCGCGCGGCAGGTGGCGAGCCCGCACGGCGCGGCTGCGGCGGGGGTGGTCTATATCCTCGCGCTCGGCGTGTTCGGCGGCGAGGGCGGCCAGTCGCCGGTGTTCTACAACCTGTTCGTCGCGCTCGCCGCCTGGACGATGACCGCCGTGGCGCGCCGGAGCGACTTCGGGGCGCGCGGCTTCGGGCTGGGCCTGCTGGCGATGCTGCTCGTCGGCGCGGCGATGCAGGTGAAGTACAGCGCGGTGTTCGAGGGGCTGTTCTTCGGGCTGGCGCTGCTGTGGCTGGGGCGGGAGCGCGGCGTGGCGCCGGGCGTGCTGCTGGCGATGGGCGCGGGCTGGGTGGCGGCGGCGCTGCTGCCGACGCTAGCGGCCTGGGGCAGCTACGCCGCGATCGGGCAGGGCGATGCGTTCGTCCAGGCCAATTTCCTGTCGATCCTCGACCGCGGCTCTGACGGCGTGGGCATCACGCTGAAGCGGCTCGGCTGGATGCTGCTTGCCCTCGCGCCGCTCGCGGTCGCCGCCGGGCTGGGGTGCGGGATGCTGCGTTCGGCGCAGGAGGATGTCCGCCGGCTGCTCCAGGGCTGGGCGATCGCGGCGATCGGCGGCGTGCTGATCTTCGGCACCTATTTCGACCATTATGCGCTGCCGCTGCTCGTGCCGCTCTGCGTGCTCGCCGCTGCCTGGTTCGGCGACGGTGCGGGCGGGCTGGTGATCGCCTCGGCGCGCAGCCGGTGGCGGATTCCCGGCGGCGCGGCGGTGATGCTGCTGCTCGGCGCGGTGTCGCTGTGCATCGTCAACGACAACCGCCGCGACCGGGGCTGGGGGCCGCAGATGGAGCGGGTGGCGGACTATCTCCGGCCGCGGCTGCACGACTGCCTCTATGTGTTCGACGGCGAGCCTTCGCTCTACCGGCTGACCGGCAGCTGCCTGCCGACGCGCTGGCCGTTTCCCGCCCACCTCGCGCTGGGGCGCGAGTCGCGGGCGCTCGGCGTCGATCCGCTGGTCGAGGTGCGGCGGATCATGGCGGCGCGCCCGCAATTCGTTGTCGCCAGCACGCCCGACGCGGAGGGGCTGACGCCCGCGGTGCTCGGCCATGTGCGCGGGGTGCTGGCGCGCGACTATGTGCCCGTGCTGGCGGTGCCGGTGGGCAATCGCAGCCGGATCGTCTATCGGCGGCGCCCCGGTGCCTGAGCTCCTTTCCGCCGCCGCAATTATGCCATCGCGCAGCCAAGGCTTGGCAAGAGAAGCGCACAATGCTTTGGCCGACGGCATGATCGCAACCTCGCCGACCAGCGGCCTCCAGCGCGTGCTCGAGAACGAGCGGCCGCGGCTGCTTCGTTTCCTCGCCGCGCGCGGGGCGGGGGACGATGCCGAGGACGTGCTCCAGGATCTGTGGCACAAGCTCGCCGGCGCCGAGGCGCGGCCGGTGGCGGATCCGGTCTCCTACCTGTTCCGCGCGGCCGAGAATGTGCTGCGCGACCGCCAGCGCGCCGCGATCAGCCGCGGCCGGCGCCAGCATGAATGGCAGGACCTCGCCGCGGGCGACTCGGCGCCCGAGGGCGAGCGCGTGCTGATCGCGCGCGAGCGGCTGCGCGAGGCCGAGGCGACTCTGCTTGCGCTCGGGCCGCGAGTCGATCAGGTTTTCCGGCGCTATCGGCTCGAGGGGCACGGGCAGGCAGCGATCGCTCGCGACATGGGGATAAGCTTGAGCTCGGTGGAGAAGGATCTGCAAAAGGCCTATCGGGCCATTGCCGAGCTGAAGGGCAAGTTCGATGCGGAATGAGCGCATCGGCTCCGTCCTGAGGGCGAGGTGGGCATGAACGGGGTTTCGCAAGACATCGCAGAGGATGCCCGCAACTGGGTGATCCGGCTGCAGGATACGGCATTTGCCGATTGGGACGCGTTCGCCGACTGGCTCGAGCGCGATCCCGCGCACCTGGCTGCCTACAATGTCGCGATCGAGACCGACGATGCGATGGCCGCGCTGTTCCGCACCGCGCCGTCGGCGGACGAGCCGGTGCAGGACCTCGAGCCGGTCGCGCGGCCGCAGCGGCGGCTCGCCTGGATCTCGGGCGGCGCGGTGGCGGCGGCGCTGGCGCTGATCGTCGGCTGGACGAGCCTGAGCGGGCCGGCCGCGCAGCATTATGCCACCGGCCCCGGCGAGCGCCGCGAAGTCGCGCTGGCCGATGGCTCGAAGATGATCCTCAACGGCGCCACCCAGGTCGCGCTGGTCGACAAGCGCGAGGCCGAGCTGGTCGCGGGCGAGGCGCTGTTCGAAGTGCGCCACGACGCGGCGCATCCCTTCATCGTCAAGACCGGCGACGCGGTGCTGCAGGACGCGGGCACGGTGTTCAACGTGGTGCGCGACGAGAGCGGGCTGCGCGTCTCGGTGGCCGAGGGCGCGGTGATCTACCAGCCCCAGGCCGACGCGGTGCGGCTGTCGCCCGGCGACGCGCTCAGCGTGCCGGCCGCCGGCAAGCCCGAGGTGACGCGCACGCTCGCCGCCGATGTCGGCAGCTGGCGCGGCGGGCAGCTGGTCTATCGCAACGTCTCGCTCGAGCGGGTGGCGGCCGACGTGTCGCGCAATCTCGGCATCCCGGTCCGCGCGGGCAGGGGCGCGGGCGACATCGCCTTCACCGGCACGATCTCGACCCAGGGCGGCCCCGGCGCGGTGATCGAGCGCATCGCGGCGCTCACCGGCACCCGGGCGACGCGCGCCGGCAAGGGCTGGACGCTGGACGCGATCAACGGTGCGCCGCGCTGAGCTGATCCTCCCGATCGCGTTGCTCGCCGCTCCGCCTGCGCTCGCGCAGGACGAGCGCCACAGCGTCTCCGTGCCCGCCGGTCGCCTCGATGCGGCAGTGTTCACGCTCGGCCGCCAGACCGGCAGCAGCATCGGCCTGCGCGACCCTGCCTTCGGGGCGGTCAGGGTGCGCGCGCTCAAGGGCCGGCACAGCGTCGACGGCGCGCTGGCGGAACTGCTCAGGGGCACCGGCACGCGCGCGCGCCGCGTCGCGCCCGGCACCTGGCTGATCGAGCGCGCCCCGCCGCCGCCGCCCCGGCCGCGCGCGGCACCGCCCCAGGCGGAGGAGCCGGATGCGCCGCCGGCCGAGATCCTGGTCACCGGCAGCAAGCGCGACGTGCCGCTAAAGGCCTATCCGGGCGGCGTCCAGATCGTCGAGGGCAGCGACATCCCGGTCTCGCAGGGCGGGCAGGGCAGCGACGTGATCGCCAACCGCGTCGCCAGCCTGGCCTCGACGCATCTCGGGCCGGGGCGCAACAAGCTGTTCATCCGCGGCATCGCCGATTCGAGCTTTGTCGGGCCGACCCAGGCGACGGTGGGCCAATATTGGGGCAACAGCCGCATCACCTACAGCGCGCCCGATCCCGACCTGAAGCTCTACGATATCGGCCGGGTCGAGGTGCTGGAGGGGCCGCAGGGCACGCTCTACGGCGCCGGATCGCTGGGCGGCGTCGTCCGCGTGGTGCCGCGCGCGCCCGACGCCTGGGCGAGCGGCGGCCATGTCTGGGGGGGCGGCGCGCTGACCGAGCATGGCGCACCGAGCTGGGACCTGGGCGGCATCCTCAACCTGCCGATCAAGGAGGGCGAGCTGGCCGCCCGCGCGCTCGTCTTCACCGCGCGCGACGGCGGCTATATCGACGACCGCGAGCGCGGGCTGAACGACGTCAACAGCGTGCGCACCACCGGCGGGCGCGCAGCGCTGCGCTGGAATGTCGACGGCTGGACGGTCGACCTGGGCGGCGTCGGCCAGAGCATCAAGGGCCGGGACGCGCAATATGCCGACGGCCAGGGCGACGGGCTCACCCGCGCGAGCACGATCGCCCAGCCGTTCGAGAATAATTTCTGGCTGGGCGAGCTGGTCGCCCGCAAGCGCTGGGGAGATATCGAGCTGAGCTCGGCCGCCGCCTATGCCCAGCAATATGTGTCCGAAGTGTTCGCCGGCGCCTCGGTCGTCAACGTCAACCAGGCGTTTCCGCTGCCGCCCGCCAATTCGCAGCTGATCGGCTACCAGCAGGTCAACCGGGTCAACATGCTCACCACCGAAACGCGGCTTTCCCGCAGGGGGCCGCGCGGCACCGGCTGGCTGATCGGCGTGAGCCTGCTCGAGAATCGTGGGCAGGTGAACCGCAGCTTCGGCAGCCGCCGCTTCGCGCTGACCGGCGTGCGCAACACCGTCGCCGAGGCGACGCTGTACGGCGAAGGCACGGTCGAGCCGGTGCGCGGCGTGACGGTCACCGCCGGCGGGCGGCTGACCCGCTCGCATCTGACCGGCAATTCCGAGGACGCCGATCGCTCCTATGCCTTTCGTGAGGATCCGGGCGCCAAGGCCGCGCGCACCGAGACGCGCTTCCTGCCGTCCGCCGCGATCGCCTATCAGCCCTTTGCCGGGCTCACCCTGTTCGGCCGCTTCGAGCAGGGCTTCCGTCCTGGCGGGCTGGCGGTGCGCCGCGACATCATCCAGCGCTTCCAGGGCGACCGGCTATCCACTGTCGAAGCGGGCACGCGCTATACCGCCGACGGGCTGAGCCTGACCGCGAGCGCATCGATGACCTGGTGGACGAGCATCCAGGCCGACCTGATCGACGGCTTCGGCTTCCCGACCACCGCCAATATCGGCGACGGACGCGTGCTCTCGCTGGGCCTGGCCGCGCGCTGGAAGGCGGCGCCGGGGCTCGACTTCGACGCGTCGCTCTATCTGAACGGCTCGAAGGTCACCAACCCGTCCCAGGCGGTGTTCCCGCTGGTCGAGGGACCGTCCGACTTCAACCGGCTGCCCAATGTCGCCGATGCCAGCGGCCGGCTGGGCGCCGCCTATCGCACCGCGCTGGGAGGCGGCGACACCGAATTCTCGGCCACTTCCTATCTGCGCTATGTCGGCAAATCGACGCTCGGTATCGGGCCGGTGCTCGGCAAGACGCAGGGCGACTATGTCGATACCGGGCTGGAGCTGCGCCTGGCGCGCGGGCGGCGGGCGCTGACGCTCTCGGCCACCAACCTGCTCGACACCCGCGGCAACCGCTTCGCGCTCGGTTCGCCGCTGCTGATCCGCGACGAGAAGCAGGTGACGCCGCTGCGCCCGCGCACAGTGCGGCTCGGGCTGGAAATCGGGTTCTAAGGGATACCCCTCCCTTTCAGCGAGGGGAGCAGAAGGGGCAGATGCGCCGCAAAATTTTTCCAAAATCTGTTGCGGGATCGCCACAGGGAATCCGTCTTCCCCATGCCCCCGAGGCAAGCCGCGCAAGTCCGTCCCCCGGCACGCGCGGCCTGCTCTCGAACCCCCCGGGAGGGCGCGCCCTGTGTACTGTGCCCCGGCGCGCTCCTCCCGGGGCCTTGACGAGCCTCAGCAAAGGGATCGCATGAAGCTCTTCCTCGACAGCGAGATCGCCCGCTTCGCCCGGGTCGCGCCCGGCACCGATCTCGCGCTTGCGGTGGTGATCCCGACCTTCAACGAACGCGCGAACGTGCCGCTGCTGATAGAGAAGCTCGATGCTGCGCTGGCGGGGCGGAGCTGGGAAGCGATCTTCGTCGACGACGACAGCCCGGACGGGACGGCGGATATCGTCCGTGAACTGGGCCGCAGCGACAGCCGCGTGCGCGTGATCCAGCGGATCGGGCGGCGCGGGCTCTCCTCCGCCTGCATTGAGGGCATGTGCGCCACCGCCGCGCCGCTGGTGGCGGTGATCGACGGCGACCTGCAGCATGACGAGACGCTGCTGCCGAAGATGCTCGACGCGCTGGAAGGCGATGCCGCGCTCGACCTGGTGATCGGCTCGCGCTTCGTCGCGGGCGGCGGCACCGGGGAATGGGACAGCGACCGGGTGGCGAAATCGGCGCTGGCGACGCGGCTCTCGCGCCGGGTGCTCAAGGCCGACCTGTCCGACCCGATGAGCGGCTTCTTCATGATCCGTACGGAGGTGGTGCGCGCGCTGGTGCCGCGGCTATCGGCGATCGGCTTCAAGATCCTGCTCGACCTCATGACCGCCTCGCCCCGGCCGCTGAACTTTCGCGAGCTGCCCTATGTGTTCCGCACCCGGGCGCTGGGCGAGAGCAAGCTCGATCATGTCGTGGCGATGGAATATCTGATCGCGCTCTATGACCGGATGTTCGGCAAGGTCGTGCCGGTGCGCTTCGCGATGTTCTCGAGCATCGGCGCGCTGGGCGCCGCGGTGCATTTCGCGGTGCTGGCGGCGTGTTTCGAAGGGCTGGCCTGGCCGTTCGTCGGCGCGACATTGCTGGCGGTGATCGCGGCGATGAGCTTCAACTTCCTGCTCAACAATGCGCTGACCTATCGCGAACAACGGCTGAAGGGCTTTGGGCCGATGCTGCGCGGCTGGGCGGGGTTCTGCGTGGTGTGCGGGGTGGGCGCTGCGGCGAATGTCGGCGTCGCGGGGTTCCTCCACGATGTTCAGCATGGCGACTGGCGGTTCGCGGCGATGGCGGGGATCGCAGTGGCGGCGGTGTGGAATTTCGCGCTGTCGTCGCGGTTTGTGTGGGGGCGGTACTAGTATTTCTAACTCCCCTCCCTTGCAGGGAGGGGAAATACTAAGCCACCAGCTTCAGTTTCCCCCGGCGCGCCGCGCTGCGCGAACCGCCGCCGATCAGCGTCTGCAGGTCGATCATGCCGCGGGCCAGGCCGAGGCCCGGAGGCGCGCCGATATAGCGCGCGGTCCAGACCGGCGAGAATTTGTCCTTGTAGGCGCGCAGGCCCTCGAAGCCGTAAAAGGCGTCGCCGTGGCGATAGAGCAGCGCGCCGATCCGCGCCCAGATCGGCGCGAGGCGGCGCGATTCGATGCCCGACAGCGGCGCCATGCCGAGGTTGAACCAGCGATAGCCCTGGTCGCGGCCCCATTGCATCAGCTGGACGAAGAGGAAGTCCATCGTGCCGTACGGCATGTCGGCGAGGTGGCGCATCAGGTCGACCGACAGCTCCTCGCGATTCTCGGTCGCCCAGACATTGGCGAAGGCGACGATCGCGCCGCCGCGGCGGACGAGCGCGCAATCGAAGCGGCCGACATAGGCGGGGTCGAAGCGGCCGACCGAGAAGGCCTTCTCGCTATTGCCCTTGTCGCGCATCCAGGTGTCCGACACCGCACGCAGCTCGGCCATGATGCCGGGCACCTGCGCGGCGGGGACGATCTCGAAGCTGGCGCCTTCACGCGCGGCGCGGCGTTCCGAATGGCGCAGCGAGCGCTTCTCCGGCCCCTCCATCGTGAAGCCGGGGAGCGAGACGCGGGCTTCCTCGCCATATTTGACGAGCTGGAGGCCGAGATCGATCGCGATCGGCAGCGCCTCGGCGGAGATCTGGTAGAGCAGCAGCCGGCCCTGCGCCGCGTCCGCCATCTCGCGGATCAGCCAGAGCAGGTCGCCCCATTCCGCGCGCGGACCGACGGGGTCGCCCATCACGATCCAGCTCTGTCCCTGGACCTGGTACATCAGCAGCGTCTCGCCGCTCGCCGAGCGCAGGAAGCGCTTGTCGCCGGTATAGGCGAGCATCGCATCGGTGCGGTTGGCATGGGCGAGCGCGGTGCGCGGCAGCTCGGTATCGGGGGCATGCTCCTCGCGCCGGGGCTTGGCATAGCCGAACCACTGGGTGACCGCGACGCAGGTCAGCGCCACTGCGGTGGCGAAGCTGGCACGCAGGAAGCGCGAGGCGTCGCCGCGCCAGGCGAACTCCCACCAGAGGTCGTCCTGATAGGGCACATGCTTGAAGGCGAAGAAGCCGATCCAGGTCGCCAGGCCGACCGCGACCGCGACCGAGAGCAGCGCGCGGGTGGACAGCACGCTGGTGAGCGCGGTCTTGCGGTAGAAGGCGGTACGCGAGAGCTGGAGCAGGCCGGCGATGACCAGCAGGATCGCGGCTTCCTCATAGTCGACGCCCTTGAGCAGCGAGAACAGCGCTGCGGCGAGGAGGAGCGTGCGGCAGAGGTGGAAGGCAGCGTCGAGCCGGCGATAGAGCGCAGGCGCGATCAGCAGCAGCGCGGTGCCGGCCAGGCTGGCGGCGATGTGCGATGCCTCGACAAAAGGCAGCGGCACGAAGCTATGGAGGACGCGCAGGCGCGCCGGGATGGCGGGCAGCGAGCCCGAGACGAGCAGCACGATCCCGCCGACGAAGACGATCGCGGCGAGGAAAGTCGGGGCGAGCCCGTGCATCGCGAGGCCGGCGGCGCGGATCGCGGCGAGCGGCTTCCTGAGCTGGCGGCGCTCGTGCACCGCGAGCAGCGCGCCGGCGACGAGCAGCGGCAGGACATAATAGATCAGCCGGTAGAGGATCAGCGCGGCGAGTATCGTCGACGGGTCGGTGCCCGGCAGCACGGCGAGCATCACCGCCTCGAACACGCCGACGCCGCCGGGGACATGGGTGACCAAAGCGGCGATGATCGCCAGCGCATAGCCGAGGAAGAAGGCGGGGAAGGCCTGCGCGCTGGCGCCGGGCACGAGGATCAGCAGCGCGGCGCTGGCGAGGGCGAGGTCGATCGCCGAGGTGGCGATCATCCCGAGCGCCTGGCTCAGGCTGGGCAGGCGGAAATGCCAGCGCGACAGCTTCAATTCGCGCGGCTTCCCGCGCAGCAGCGCGAGCGCGCAGAAGGTCGCGCCGAGAATGGCGGCGCCGAGCAGATGCTGCGCGGTGGTGGAGACGGCGACGCCGCCGAGCGCGAGCGGCGTCCGGTGCAGCGCGAGCGCGGCGCCCGCCATCACGACGACGCCCGACCAGAAGGTGGCGCTGGCGGTGGCGACGACCTTGACGATGTCCGCGGTCTCGAGCCCCGCCGCGCTGTAGACCCGGTAGCGCGCCGAGCCGCCGGTGAGCAGCGCGAAGCCGAGATTGTGGCTGAGCGTGTAGCTGGTGAACGAGGCCAGCGCCGCGGTGCGATAGGGGAGCGGGCGCCCGACGATGCGCAGCGCCAGCACGTCGTACAGCGTCAGCATGAGATAGCTGCCCGCGGTCAGCGCCAGCGCGCCGGCGATCTGCAGCGGGCCGATCGCGTGGAAGGCGTGGCGCACGTCGCGCCAGCGCACTTCGTGCAGCAACCCGTGCAGCGCCGCGCAGGCAAGCGCGACGACGGCGGCGACGGCGCCGAGCTGCAGCGCGGTCCTCGTGCGGGCGGACATGGTCACGGCCTCAGCCGCGGTTCCAGACCTGCGACTTGCAGATCCAGCCGCCGAGGATGCAGCCGCTGATCTTCAGCGCGTTCGGCCCCTGCTGCTCGATCTTGGAGTAGAAGGTCTGGCCCATGTCGGGGACATAGACCTGGCCCTGCCACTTGCCGTTGCCGGTGGGGTGATAGTCGCGCAGCAGCTCGGTGCCGATGAGCTTGTCGACGCCGCTGTCCTTGGCGTCCTTGGTCGCCTGGTCGTTGGCCCAGACTACCCAGCCGCACAGCTTGTCGCCGCATGCGCCCGTCTTCACCTTGACGCTGCCGCGCGGGTTCACCCAGGTGCCGACGACGCCGGTAGCGGCTGCGGCGGCGGCGGGGGCCTGGGCAGAGGCCTGTACCGCGCCGAGCAGCATGGTACCCAGGCCGATGCCGGCCAGGATCTTGCCGAAACGCATGGAAATGTCTCCTAGTCTCTCTCTCGTGCTGCCCTTTGCGCCCGCGTGCCTGTCGGGCGGGTGGGGGGAACCCTACAGTTTTGTAATGTGCGAAATCGCGCCCCGGAGCGCGCGGTAGAGCGCGTCGGGATCGCGGTGGAGCATGTGGCCGCCGGGCAGCGCGATCCGGCGCATGTTGGGCTGGGTGAGCATCGGGCAGAGGCTGTCGGTCTCCTCGACGCCCTGGACGCAGACGGCGGGCACCCAGGTGAGCTGGCGCCCGGTGGGCAGCGCCATCGCATCGGGCTTGGCCCAATTGAACAGCTCGGACGGGGAGGCGCGGTAGAAGACCGTGTCGGTGGGGACTACCAGCGCGACCATCTTGACCCTGGCGCGCAGGTCCGCGGGCAGGCCGGTCAGCCCGACATGCATCATGTCCGCGCCGAAGGACTGGCCGACCAGCACCAGCCGGTCTGCGTGCCCGAAGGCGAGCGCGCGGCGTGCGGCATCGGCGATCAGCGCCTGGATCTCCGCGGGGGTGCGCTGGTGGCGGAAATAGGCGAGCGAGCTGACGCCGACCACGGGTATCCCGTCCGCGGCGAAGCGCTGCGCGATGTCGGGGCCCATGCCGATCTTGAAGCCCATGTCGCCCGAGACCAGCACCACCGCCAGACTGCGCGCGGCCGGGGCGGCGGGGCGCTTGGGGGCGATGTCATAATATACCGGCCCGCCGAAATAGCCGATATAGCCCAGCCAGCCGGCGAACCCGCCGAGCAGCAGGGCCAGCAGGGCCAGGGCAAGCGTGATACGGCGCATCGCGAACTCCTTGAAACTGTGCCGCATCTAGAGCGCGCCGGCTCGCCGGGCGGTGACCGGATCATGACCAAAGCTTAACGTGACTTGGCCGGGCACCGAGGGCATTTCCAGGCTGCAATGACGACCAGCGACATCCAGGACAGCGCCCTTGCCAAGGCTGCGCGCGGACCCGACGGGTTCGTGCTGATCCTCGTCCTGTCGTTCGCGCTCAGTGCCGTGGTGATCCTCGGCTGGGCGTGGCGATCGGGGATCAACCACTTCTTCTCGGCCCAGAATGGTGCCAATTTATTCCCGGGCTTCACGGCCGAACAGCCGGGCGGCACGCCGCACGGGCTGGTCGTCACCAGCCTGCGCTCGGGCAGCGAAGCGGCGCAGGACGGTGTGGAAGTGGGCGATGCGATCCTCGCCATCGACGGCCGCGCGACCAACACGCTCGACCAGGCCCGCCGCTATCTGCGCGACGACCACCAGCCTGCGCTATCGCTCGACTTGATGCATCAAAAGCAGCTACGACATGTCAGGCTCTTGCGAAGCGCGAGTGGAGAAAATGGGGCACAAGTTGCTGGTGGTGGAGGATGACGAGCCTACCGCCGCTTACATCGCCAAGGGAATGACCGAAGAGGGGTTCACGGTCGACCGCGCCGACAATGGGCGCGACGGCCTGTTCCTCGCCAGCGACGGCAGCTACGACGCGATCGTGCTCGATCGCATGCTTCCCGGCATGGACGGCATGGCGGTGCTCGGCGCCCTCCGGGCCGCCAAGATCGAGACGCCGGTGATCATCCTCTCCGCGCTCGGCACGCCCGACGACCGGGTCGGCGGGCTCACCTCGGGCGCCGACGACTATCTGGTGAAGCCCTTCGCCTTTGCCGAGCTGCTCGCCCGCGTGCGGCTGCTGCTGCGCAAGAGCGGCGCGGCCGAGACGGCGGTGACCAAGCTCAGCTCGGGCGATCTCGAGATGGATCTGCTCTCGCGGCGGGTGAAGCGCGGCGCCAAGGTGATCGACCTGCAGCCGCGCGAGTTTCGCCTGCTCGAATATTTCCTGCGCCACCCGGACCAGGTGATCACCCGGACGATGCTGCTCGAAGGCGTGTGGGACTATCATTTCGATCCCGGAACCAACGTGATCGACGTGCATATCAGCCGCCTGCGCAAGAAGCTCGACGATGGCGGCGAGCCGATCCTCCACACCATCCGCGGCGCCGGCTATCGCCTCGGCCCGGCGGACTGAGATGCGGCTGCGCTGGGGGCAGCTGGCGCGCTCGGTAACGGCGCGCTTCGTCATCGTGGCGTTCCTGGTGCAGCTCACCGTCACCGGCGGCATCCTGCTGTTCGTCCAGCAATCGAGCGAGCGCGCGCTGGCTGCCGAGCAGAAGGCGCTGGTTGCCGAGCTGCGCGACGACCTCGTCTCGGCCTGGCGCGCCGGCGGCGATACCGCGCTGCGCCGGATCATCGACGTGCGGCTGCAACAGGCGCATGCCAGCCCGCCGGTGATCCTGCTCGCCACTGCCGGCGAGGACCCGATCCGCGGCAATCTGGGCGACTGGCCCACGGTGATGCCGGCGGAGACCGACTGGCGCGCGATCGAGCTCTATCGCACCGGCAGCGACCGGCCCGAGCTGATGGGCGTCTCCTCGACGACGCTGCCCAATGGCGAGCGCCTGCTCGCAGGGCACGTGATCAGCGCGAGCGTGCGGCTGGCGCGGGTGAACGAGGAGGCGATCACTGCGGCGCTGGTGATCGGCGTGTTCTTCGCGCTGCTGAGCGCGCTGCTGATCGGCCGGGTGCTCTCCAACCAGATCCAGGGCGTGGTGGTCACTGCGCGCGAAGTGGGCGAGGGGCGGCTGGGCCGGCGCGTGCCGACCAGCGGCAGCGGCGATGCGTTCGACGCGCTCGGCCAGTCGGTCAATGCGATGCTCGACCGGATCGAGGCGCTGGTCTCGCAGCTGCGGATGATGACCGACGGGCTGGCGCACGACCTGAAATCGCCGGTCACCCGGATCAAGGTGGTGCTCGAGCGGGCGATCCTTGAGACCGACGACGAGACGGCGCTGGCGGCGCTCGAGCGCGTCTCGGGCGAGGCGGAGACGCTGCTCGGCATGCTCTCGACGGCGCTGCTGATCAGCCGGGCCGAGGCAGGGATCGGGCGCGACCGCTTCGTCGATACCGACCTTGCCGCGCTGCTCGAGGATCTCGCCGAAGTCTATGGCCCGCTCGCCGAGGATCGCGGTTTCGAGGTGGTGGCGGAGGCCGAACCGGGGCTGCACGCGCTGCTCCACCGCGAGCTGATCGGCCAGGCGCTCGGCAATCTGATCGAGAACGCCACCAAATATGCCGAGGGCGGGCACCGCATCACCGTGCGCGCTGCGCGCGAGGGTGGCGAGATCGCGCTGTCGGTCGCCGATGACGGGCCCGGTATCCCGGAGGCGCGCCGCGAGGAAGCGATGCGACGGTTCGGCCGGCTCGATCCGGCGCGGCACGTCGCGGGATCGGGGCTGGGGCTGTCGCTGGTCGAAGCGGTGGCGCGGCTGCACCAGGGGCGGTTCCTGCTGGAGGATGCGGCGCCTGGGTTGCGGGCTGTGATCAGGTTCTAAGTCCCTCTCTCGCAAAGCGGCAGAGGGAAAAGAAGCTACACCGCCAGCGCGTAGGTCATCACAAGGGCGACCAGCGTCATCAGCGACATCGCGGTGATGAAGGTCACGTCGGCGATGCGCTCCAGCGTGTGGAGGCGCTTGCCGGGGCCGTTGCGCAGGGCGAAGTACGACGTCAGGGTCGCGATCAGGAACAGCACCGCGTCCAGCGCCAGCATGTCGTCGGCCAGCGTGTTCGCCTTCCGCACCGCGATCACCACGCGCAGGATGCCGATCGCGGTGAGGCAGACGCCGACCATCGCCGCCGCGATCGGGCAGATCATCCGGCAGGCGCGCTCGTCCAGCGTGTACTGGCTGTGATGCGCCTGCGGTGGTCCCTTCACTCGGCGGGTACCGGTGCCCGCACTTTCGCCGGGGCCGGGGTCTCCGCCGGCGCCTGGGCATCGACGCGCCCGCTGCGCTCGAGCTTGCCCCAGCCGACCCAGGGCCCGCGCAGCGCATTGGCGACGGCACGAAGCACCACCCAGTACATCAGCTGGCGATAGACGAAGCGCTGGGCGAGCAGCAGCAGCCCGGGATAGCGCTTCTCGCGCTTCTCAAGGGCATAGGCCACCCAGCCGCACAGGAAGTCGATGCTGGTGAAGGCGATCCAGTAGATGCCCATCCGGATCACGTCGCTCTCGGTCTGCGCCCAGCCATGCTGGTAGACGCGCAGCGCGGTGCCGAGGATCGAGAGGACCAGCGCGAGGTCGATCAGCGGCGAGATCATCGCGAAGCCGATCTGGAACACCCAGGCCTGGGGCACGCCGACCAGCGCGAGGCCGCCGGGCTTGCGCGTGCGCATGATCTCGCGGTGCTTCCACAGGCACTGCAGCGTGCCGAATGCCCAGCGGAAGCGCTGCTTGGCGAGCGCGCCGAAGCTCTCGGGCGCCTCGGTCCAGGCGACCGCATCGATGTCGTAGCCGACGCGCCAGCCCATGCGCTGGATGGCGATGGTCAGGTCCTGGTCCTCGGCGAGCGTGTCGACCGGATAGCCACCGACCTCGTCGAGTGCCGCCTTGCGCCACGCGCCGACCGCGCCGGGCACCACCATGATCGCATCGAGGCTGGAGAGCGCGCGGCGTTCCAGATTCTGCGAGGTGACATATTCGACCGACTGCCAGCGGGTGACCAGGTTGACGCGGTTGCCGACCTTGGCGTTGCCGGCGATCGCGCCGATCTCCTCGTCCTCGAACCAGCGGGCGAGGCGGGCGATGGTCAGTGGCTCGAACTGGGTATCGGCATCGAGCGCGATAACGATGTCGCCCCTGGCGATCTCCAGCCCCTTGTTGAGCGCGCGCGCCTTGCCGCCATTCTCCAGCGTGAGCAGCTTGACCCGCGGCTCCTCGGCGAAGGCAGCGCTGACGATCGCGCTGGTGCCGTCCTTCGAGCCGTCATCGAGCACGATAACCTCGACATTGACCTGCTCGCTGTCGAGCACGCGGCGGATCGAGCCCTCGATCACCTTCGCCTCGTTATAGGCGGGGATCAGCACCGAGACGAAGCGCGTCGGGTCGATCTCCGGCGCCACCGGGCGGTTCTTGCGGCGGTTGCCGTTCACCGCGAGCGCGGCGAGGACGAGCGCGCGGGCGATGCCGAGCGCGATCGCGGCGAAGAACAGCCACTTCAGCGCGAAACCGATCATCGCGACGATCAGGAAGATGCCGACATCGGTGCGCACCGCGGCGAGATCGGCGCCCTGCACTTCGGGCATCACCTGGTCGCGGGTGAGGCCGGCGAGCTGCGAGACGGGGACGATCTGGTAGCCCTTGGCGCGGAGCCCGTCGATGATCTGCGGCAGCGCCGCCAGCGTCTGCGAGCGATCGCCGCCGCCGTCATGGAGCAGGATGATCTGGCCCGACTGGTCGTAATTGCCGGCCTCGACCTCGCTGAGTGTGGTGTTGACGATCGCATCGACGCCGGGGCGCTGCCAGTCGTTCGGATCGACGTGCAGGCCGACATTGGTGTAGCCCGCGCGCTGCGCGGTGAGCGCGGGGATGAGCTCGTCCGCCGTCGTCGGCTCGGCGTCGCCGAAATAGGGCGCGCGGAACAGGCGGATCGAGCGGCCGGTATAGGCCTCGAGCAGGCGCTGCGTCGCGTTGAGCTCGATGCGGGTGCCGCGGGCCGAGGCGAGCGCCAGGTTCGGGTGGGTGAAGGTGTGGCTGCCGATCTCGTTGCCTTCGTCGACGATGCGGCGGACGAGGAAGGGATCCGCCATCGCATTCTCGCCGATCAGGAAGAAGGTGGCGGTGGCGTGCTTCTGCTTGAGCACGTCGAGGATCTTCGGCGTCCAGTCGGCATCGGGGCCGTCGTCGAAGGTCAGCGCGACCTTGCCGGGCATGTAGCCGGTGCGGGTGACGACATAGGGCGTCGGGAGCGACTGGAAATGCTCGTCGACGATCAGGCCATTGGGATTCTGGACGATGGTGCGCGCGCCGGTGCTCGGCGTGCTGGTGATGCGCAGGATCTCGCCCGAGCCTTCGATATCGACGTCGCCGACCGCCTCGATCCCACGCAGGTCGGGGATCTTGCCCGAATGCGCGGCGCCCAGCGCCTTCCAGAAGTTCGAATCCTCGGCGCCGAGACGCCACAGCGCGACGCCGCCGACGCCCTTGATGTTGGCGGCGCGCAGCTGGTTCCACGCAGTGGTGGCGTCGGCCATCCACACGGTGTGGTTCACGCCGTTTTCTTCATAGGCGAAGGTCTGGTTGCCGCTGGTCCGGTCGAAAGTGACCGGCGCGTCGCTGTCATGCGCGATCAGCCAGGCTTCTTCGATCGACAGCGGCGAGGCAGTGCCGGTGGCGGTCCAGTTATAGCCATAGTTGGCGATGCCGACGATCAGCTTGTCGGCGGGGACCTGCTTGAGCGCGGCGTTCATCTGCTGGACGAACCAGGCCTGGCTGGCGATCGGGCCCGCCGCGGTGACCGGGGCATGCTCGTCATAGTCCATCAGGATCACGCGATCGGTGACCGCGGCATAGGCCTTCATGTTCCAGTCGTCGTCCTGCGCGGGCACGGTGACGGCGATGCTGAGCTTGGCCCCGAACTTGGCGTGCGCCTCGCGCAGCAGGGCGAGATAGTCGCGCTGCGAGGCGGTGGGCAGCTCCTCGAAGTCGAACACGGCGCCGTCGGCCTTGCGCGCGACCAGGGTGCGCTGGAGGTTGTCGAGGAAGGCGGCGCGGGCGGCGGGGTTGTGGAGCAGCGCGGCGGCGCCGGCGCTGTCCCAATTGTCGCCGGTGGCGTTCTGCACCATCGGCAGCACCTTGGGCCGGCGCGTAGCCGAGGCGATGATCGTGTCGAACTGGGGATCGGGGGTGACGGTGATCTGGTGCTGCGCGCCGGTGACGCTGTAGAGCGCCGGCACGACCCAATCGAGTTCGCCGACATGGCGGCGCAGCGAGGCGCGGCTGGCATCGTCCCAGGGCACGTAGAAACCGACGGCGAGCGGCGCGCTCGAGCCGTGCGCGGCGCCGCGCGGCAGCCAGGAGGCGAAGCTGTGGCGGATGCGGTTGGCCTGCTGCTTGAGCGAGCGCGGCTGGGGATGCTCCATCGCCATCGCGAGCGGGCCGGGATTGGGCACGCGCACCACGGTCATCGCAAAGGCGCCCACGGCGACCACGATCACCAGCAGCGACAGGAAGAAGGCGCGCATCGTCCAGCGGTTCCGTTTGCCGCTTGCGTCAAAGAAGATCGGACGTTCCATCGCCGTTGTGCCCTGCCAATGTCGAAAATGGTGCGACGCCCGGCCCGAGGAGTGCGGTGGGGCCGGACGCCGCTGGTTTGCCCGCCACGAACGCTGATAAGTGGCGTGCCTTGCCTATCTAGTCGCGCAAGCCCTTCGCGGACCTGCCTCCAAGATTAAATTCGTGTCATGTGCGTAGGCGCCCGGACATGAAACGACCGGCGCGCAAAGGGAGGAACGCGCCGGCCGCTCATGTACGCGGGTGCGGATAAAAGAGGGCAATCCGCACCCGCCTGGCGCCACCCGGAACAGGGTGTAATGGGCAGCGCCAAGCTCGTTATCTGTGTTGCGATGTTGCCACCGCAGGCTTGCTCGCGAGGCGGGCGTCCGCGGTCGACCAGGCCGCCGAACCGCATGCCAGCGTGGCAAGTGCCAGCAGGGTGACTGCAATGCGGGGATTGGCCATCTCCGGGTCTCCTGTTCTCGCGGTCCGCTTCGGCGACCGTGAGACTGGAATAGCCCCGGCAAGGTGTAGCGGCGCTGGCCGCCAGGTTACATTTTGGACACGCGCAGGCCCATCCAGCGCGAAAGGCCCGGGGCGATGCGAGTCGCTGCGGCCTCGAACGCCGCGGCGATCGCCAGGGTAATGCCGAACAGGGGCAGCAGCAGGCCGAGCAGCAGTGTGGCGCCGACCAGCGCCCAGCTGTGCTTGAGCGGATGCTTGGCGGCCGGGGCGCCGAGCTCGCCCTGGGGGCGCCGCCGCCACCACAGCACGATGCTGGAGAGCGCCAGCATAACCAGGCCGAGCAGGACGGTGAGGTTGACCAGCTGGTTGAGCAGCCCGAGCCAGGCGCCCTCGTGGATCGCGACGCCGTAACCGACCGCGCGGTCGATCCAGTGGCGCTCGGCAAAGCGCTGCGAACCGATCACCGCGCCATCGTCGCCGATTTCCACCGAGACGCGCAGCGTGCGGTCCTCGGCCTGCGACTGGACGAGCCAGCGGCCGCCCGGCTTGCTCGGCGGGCTGACTTCGGCGGGGGCGGCAAGGCCGAGCGTCGTCGCCTTCGCCACGACGCGGTCGAGCGCCGGGCCGGTGGGCTGGACGTGCGGCATCGTCATGCCGTGATGCTCGGCATGCTCGTCCAGCATGGCGCGGACGCCCTTGTCGAGATCGGCGCGGGCCGCTGCATCCGCGACCGAGCCGGCGGACCAGTCCTGCCGCAGCGGCGCGGTGCCGGTGGCGACGCGGACCTGCTTGAGATAGTCGCCCCAGTTCTTCGCCCAGGGCAGGCCCGAGGCGATCAGGAACACCGCGCCGAGCGACACCCACAGCCCGGTTACTGCGTGGAGATCGCGCCAGAAGACGCGCTTGCCTGCGCGCAGGCGCGGCCAGGCGATCCCGCCCAGGCCCTTGCCGGCGCGGCCGCGCGGCCACCAGAGGAACAGCCCGGTGAGGATCATCACGATCGTCCAGCAGGCAGCGATCTCGACCAGCGCCGAACCGGTATTGCCGGCGAGCAGCTCGCCGTGGAGGCGGAAGATGACGCGCATGAAGCGGTCTTCCTCGACCGCCTTGTTCAACACCGCGCCAGTCTGCGGATGCACCCAGACCCGTGTCTCCTGCGCGCCGCTGCCGACGAGGAGCTGGACGGCGTCGTCGGAGGCTTCGGGCAGGACATATTTGTGGAGCACCGACCCGGGCACCGCCGCCGTGCCCGCCGCGACGATCTTCTCGGGCGCGAGCATCGCCACGCCGGGCGCGGCGACATGGCTGTAAGGCGCGTAGAGCCAACCCTCGATCTGGGGCTTGAACAGATAGAGGCCGCCGGTCACCGAGAGCCACAGGATGAAGGGCAGGCAGAAGATTCCGGCATAGAAATGCCAGCGCCACACCGCGCGGAACCAGCGTTCCTGGCGCACGCTGGGCGTGGGTGGGGGCGCCTCGCTCACAGTGTCCACCCCGCTTCGAGCAGGAAGCTGCGCTGCGGATAGGGGTGATAGACCCAAGCGCGATCATTGGTGATATTGTCCACGCCTACGCTCAGCCGCAATTGATCGGTCATCTTCCAGTTCACCTTGGCATCGAGCGCGAACAGCTCGGACGTGTAGCCGAACGTATCGCCGCGCTGGAGGCCGAACAGATCGGTATTGGGCCGCGAGGCATAGCGCATGCCGAGCGAGGCGAGCAGGCGCGGCGTGAGCGTGTAGCGGAGATTGGCGTTGAGCCGCCAGCGCGGGATGCGCGGGAACTGCACGCCCTCGGCGGCCGGGGCGCTGTCGTTGCGGACGGTGCGCGAGTCGATCCAGGCGAGGTTCGCGTCGAGATCGAGCCCGCGCAGCCCGACATCGCGCGCCTCGGCGATCAGCTCGAAGCCGTATTGGCGCGTCACGTCGATATTCTTGAAGGTCGAAGTGGTGATGCCGTTCTGGTTGAAGCCGACGAACGAGAAGATCGTGTTGTCCACGCGCTGCCAGAAGGCGGAGCCGGTGAGCTTCAGCGTGCCGAAATCGTGCGCCACCACCAGGTTCGCGTCGCGCGAGCGCTCGGGCTTGAGGTCCGGATCGAAGCTGTTGGCGTTGAAGCTGCCATCGCCGTTGAGGCTGCCCTGGAACAGCTCGCCGACGGTGGGGAAGCGCGTCGCCTCGGCGAGGCTGAGCTGGGCGCTGGTCTGCCCGGCATGCCATTCGACCGAGAATTTCGGATCGAAGGCCGTGGCGCTACGGACGGCGTAGCGGTTGGTCACCGGTGTGCCGCCGGTGCCGATCCGGCCGAGCCCGCCGTCGAACGCGCGCCAGCTCTCGACGCGGGCGCCCAGCGTGAAGGCCAATGCTTCGGCGCGCAGCCGCGCCTCGCCCCAGCCGGCGAGCAGCCGGGTCTTGCCGAAGGTGCGCGTCGAAAAGGCACGGCCATCGTCGGCGCGCCAGTGCGGCACGCTGTAGTTGGTGAGGTCGGTCCGGTAGAGATTGCCGCTCGCGCCGGCGGCGAGGGTCAACGGACCCGTGCGGGCATCGAGCGAGATATCGCCGGTGACCCAGCCGGTCGGTCCCTGGCGGGCGAGCGTGCCGGCGCCGTCGCTGCCACCCGCCGCCCAGCTGCCCGAGGTGAACCCGTCAGAGCGGGCGACCTGATAGGTCGAGAGGTTGAGCTTCGCCGTGACGTCGGGCGCGATCGGTGCGGCGATCCTGCCGCCGGCGAGGAACTCGTCGCGCACCGTCCGCGACCATTTGGCGCCCGAGGCGGTCCAGGTCTGGCCGAGCGTGGTTACGCGCCCCTCGCACACCTTGTTGCCGGCAGCGTCGCGCAGATAGCAGTCGGGGGCGTATTGCGCATCGAGATTGTGCCAGTACGCGAACAGCAGCTCGCCGGTGACGCCCGAGGCGCCGTCATAGCCGATGCGCAGCTTGGCCTGGTCCTGCGTCGTTGCGGCGGGGCTCTGCGCGGCGAAGATCGGGTTGGCCGTGCTGCCCGGGGCGTTGGGGATTGCCTGGCCCGCGTCGACCACTGCGCCGGTGACTACCGTGCCCGGCGCGCCCGCTACCGGGGTGAGCCCGTACCAGCTCATCGGCTGGCCGTCGTTGCGGAAATGCCGGCCCGAGAGTCGTGCCGACCATGGGCCGTCCTTCTGGCGCCAGCCGAGACCGGCCTCGCCCGACCAGCCCCAATAAGTGGCCTGGGTGCCATATTGGTCGAACGGCTCGGCCAGGCCCTGGACGGTGGCGAAGGCCTCGGTCTTCTCGGGCGAGCGCGTCGTGATGTTGACGATGCCGCCCATCGAATTGCCCGAATAGCGCGCCGAATAGGGGCCGTAGACCACGTCGAACTGCTGCACTTCGCCGGGGCCGACCACGCCCCATTTGGGCGCGAACGCGAAGCTGTTGCCGAGGAAGTTCGACACGACGAACCCGTCGACCATCACCAGCGCGCGGGCGCTCTGCGTGGAATGGGTGCCGCGGAAGCCGGGGACGCCGTTGGAGTCGCCCGCATAGCGTTTGCGCACGAAGAAATCGGGCGCGTATTTCATCAGGTCCTCGACATTCTGGGCGTTGATCCCCGCGAACTGCGCGTCGCCCAGGCTCACCGAGAGCCCGCGCGGATCGATGCTGATCGGCGCATCCTTCTGGCCGATCACGAGGATGGACGGGTCATCGCCCTCCTGCGCCAGGGCAGGGGCGGAAATGCACAGCAGCGGCAGCGCACAAAGGTGTGCGCGACGAGATCGGGACATGGGAATTCACCTGAACGAGGAAGGACGCGGGTTCAGGCGTGGGAAGGTGGTCCTTGCGAAGGCGGCCGGGCAAAGGCGCGGCGCGGGAGCGCGGGCGTGGCGGCGGGCGCGAAGCCGAGCGCGAGCAGGAAGGCGATCGCCGCGAGCAGCAGCGCCGGATTGGCGCCGCCGGCTGCAGCATGCGCGAGCGAGGAGAAGGCGCAGCCGCCGTCCTGCTTGCTGGCCGGAGCCTTGTGGCCGGGGTCCATCGGCACGTCGATGGTCATCGTCGCGGGGCCGTTGCCGTCGCAGATCGCCATGGTGAGCGTCCGGGCGCCGGTGTCGGCGAGCATGTATCCGGCAGGCACGAGCGACTTCACCGCCAGCGCCGCGGCGATCAGCCACAGCGCGAGCCAGCGATGCTCCCGGAAGAAGGCGCGCCAGATTGCCATGGTTGCGGGCTAGCCGAACGGGGCGGGCGGGTCACGTCCGTTGTTGCCCGAAGCGGATGGGCATTTTGTCCAACGCCCCAACGGATGCGGAAGACCGGCGCTTTTCCGGGCCTCTATTCAGGCGTAAGGGCCGCGCATGACCGACACCCAGCCCATCCTCGTGCTCACCACTGGCGGCACGATCGACAAGCAATATTTCGACTCCTCGAGCCAGTACACGATCGTCGGCACGATGGTGACGCGGCTGCTCGAGATCGGCCGGGTGCTGCATCCCTTCCAGGTCGAGGAAGTGATGCGCAAGGACAGCCTCGACATGGACGATGCCGATCGTGCGACGATCGCCGCGCGCGCCGCGGCGTCTCCTGCCAGCCGTATCGTCATCACCCACGGCACCGACACGATGACCGAGACCGCCAGGGCGCTCGGCCACATCGCCGGCAAGACGATCGTATTGGTCGGCGCGCTCGCCCCGGCGCGCTTTGCCGAGAGCGATGCGACCTTCAACCTCGGCATGGCCTTCGCCACCGTCCAGGTCGCGCAGCCGGGCGTCTACATCACGATGAACGGCACCGTGTTCGAAGCGGGCAAGGTGGTGAAGGACCGCGCGGCCGGCAGGTTCGTGGAGATCTGATCTTCAAGGAGGCGGACCGCTGTTGCAGCGCTCGTTTCCGAGCAACGGCCCGCCTCCGTCTCCCCGCCGTTGCCGGCGGGGAAAGCCGGGTTACAGGATGCCGGGCAGGTTCAGCCCTTTCTCCCGTGCGCAATCCAAAGCCATGACGTAGCCGGCATCGGCATGCCGCATCACGCCCGTTGCGGGGTCGTTCCAAAGCACGCGCGCAAGACGCTTGGCGGCCTCGGGGGTTCCATCGGCGACGATCACCATGCCGGCGTGCTGCGAATAGCCCATGCCGACGCCGCCGCCGTGGTGGAGCGAGACCCAGGTCGCGCCGCTCGCGGTGTTGAGCAGCGCGTTGAGCAGGGGCCAGTCGGACACGGCGTCCGATCCGTCGCGCATCGCCTCGGTCTCGCGATTGGGGCTGGCGACCGAGCCGCTGTCGAGATGGTCGCGGCCGATGACGATCGGCGCCTTGAGCTCGCCCGAGGCGACCATCTCGTTGAAGGCGAGGCCGAGCCGGTGGCGGTCGCCGAGGCCCACCCAGCAGATCCGCGCCGGCAGACCCTGGAAGCGGATGCGCTCGGCGGCCATGTCGAGCCAGTTGTGGAGATGGGCGTTGTCGGGGAGGAGCTCCTTCACCTTGGCGTCGGTGCGGGCGATGTCCTCGGGATCGCCCGAAAGCGCCGCCCAGCGGAACGGGCCGATCCCGCGGCAGAAGAGCGGGCGGATATAGGCGGGGACGAAGCCGGGGAAGTCGAAGGCGTTGGTCACGCCCGCATCGAGCGCGACCTGGCGGATGTTGTTGCCGTAGTCGACCGTCGGCACGCCCGCTGCCTGGAAGTCGAGCATCGCCCGGACGTGGACGGCTATCGAGGCCTTGGCGGCGCTTGCCACGCTCTCGGGATCGCGTTCGCGCCTGTCGATCCATTCGGCGACGGTCCAGCCGGCGGGAAGGTAGCCGTTGACCGGATCGTGCGCGCTGGTCTGGTCGGTGAGCAGATCGGGGCGGATGCCGCGCGCGAACATCTCGGGCAGCAGCTCCGCCGCATTGCCGAGCAGGCCGACCGAGACGGGCTTGTCGGCGCCCTGCACGATCGCCAGCGCCTCGTCGATCGTCGTGGCGCTGTGGTCGAGATAGCCGGTGCGCAGGCGCATCTCGATCCGGCTCGGCTGGCACTCGATGGCGAGGCAGGAGGCACCCGCCATCACCGCTGCGAGCGGCTGCGCCCCGCCCATGCCGCCCAGGCCGGCGGTGAGCAGCCAGCGGCCCTTCAGGTCGCCGCCATAATGCTGGCGGCCCATCTCGGCGAAGGTCTCGTAGGTGCCCTGCACGATGCCCTGGGTGCCGATATAGATCCACGAGCCGGCGGTCATCTGGCCGTACATCGCCAGCCCCTTGCGATCCAATTCGTTGAAATGCTCCCAGGTCGCCCAGTGCGGCACCAGGTTGGAGTTGGCGAGGAGGACGCGCGGCGCATTCTCGTGCGTGCGGAACACGCCCACCGGCTTGCCCGACTGGATCAGCAGCGTCTCGTCGGCTTCGAGCTTTTGGAGGGCTTCGACGATCTTGTCATAGCTCTCCCAGTCGCGCGCCGCCCGGCCGATGCCGCCATAGACGACCAGTTCCTCGGGCCGCTCGGCGACGTCGGGGTGTAGGTTGTTCATCAACATGCGCAGCGGCGCTTCGGTGAGCCAGCTCTTGGCGCTGAGCGTGGTGCCGGTGGCGGGCTTGATGATGCGGCTGTTGTCGAGACGAGTCATTCCGGGGCTCCGGCGAAATTCAGGCAGGCGGTGAGGACGTTGGTGAGCGCGGTGCGCATCGGGGCGGCGCGGGATTCGTCGTAGGAGGTGGGCCAATGCACCTCGTCGAAGACGGCGGGCTCGTCGATATAGCCGCGGCAGGCGAGCTCCATCTGGATCGCGTGCATGCCCTGCTCGGGCCGACCATAGTGGCGGGTGGTCCAGCCGCCGCGGAAGCGTCCGTCGGTGACCTGGCTCCAGGGCGTGGCGGCGCAGGCGGCCTCGACCGCGGCGGCGAGGGCCCGCGCGCAGGTGCTACCGCCACTGGTGCCGATGTTGAACTGGGGCAGTTCGCCGTCGAACAGCCGAGGGACGTGGCTGCGGATCGAATGGGCGTCGTAGAGGACGATCCTGGGGTGGATCGCGCGGAGACGGGCGATCTCGGTTTCGATCGCCCCGTGGTAGGGATCGAACCAGTTCGCGCGGCGGCGGACGATCTCGTCCGCATCCGGGTTCTGCAGCGCTTCGCCGTCGAAGGTCGTGGTCGGGCAGAGCTCGGTGGTCGCCTGGCCGGGATAGAGCGACGCGCCAGAAGGATCGCGGTTCACGTCGATCACGCTACGCGAGATGCGAGTACGGATCGTCGTCGCGCCGAGGTCACGGGCGAAGGCGTAGAGCCGGTCGATCCACCAATCGGCGTCCTTGGTCGCGAGCCAGGGCGAAGCAAAGCCCTCGACACCCGCCAGGTCGGTGCCGGTGTGCGGGAAGGCGACGATCAGCGGCGCCACGCCCCGGTGGATCTCCAGCCAGTTCATGCGACCCCCGGCAGCGCGATGCCCGCCGCCTCCGCCACCGCGCCGGCGCGCACGATTGCCGTGGCGGCTTCGATATCGGGGTGGAAATGCCGGTCATGGTCGAGCGTCGGCACCTCCCGGCGCAGGCGGGCGCGGACGCGTTCGAGGGCGTCGGAGGAAGTGAGGCCGGTGTGGAAATCGCAACCCTGCGCGGCGGCGAGCAGCTCGATGCCGATCACGCCGGCGCAGTTCGCCGCCATGTCGAGCAGGCGCCGTGCGCCGTGCGCGGCCATCGAGACATGGTCTTCCTGGTTCGCAGAGGTCGGGATCGAATCGACGCTGGCGGGCGTGGCGCGCTGCTTGTTCTCGGAGACGAGCGCGGCGGCGGTGACCTGGGGGATCATGAAGCCCGAGTTGAGGCCCGGCTGGGGCGTGAGGAAGGCGGGCAGGTTGGAAAGCGCGGGGTCGACCAGCATCGCGACGCGGCGCTCGGCGATCGAGCCGATCTCGCAGAGGGCGAGGGCGATCATGTCCGCCGCGAAGGCGACCGGCTCGGCGTGGAAATTTCCGCCGGACAGTGCTTCGTCGGTCTCGGGGAAGATCAGCGGGTTGTCGCTTACGCCATTGGCCTCGGTCTCCAGCGTCGTCGCGGCCTGGCGCAGCAAGTCGAGCACCGCGCCCATCACCTGGGGCTGGCAGCGCAGGCAATAGGGGTCCTGGACGCGCGGATCGTCGTCGCGGTGCGAGGCGCGGATCGCCGAGCCCTGCATGAGCGTGCGCAGCGTCTCGCCGACTGCGATCTGGCCGGGGTGGCGGCGCAGCTGGTGGATGCGCGGGTCGAAGGGCGCATCGGTGCCCTTGGCCGCCTCGGTCGAGAGCGCGCCGGTGACCAGCGCGGCCTGGAACAAAGTCTCGGCCTCGAACAGCCCGGCGAGCGCGTTGGCGGTGGAGAATTGGGTGCCGTTGAGGAGAGCGAGGCCTTCCTTGGGGCCGAGCGTCACCGGGGCGAGCCCCGCCTCGGCTAGCGCCTGCTCGGCGGGCAGCACGCGGCCTTCCATTTCGATCGAGCCGACGCCGATCATCGTCGCGGCCATGTGCGCGAGCGGGGCGAGATCGCCGCTCGCGCCGACCGAACCCTGGCTCGGCACCACCGGGGTGAGGCCCTTTGCCATCATCGCCTCGAGCAGTTCGACGGTCGCCGGCTGCACGCCTGAGGCGCCCTGCGCCAGGCTTGCCAGCTTGAGCGCCACCATCAGCCGGACGACGGGGGCGGGCGAGGGCACGCCGATGCCGGCGGCGTGGCTGAGGACGATGTTGCGCTGGAGCGTTGCCAGGTCCTCGGCCTCGATCTTTACCGAGGCGAGCTTCCCGAAGCCGGTGTTGATCCCATAGACCGGCGCGCCATGCGCGAGGATGCGCGCGACGGCGGCGGCGCTCTCGGCGATGCGCGGGGCGGCGGCGGGATCGAGCCGGGGCACCGCGCCGCGCCAGATCGCGCGCCACTCGGCCAGCGGCACGGCGCCGGGGATCAGCAGGATGTCGGTCATTGGCCCTTCCAGATGCGGGTGTGGAGCGGGTTCAGCCCCATGCGGTAGACAAGCTCGGCCGGCCGCTCGACGTTCCAGATCGCGAGGTCGCAGCTCTTGCCGGGTTCGATCGTGCCGATTTCATGCTGGAGCCCCAGCGCCCGCGCCGCCTCGCGCGTCACGCCGGCCAGGCATTCCTCGACGGTGAGGCGGAACAGCGTCGCGCCCATGTTCATCACGAGCAGCAGGCTGGTGAGCGGCGAGGTGCCGGGGTTGCAATCGGTCGCGAGCGCGATCGGGACGCCGGCATCGCGGAGCGCCTGGATTGGCGGGAGTTTGGTCTCGCGGACGAAGTAATAGGCGCCGGGGAGGAGCGTGGCGACGGTGCCGGCCGCCGCCATCGCGGCGATGCCCGCGTCGTCGAGATATTCGAGATGATCGGCAGAGAGCGCGCCGTGGGATGCGGCCAGCGCCGCGCCGTGCTGGTTCGAGAGCTGCTCCGCGTGGAGCTTCACGCGCAGGCCCTGCGCCTTTGCGGCCTCGAAGACCCGCGCGGTTTCCTCCGCCGTGAACCCGATCCCTTCGCAGAACGCGTCCACTGCGTCGGCAAGGTCGCCGAGCGCCGGGATCATCGTCTCGCAGACGAGGTCGACATAGCCAGCGCGGTTGTCGGCATATTCGGGCGGCAGGGCGTGCGCGCCGAGGAAGGTCGTGGCGATCCGCACCGGGCGCGCCTGGCCCAGCGCTCTGGCCGCGCGGAGCATCTTCAACTCGTCGTCCAGCGACAGGCCATAGCCGGACTTCACTTCGACCGTGGTCGCGCCCTCGGCGATCAGCGCATCGAGGCGGGGGAGCGCGCTCGCCACCAGCTCGGCCTCGCTGGCGGCGCGGGTGGCGCGCATCGTCGAGACGATCCCGCCGCCGGCGCGGGCTATCTCCTCATAGCTCGCGCCCTGGAGGCGGAGCTCGAACTCCTGCGCACGGTCGCCGCCATGGACCAGATGCGTGTGGCAATCGATCAGCCCGGGAGTGATCCAGCGGCCTTCGCAATCGATCGTCTCGGAGCCGGTTGGGGCTTCGCTGGCGGGGCCGACCCAGGCGATCCGCCCGTCCTTCACCGCCACCGCACCGCGCTCGACGATGCCGAGGCCTGGCCCCGCCATCGTGGCGATCCGCGCGTTAATCCAGAGTCGATCCATCTCCCCATCCTTGCCCGTGCTTTGTGTTATGTCTAGACATAATGAAAGGAGGCACTGATGGATCTCTGGTTCGAAAATGCGCTGCTACCCGCCGGCTGGGCCGAGCGCGTCACCGTGCGCATCGCAGCTGGGCGTATTGTCGAGGTGCTGCCGGGCACCGATTGCACGCCCGGCGCCGAGCGCCACCGCGTCGCGATCCCCGGCCTCGGCAATGTCCATAGCCATGGCTTCCAGCGCGGCATGGCGGGACTGAGCGAGCGGCGCGGGCGGCCCGATGACGATTTCTGGAGCTGGCGCGAGATCATGTACCGGTTCCTCGACCGGCTCACCCCCGAGGACATCGCCGCGATCACCGCGCTCGCCTATGCCGAGATGCTAGAGACCGGCTATACTCGCGTCGGCGAATTCCATTATCTTCACAATGACATCGATGGCGGCCGCTATGCCGATCCGGCCGAGACCGCCGGTGCGATCGTCGCCGCGGCCGAGCAGACGGGCATCGGCCTCACCCTGCTCCCGGTCTTCTACGCGCACAGCGATTTCGGCGGGCGCCTGCCCAAGCCGGGCCAGCGCCGCTTCCTCTCCGACCTCGACGGCTTTGCCGCACTGGTCGAGGCGAGCCGCGCCAAGCTGCCCGCCGACGCGGTGCTCGGGGTGGCGCCGCACTCGCTGCGCGCGGTTACGCCCGAGGAGCTGGCGGCGGTCACTGCGCTGACCGACGGCCCGATCCACATCCATGCCGCCGAGCAGGTCAAGGAAGTCGAGGCCTGCGAGCAGTGGAGCGGTGCGCGGCCAGTCGAATGGCTGCTCCATAATGCCGAAGTCGATGCCCGCTGGACGCTGATCCACGCCACGCATCTGACCGATGCGGAAACCGACCGGCTGGCAGGCTCGGGCGCGGTCGCTGGCCTGTGCCCGGTCACCGAGGCCAATCTCGGCGACGGCATCTTCCCGGCCGAGCGCTACCTCGCGGCGGGCGGCTGGATCGCCACCGGCACCGACTCCAACATCCAGATCGACGCCGCCGCCGAGCTGCGCGCGCTCGAATATTCGCAGCGCCTGTCGCAGCGCCGCCGCGCGATCCTGGCGCCCGAGGGCGCTTCGGTGGGCGAAACGCTGTTCGACGCCGCGCTGGCCGGGGCAGGGCAGGCGCTCGGCGTCGAAACCGGGTTTGCGCCCGGCGCTCCGGCCGATATCGTGAGCCTGAACATGGACCATCCGAGCTTCGCCGGCGCGATCGCCGACACCCTTCTCGATCGCTGGATCTTCGCCGGCCGCGCCGGCACGATCGACTGCGTCTGGCGCGCGGGCACGCTGCGAGTCGTTCGCGGCGAACATGTCGCACGCTCGGTTATTGCTAATCATTATCACAAAATCCTGGGGCGCCTGCTCGGGTGACGCTGCAGGAACGCATCCGCTCGGACATCGAGGAGCGCATCCGTTCGGGCGAACTGCGCCCGGGCGACCGCATTCCGTTCGAACATGAGCTGGTCGCGCACTATGGCTGCGCACGCGCGACGGTGAGCAAGGCGCTGGAGCGGCTGGCGCATGCGGGGCTGATCGAGCGGCGGCGCAAGGCCGGCTCGTTCGTCGCGCACCCGCAGGTCCATGCCGCGGTGCTTGAAGTGCCCGACCTCGCCCAGCTGATCGCGGCGCGGGGCGAGGCCTATGGCTGGGAGCTCGACACCTGCCGCGTGGTCAATCGCGACGCCGATGCCGAAATCTCGGGGATCGCGCTCCCCGCGCTGCTGATCGAGGGCGTGCATTTCGCCGGCGGCCAGCCCTTCGCCGCCGAGCGCCGGCTGATCGCGCTCGATACCGTGCCGGTGCCGCGCGCCGACACATTCGAGACCGAGGCGCCGGGCTCGTGGCTGCTCCACCACGTCCCCTGGACCGACGCGCGCCACCGCATCCGCGCAGTCGCCGCCGGCCGCGCGCTGGTGGCGCGGCTCAAGCTGGATCCGCATACCGCCTGTCTGCAGGTCGAGCGCTGGACCTGGCGCACGGGGAGGGCGGTGACCTTCGTGCGGCAGACCTTCCCGGGCGATCGCTACGATCTCGTCGCCGAGTTCACGCCGCGAGGATGAATAGAGCCGTCATCCCCGCGAAAGCGGGGACCCATCTCCTGTACTCCCCTGCATCACTACAGCCGTTGTATTTCCTGGCTTCTCCCGGAGATGGGCCCCCGCTTTCGCGGGGGTGACGAGGGTCGGGGCAATTGCACCGAAGCGGGGCCTTCCTCTTTCCGCAAACCCGGCTACTCTAGCGCCATGAACCTGCGGCATATCGAGATCTTCCACGCGGTCTACGTCAACGGCTCCGTCAGCGGCGCCGCGCGGGCGCTCAACGTGTCGCAGCCTTCGGTCTCGAAGATGCTGCGCCACGCCGAGAGCCTGCTCGGCTTCCAGCTCTTCCACCGCACCAACGGCCGGCTGGTGCCCACCGAGGACGCGCACACGCTGTTCACCGAAGTCTCGGAGATCCAGGACCGCGTCTACGCGCTGCGCGAGGCCGGGCGGAACCTGAAGCGCGGCGCGGGCGGCATGCTCAAGATCTCGGCGCTGCCCAGCCTGGCGCTCAATGCGCTGCCCACCGCGGTCTCGCGCTTCATGCGCGGGCATGATGGCGTGCGCTTCGACCTGCAGACTGTCCACCACGACGACCTGCTCAGGAAGCTCTACGAGCGCGAGACCGATGTCGCGATCGCCTATGAGGTGCCGCACGCCGCCCCGATCGGCCATCGCTGGCTGGGCGAGGGCGAACTGGTGGTGCTCTATCGCGAGGAGGACATGCCCGACGCGCCGCCGCGCATCGAGCTGGAGCGGTTGCGCGGGCGCCCGTTCATCAGCCTCGCCAATTCGGGACCGATCGGCCAGCTGTTCAGCCAGGAGCTCGCCCGGCTCGAGCTCGACCTCGACGAAGTGATCTCCGCGCGCACCTTCTACATCGCCACCGCGCTGGTTGCCCAAGGCGTCGGCATGACGGTGGTCGACAGCTTCACGGCGCAGGCCTCGCTCGTTCCCGGGCTGTCGATGCGGCCGCTGAAGCCGCAGCTCACCTTCGACGTCCATGCGATGTTCCTGCTCAACCGGCCGCCGACGGCGCTGGCGACCGATTTCCTCAAGACGCTCGCCAAGGTCATCGACGCCTAGCCATAACGGCTGGCTATGCCGAGACGCCTACTCGCTATGCGCGGTGCCGGATGCGGGGCGATAGCGTTATTTCACAATGATACCGTCGCCTTATCTCCTTTACCTCGGCCACAGCGCCGATTTCGTGGGCATCAAGACCTCGCGCGGACTCGCCGAATTCCGGCGGGACGATTGCGTGGGCGAATTCCGTCACGATGACTGCCCGCTCACGCTCGATCTGCCGCGCATGACGATCGAACAAGGCGCTGCGGCGGGGGCGAAGACGCTCGTGCTCGGCATCGCCAATTCGGGCGGCACGATGGGCGGCGACCTGGTCAAGGACGCGGTCGCGGCGCTCAACGCGGGGATGAACATCGCCGCCGGCCTGCACCAGCGGCTGCGCGACGTGCCCGAACTCGCGGCGCTGGCGAAGGAAAAGGGCCTGCAGCTGTTCGACGTGCGCGATCCGCCGGCGGACCTGCGTGTCGGCAACGGCTATCCGCGCGCCGGGCACCGCCTGCTCACCGTTGGCACCGATTGCTCGGTCGGCAAGATGTACACCACGATCGCGCTGGCCGAGGCGCTGAAGGCGCGCGGCGAAAAGGCCGATTTCCGTGCCACCGGGCAGACCGGCATCCTGATCGCCGGCGCCGGCGTGCCGATCGACGCCGTGGTCGCCGATTTCATCTCGGGCGGGATCGAGATGCTCACCCCGCAGCGTACCGACGGCGGCTGGGACCTGATCGAGGGACAGGGCTCGCTGTTCCATCCGAGCTTCGCCGGGGTCTCGACAGGCCTGCTCCACGGCGCCCAGCCCGAGGCGATCGTGCTGTGCCATGATCCGAGCCGCAGCCACATGCGCGGCATTCCCGGGCGCAAGCTGCCGGGGCTGAAGGAGTGCCTGGAGGCGAACCTGCAGGTCGCGCGCCTTACCAGCCCCGATGTCCGCGCCGTCGGCATCTGCCTCAACACCTCGCGGATGGAGCCGGACCAAGCCCGCGCGCTGTGCCGTGAAATCGAGGCCGAGCTTGGCCTTCCCTGCACCGATCCGATCGCCTTCGGGGTCGAGGCGATCATCGACGAGTTGCTATGCACCGAACCCTCACGGCCCGCCACGATCGCTTCGCACTGACCAAGCCCTTCCGCATCTCCCGCGGGGTGAAGACCGAGGCCGATGTGGTCACGGTATCGATCCGGGCGGGGGCGCTGGAGGGGAAGGGCGAAGGCGTTCCCTATGCCCGCTACAGCGAAAGCGTCGAAAGCGCGCTGGCCGAGATCGAGCGGGTGCGCCCGGCGATCGAGGCGGGGGCCGGGCGCGAGCAACTGCTGGCGCTGCTGTCAGCGGGTGCCGCGCGCAACGCCGTCGATTGCGCGCTGTGGGATCTCGAGGCGCGCGAGGCGGGCAGGAGCGTCGCCGAACTGCTCGGTGCGCCCGAGCCGGTGCCGCTCGCCAGCGCGCTGACCATCGTGATCGACACGCCGATGATGATGGGGGCTGCAGCGCGCCGCATCGCCAGCGCGCCGCTGCTCAAGGTCAAGGTCGACGGCCGGCTGCCCGATGCGCAGATCCGGGCGGTGCGCACCGCCGCGCCGAACGCCAGGCTGATCGTCGATCCGAACGAGAGCTGGGACGCCCGGCTGGTCGAGGCGATGCAGCCCTTGCTCGCCGAGCTGAAGGTCGACCTGCTCGAGCAGCCGGTCTCCGCCGAGATCGATGCGTGCCTGGAAGGATTCACGCACCTGGTGCCGATCGCCGCCGATGAATCGATCCACACCACCGCGGAGCTCGACGTCGTCTCGCGCCGCTACGAGGTGGTGAACATCAAGCTCGACAAGGCCGGGGGGCTTACCGAGGCGCTCAAGCTTGCGCAGGCGACCCGTGCGCGGGGGCTCGGGCTGATGACCGGCTGCATGGTCAGCTCGTCGCTTTCGATCGCCGCGGCGCTGCACATCGCGCGCATGTCCGACTTCGCCGACCTTGACGGCCCGATCTGGCTCGCCAAGGATCGTCCGGGCGGGGTCGAGGACCGGGACGGCACGCTCTATCCGCCCGTCAAAGGATTTTGGGGAACGCCATGAAGGTCGCGCTGCTGCTCGGGATTGCCGCCGTCTCGCTGGGCGCCGCCGCGCCCTCCTACCCGCAGAGTGTCGACCTGCTGATCCGCGGAGGCACGATCTATACCGGTTCGGACGCGCCGTTCGTCGGCGATGTCGCGATCACGGGCGATCACATCGTCTCGGTCAGCAAGCACGCCAATGTCAGCGCCGCGCGCATCATCGACGCCACGGGCATGATCGTCGCGCCCGGCTTCATCGATCCGCACACGCACATGGGTGGCGACCTCGCATCGGCAGACCCGGCCAAGCGGCTGGTCCCTGCCTTCCTGATGCAGGGCGTCACCACCGCGTTCATCGGCAATGACGGCGGCGGCAGCCCCGACGTCGCCAAGACGCTGGGCAGCGCCGCTACCCGGCCGGTGGGGATCAACTACGCCACCTATGTCGGCTTCGGTGCGGTGCGCGAGAAGGTGGTGGGCGAGGACAATCGCGCGCCGACGCCCGAGGAAATGGCGAAGATGAAGGGGCTGGTCGCCGGCGCGATGTGCCAGGGCGCGATCGGCCTCTCCACCGGACTGTTCTACGCGCCGCAGAGCTTCGCCAAGACCGAGGAAGTGATCGAGCTCGCCAAGGAAGCCGGCAAGCGCGGCGGCACCTATGACAGCCATATCCGCGACGAGAGCAGCTATACCGTCGGCCTGGTGGCGGCGATCGACGAGGCGATCCGCATCGGCCGCGAGGGCGGGCTGCCGGCGCATATCAGCCATATCAAGGCGCTCGGCGTCGACGTGCAGGGCCAGGCGCCCAAGATCATCGCGATGATCGAGGCAGCGCGGGCGCGCGGCGAGAAGGTGACCGCCAACCAATATCCCTGGTCGGCATCGGGCACGAGCCTGGTCGCCTCGCTCGTCCCGCTCTGGGCGCAGGACGGCGGCCGCCCGGCGCTGCTCAAACGCTTCGACGATCCAGCGCTCACCCAGAAGATGCATGAGGGCATGGTCGAGAACCTGCGCAAGCGCGGGGGAGCGGACAAGCTGCTGATCGTCGAGGGCAAGTACAGGAACCGCTATCTCGACGCCGTCGCCAAGGAGATGAACCTGGCGCCGGTCGATGCCGCGATCGCGGTGATCCGCATCGGCGATCCCGGCACGGTCTCGTTCAACCAGAGCGAGGCAGACATCGCCGCCTTCATGCAGCAACCCTGGGTGATGACCGGATCGGACGCCTCGGGCGGCCATCCGCGCGTCTATGGCACTTTCGCGCGCAAGTACGACAAGTACGTCAAGACCGACCATGTCATCACGCTGCGCCAGTTCATCGAGCGCAGCTCGGCGCTGACCGCGGATACCTTCGGGCTCGCCGGGCGCGGGCATCTGCGCAGCGGCGCGTTCGCCGATGTCGTGGTGTTCGATCCGAAGACCTACGCCTCGCGCGCCACCTATGAGGCGCCGACCGAATATGCCGCCGGCGTGCAGACGGTGGTGGTCAACGGCGTGGTCGCGGTCGACAAGGGCGCGATGACCGGCAAGGCCGGTGGCCGCGCGCTGCCGCACAAGCCGACCCCTGGCAGCTGCAAGTGAGCTGGTGGTTCGGCACTGCGCTGTGGAAGCGCGTGCTTGTCTTCCTCGTGCTGGGCGTGGTCTTCGCGCTGGTCGCGCCGGGGCAGGCGCACTGGGTGCAGTTCATCGGCGACCTGTTCGTCCGCGCGATCCGCATGCTGGTCGCTCCGATCGTGCTGGTGACGATCGCATCAGGCATCACCACACTCGCCGATCCCAAGCGGCTCGGCAGCCTGGGCGGGCGGACGATCGGCATGTTCGCGCTGACCACCTTCATCGCGGTGTCGGTGGGCATGCTGGTCGCGACGCTGGTCCAGCCGGGCGTCGGCGCGCCGCTCGGCACCGCGCAGGCGCATGCGCTGGGAACGCCGGTCACGCCCTATGAACAGCTGATCAACATCATCCCCACCAACATCTTCGATGCGCTGGCCAAGGGCGACATGCTCGCGCTGATCTTCACCTCGATCCTGATCGGCTGCGGCACGGTGGTGGCGGGGGAAGCGGGGAAGCCGTTCGCGACGCTGCTGCAATCCACCTCCGCGGTGCTGCTGCGCGTCGTCGGGCTGGTGATGGAAGTGACGCCGTTCGGCGTGTTCGCGCTGATCGCCAACGCGGTCGCGGCGAACGGCGCGGCGGTGTTCGTCCATGTCGGCTGGCTGGCGGTGGCGGTGGTGCTCGGCTCGCTGATCCAGATGCTGGTGGTGCACAGCCTGTTGCTGCGCTTCGTCGCTCGGCTGCCGCTGCTGCCCTTCTTCCGCGGGATCATCGATGCGCTGGCGGTGGCCTTCTCGACTGCTTCCAGTGGTGCGACGCTGCCAGTGGCGATGCGCGTCTCCGAGCAGAATCTCGGCATCGGCCGGCCGGTCTTCTCGACGGTGCTGCCGCTCGGCGCGAGCATCGGCAAGGACGGCACCGCGATGTATGTCGGGCTGCTGAGCATGTTCGCGCTGCAGGCGTTCGGCGTGCATTTGACGCCAACCGTCTATGCCACGGTGCTGCTCACCGGGGCGCTGGCGGCGTTCGGGACGGCGCCGGTGCCCTCGGCATCCTTGTTCATGCTGGCGGCGGTGCTGAGCGCGGTGGGCGTCTCGCCAGAGCAGACGGCGCTGGTGGTCGGCTTCGTGCTGCCGTTCGATCGCCTGCTCGACATGACCCGGACGGTGCCGAGTGCGTCGGCGAACCTGACCGTGGCGACGCTGGTGGGTCGCTGGGAAGGCGAGCTGGACGAGGATGTCTACCGCGCGGCGGACATGGCCTGAGCCACGAGAGACCGGGTTTCACACTTTCCGTCATCCCCGCCATGCGCCGGGATGACAAAGTAAGTTAGTCTGCGAGGGAAACCTCTTTCCCAGCCACCCACACCCGCTTCACGTCGTACAGGTCGCGGAACACCAGGTCCGGCGTCCCGCCGGTCAGCGTCAGGTCCGCGCGCATGCCCTTGCGGATCGTGCCTTCGGTCTTGTGCCGGCCCATGATGTCGGCGCTCACCCGCGTGCCCGCCTCGATCGCCTCCGCAGGCGTGAAGCCGAGCTGGGTCAGCCAGCGCATCTCGCGCAGCGCGCCGAAGCCGGGATAGACGCCCTCGATCCCCGTGTCGGTGCCCACGCCCACGCGGATCCGCGCGACCTGCAGGCGGCGGATGTTCTCGCGCATGATGTCCCAGCGCCTGCTGTCATAGGGCGCCACGGCCTCGCCCTTGGCGAGCCGTTCCGCCTCGCGGGCCTGTGCCTCGGGGGAGAGCAGGGCGATCTCCTCGGGCGCGAGCACGCGCGTCTCGAGCGGCTCATAGGTCGCCAGCGTCGCGACATAGGCCATGTGGTGCTTCTTCATCAGGCCGATCAGCTCGTCATCGACCAGCGCATCGCCGACGCCGTGCGCGAGCGCGTCGACGCCGGCGCGTGCGGCGAGCTTGGCGCCCTCGAGCGTCACCGTGTGCGTCATCACCTTGATGCCCGCCTTGTGCGCATCGGCGACGATCGCGGCGAGCGTCGGCTCGTCCATGCTCGGCTTGTCGGGTCGGTTGGGATCGCCGTAGCGCCAGCCATCGGCGAACACCTTGATCATGTCCGGCTTGAACGCCAGGGCCTTGGCCATCGCGGCATGCGCCTCTTCGGGCGTGGTGACCTGATAGGTGATCGCCTGGGTGAACTTGCTCTCGGTGCCGTGCCCGCCCGGCACGCCGAGCCGGATCGCCAGGGTTAGGCGCGGGGTATCGGCCTGGAACGCGCGGATGCCCGCCATCATCTCGCCCGAGACAGAGAATTCGTTGATGCTGGTCACGCCGGCGCGGAGATAGGGCAAATAGAAGCGATGCAGCGCCGCGGCGTCGGCGAACGCCTCGCGCGGGGTGTGGATGTGGAGATCGTGGAGGCCGGGGATCAGCGTGAGCCCGGTCGCATCCACCACCGCTGTGCCTTCGGGCACACGCAGCTTCTTGCCGATCCGCGCGATCCTGCCGTCCGCGATCAGCACATCCTCGATCTTCGCCCTGGCGCCCGTCCCGTCGAACACGCGCGCGCCGTGGATCAGCGTCGGGCGCTCCTGCGCCTCGGCCGTTCCCGCTCCGGCCAATGCCGCCACTGCCATCAGAACCCTCATTTCAGTTTCTCATCGAAGAACGCGGTGGTGCGGCGATAGGCCGCGAGCCAATCGGCGGTGCGCAGGAATTCATGACGCTCATTGGGGAATACCAGCTCCTCGAAGGGGATGCGCCGTGCCGAAAGCGCGCGGGCGAGCAGCAGCGACTGGTTGAAGTCGACGTTCTTGTCGTCGTCGCCGTGGACCAGCAGCACCGGCGAGCGCCAGCTGTCGATCGATCCCATCGGCGAGGACTCCCATTGCTTCTGCCGCGCCGCGAGCTGCTGGTCGGGCGAGAGACTGCCCTCGAGCGGCTTGAGCAGGGTGTGGACGCCGTGGAAGTCGGCGCCCGCCTTGAACAACGCGCTGTCGCGAGCGAGCGCGAGTGCGGTCAAATACCCGCCCCAGCTGCCGCCCCAGATGCCGATCTTATCGGAGGCGACGTCCTTCTGCGCCGCCAGCCAGCGCCCGCCGGCGAGGACGTCGCGATATTCGGCGGCGCCGTCGCGCGCGATGCCCGGCGCCTCGCGGAATGCCTGGCCGTAGCCGGTGCCGCTGCGATAATTGACCGAGAGCACCGTATAGCCGTGCGCGGCCAGCGCCTGGTTCATGACATAGGCGTTGGAATAATATTGCGAGGGGTGGAAGCCGAGCAGCATCTGTCGCTTGGGCCCGCCATGGACGAAGACCAGTGCCGGGCGCGGCCCCTTGCCACGCCCGCGGAACAGTTGGGCATGGACGATCACGCCGTCCTCGGCCTGGTACGTCACTGCCTCGGGCGCGATCGCGTTCTTGAGCTCGGCGACTTCGCCCAGCGGCGCCAGGCCCCTGGCAAGCACGGGATGCGCCGGATGGCCGGCATCGGTGGCGATGCCCGCGAGCAGCCCGCCGGCGAACACCGGCAGGCTCTCGCTGCCCTTGCCGGCGGTCACGCGCTTCGCCGCGCCGCCGCTTGCCGAGACCTGCCAGAAATGGCGCCGGTCGGTCTCGTCGGCATTGGCGGCGAAGGTCAGGACGTCGTCGGCGCCGAGCACGAAGGTCTCGACTTCAAAATTGCCTGGCGTCAGCTCCCGGGGCGCACCGCCCTTGGCCGCGTCGATCGCATAGACATGCAGGAAGCCACTGCGCTCCCAGGGGAAGAGCAGCTGCCCACTTTTGCTCCACCAGAGATTGTGCTGGCGCGTGCCGGCATAGCGGCTGCCCATTCCCTGCGGCGCGGTCCAGAGCGTGCGCGCCTTGCCCGTCGCGGTGTCGGCGACGCGGATCGACCAATAGGGGCCGGAATCCGCCGTCGCGCCGGCGGGCGGGTCACGGAACTGGAGATAGGCGATCTGCGTGCCGTCCGGCGAAAGCGCGGGCTCCACCGAGAAGCCGAGCGCTGGCTCCATATAGGTCAGCTTCGGGGCATCGACATCGAGCAGCGCGACGAAGGCGTGATCGTCGCGATTGTCGACGAAATAGAGCCGCTTGCCGTCCGGTGTCCATTTGAGGTCGCTGACTTCGCCCGAAACCTGGGCGATCCGCGCGGGCTTGCCGCCCTGCCACAGCCAGATCTCGCCGCGACGGGTGAACGCGATGCGGCTGCCATCGGGCGAGAAAACGGGCAGGTGTCCGTCGCCGATCGGCGTGGGATCGACGCCGGTTGTTGCATTGGCGACGAACACCTGCTGCCCCGGCGGATACGCTGCCGAGGCCGTATTGGGTGCGCGCCCGTCCGGGAACTCCTCGTCCCCGCCGCGCACGAATGCCAGGCGCTGCCCGTCGGGGCTCAGCGCGAGATCGTAGAGCAGCATGCCGTCGTCCTCGGCATAGCGCGTGCGCTGCCAGGCCGGCTGGCCCGCATCGGCTACCCAGAGGTTGCGTGCGCCCGCCCGGTTCTCCACCCAGGCAAAGCGCGGCACGTCGCGGGCGCCGGCCATCTGGCTCGCGACCGGCAGGGCGAGGCCCGCCGCCAGGTCGTCGGTTTGCGCCAACGCAGGCGGGGCGAAAGCCAGCGCCAGCGCGCCGCATAGCTTCAGGGCAGTTCTCACGATCATGGCGCGAACGTGCAGGGGGGAAGTGTCCGGAACAATGCCAACATGCGCTGCGGTTATGCCCGGGCGACTCCTCAGAATGATCACCGCTTTGCAGCTCTGGCGGCGATGGCTAGGCTTTACGTCATGAAGCAGCTTGCCCTGATCGCCGCCCTCATGCTCGCCACCCCCGCCGCCGGGCAGACGCTCGACCAGCGCATCGCCGCCCGGCTGGCCGAGGCGCCGACCGGCACGCGCTTCGGGCTCGTGGTGGCGGATCCGGACGGCGAGGAGATCGTCGCGATCAATCCGGACGGGCGCTTCATCCCGGCCTCGAACACCAAGATCTACACCACCGCTACCGCCTTCGCGACGCTGTCGGGCATCAACGGTCCGGACACCACCGGCGGCGCTTCGGTGCGGCTGGACGGCGACGATGTAGTACTTGTCGGCGGCGGCGATCCCCGCCTGTCCAGCGCCGACGACTGCACGGTCGATTGCCTCGCCATGCTGGCAGATGCGATCGCCGCCAGGACGAAGCGCGTGCGCGACGTGATCGGCGACGACAGCTATTTCCCCGATCAGCGCTGGAGCCCGGGGATGAGCTGGAACAACATCCCCACCTCTTCCGGCACCGGCATCTCCGCGCTGACGCTCGATGACAACGAGCTCAAGCTGACCGTCACGCCCGGCGCGGTGGATACGCCCGCCAAGGTCGAGGTGATGGCCTATCTCACCGTCGACAATCAGGCGCGAACCGTGCCCGGCGACAAGATCGCGCTGGGCTGGGATCGCGATCCCAACGGCAAGCTGCTGCGCGTCACGGGGACGATCGGCGTAGAAGCCAAGCCGCGCGTGTGGAGCCTCGGCGTCGACGATCCGGCGGAATATGCCGCCTGGCGCCTCAAGGTGCTGCTCGAGGCGCGCGGGGTGAAGGTGAAGGGTGCGGTGCGCGTGCACCACCGCCCGCTCGCGCCGGAGGACGATCCCCAATATCGCAAGGACCATCCGGCGGACCTGGTCTTCACCGCCAGCCGCACGCCGCTCGCGCAGCTCACGCCCGCGCCGGTCGCGGAGGACATCAAGCACATCAACAAGGTCAGCCAGAACCTCCATGCCGAGCTGACGCTGCGCCGCATCGCCAAGCTGCAGGGCGGCAGCGGCTCGATCGCCGATGGCGTCGCGCAGGTCGAGAAGATGCTTGCTGCCGCCGGGCTGCCGCGCACCGCCTGGGATTTCTCCGACGGCTCGGGCATGTCGAGCTACAACCGGGTGAGCCCGCGTGGATCGGTGCTGCTGCTGCGCTGGATCGCTGCGCAGCCTTGGGGCGCGCAGTTCCGCGACACGCTGCCGATCGGCGGGGTGGACGGCACGCTGCGGGGCCGCTTCAAGGGCACGCCGCTCGAGGGCAAGGTCTTCGCCAAGACCGGCACGCTCAACCAGACCAACGCGGTGGCGGGCTATTTCACCGCGGCGAGCGGCAAGACGCTCACCTTCGCCTTCTACGCTAACGACGTGCCCGGCGATGTCAGCGCGACGAAGTACATGGACGATGTGCTGAATCTGGTGGCGGCTGGGAATTGAGGAATTCGTCACCTGGCGAAAGCCGGGGCCTCAGGCAGCATTGCGCCGCCGCATGAGATCCCGGCTTGCGCCGGGATGACGATTACTTGTTCTTCGCCGCCCAGTCCTCCGCCTGCTTCAGCACGCGCAGCACGTTGCCGCTCCAGATCTTCTCGATGTCCGCGTCCGAATAGCCTTCGCGGCGCAGCCGGGCGGTGATCTTGGGGATGGACGTGATGTCCTCCATCCCGCGCACGCCGCCGCCGCCGTCCCAGTCGGCGCCGATGCCGACATGGTCGACGCCCATTACCGCGATGCAGTGGAGCAGGCTCTTCATGAAAAGCTCGAAATCGGCGCCCTGATAGGGGTTGGTCGCATCGGCCTTGGCCTTGTCGGCGATCAGCTTGCGCTGCTCGGCATCGGAGAGCGCATGCCAATTGTCCTGCCGGTCCGAGATCTTGTTGCGCGCCTCGTCATGGTCGCCTGCGACGAGGTAGACGCTGTTGACCTGCAGCACGCCGCCCGCCCTGGCGAGCTTGCGCATCCGCTCGTCGTCGAGGTTGCGCGGGTGGTCGAAGATCGCCCGCGGACCCGAGTGCGAGGCGATGATCGGCACCTTGGAGAGTGCCAGCGCCTGGTCGAAAACATCGTCCGACGAGTGGCTGACGTCGATCACCATCCCCAGCCGGTTCATCTCGGCGACCCATTGCTTGCCCAGCGGCGAAAGCCCGTGCCACTGCGGCTTGTCGGTCGCGCTGTCGCCGAACTGGTTGTTCTTGAAGTGGATCGGCCCGGCCAGCCGCACGCCCTGGTCGTAATACCATTTGAGCAGGGTCAGGTCGGTTCCCAGCGGATAGCTGTTCTCGATCGACTGGAAGACGATGCGCTTGCCCGCCTTGGCGATGCGATAGGAATCCTCGGGCGTGGTCGCGAATTCCATCTTGCTCGCGTTCGCCGCCACCACGCGCTGGATCCACATCTCGCGGGTGAGCGCGCCGTCGCGGGCTTTGGCATAGCCCTCGGGGGTCAGCGGCCCCTGCGCGGTGTAGACGACGAAGAACCCGCCATCGAGCCCGCCGGCTTCCATCCGCGGCAGGTCGATCTGGCTCTTGTCGAAGTCGCGGTCGTGCCACTCGTCGAACTTCCAGCCGGGATGCTCGAACAGCTCGGGCGTATCGAGATGCGTGTCGAGCACCAGCATCTGGTCGTGCGCCAGCCGGTCGGCGGGGGAGGGCGTATCGCTGTCCGGCCCGGCAGGGGCGGCAAGGGCGAGGGCAAGCGCGAGCAGCGAGATCATGCAGGACTCCAGGCGTTGATGACGGCATCCCCCGTCGCGGGGCGCAGCGTGAAGATGCCGCTGTCGAAATGGCGCGTCGGGTGGACGCGGTTGGTGAGCAGCGTCCAGGCGAGCCCGCGCTCGAAATCGATCCACAGGCCGGTGCCGGTGAAGCCGGTGTGCCCGATGGTCTCGTCCGAGCAGGCCTGGCCGCCCGACCAGCCGTCGAACTTGCGCTCCCAGCCACAGGTGCGGTGGCCATATTGCGGAGTGCGGATCGCATCGGTGAACGCGTCGGGATATTTGCCGGTCAGCACGTCCTCGGCGAAGTCGAGCACGCCCGCCACCGTGCCGAACAGCCCGGCATGGCCGGTCTGCCCGCCCAGTGCCGCGCAATTCTCGTCATGCACCTCGCCCTTGAGCACGCGGCCCCGCCACATGCAGCGCTCGGTTGCCACCGCCGGCCCCGGCGGCGGGCCATAGCTCAGCCCCAGCCCGAGCGGCCATTCGCCCAGCGGCTTGCCGGTGATCCGCTCGATCGCGATACCGAGCAGGATGAAGTTGATGTCCGAATAGACCGGCTCGGCGATGTGCTTCCATTCGCGCTGGAGCACGAAGGCGCGCAGCCGCTGCGGATCGTCGCCATAGGTGTAGATCGGCTCGACCGCGGGGAACAGCGTACGGTGCGCCAGGCAGTCGCGGAACGTCAGCGTGCGCTCATAGGCGCCGGCCAGGTCATATTGGCGCAGGTCCGGGATCGCGCTGGTCAGCGGCGCGTCGAGGTCCAGCTTACCCTCCTCGGCCAGGCAGAGGATCATCGTCGTCGTGGCGATCACCTTGGAGACCGAGGCGAGGTCGAACCAGTGGTCCAGCGTCATCGCCTCGGGCTCGGGCACCAGCGCGGCCATGCCGGCGTGGCGCACCCAGCGCCGCCGGTCGGCGCGCACCACGCCCAGCACCGCGCCGGGAATCCTGCCCGCCTCGATCGCAGCGGCGGCAGGGGCGAAGGCCTTGCGGATCATGCCGCCACCGCCTCTCCGTCGGGCCGGGGGCTGGCGCGCAGCAGGAAGGGCAGGAACACCAGCGCCCCAAGGCTCATCGCGCCCGCCATGATGAAGAAGCCGTCATAGCCGATCGATTTCTGGAACACGCCCGAAAGCCCGGCGAGCAGCCTGGGAATGAGGAAGGCGAGACCGGAGAGCAGCGCATATTGCGTGCCCGGGAAGCGCGGGTTCACCAGCATCGAGAGATAGACGACGAACACCGCGCCTTCGAAGCCGTGCCCGAACTGGTCGAGCGCCATCGACAGGTAGAGGTCGAAATCGCCCGCGGTCACCTGCACGCCGAACAGGGCGAACCACACTGGCCCGCCCGGCGCCTGGTGCGCGAGCCAGGCGAAGATCCAGTTCGACAGCGCGGACATGATCGCACCGATCACCAGCGCCCAGCCCATCGGCGCCTTGGCCGCCAGCCAGCCGCCCAGCGCCACGCCGAGCATGCTCGAGAACAGCGCCACCGCGCCGTCCGCCACGGCGATTGCCTCCAGGCTATAGCCCAGCGAATTGAACAGCGGGTGCGAGAGGGTGAGCGCCATCACGTCGCCCATTCTATACACCGATACGAACAGCAGGATCGGGATAACCACCAGTCCGAAGCGCCAGGCGACATTGAGATAGGGGGCCAGCGGCGAGCTGGTCAGAAGCCGGTGGTTGGGCGGCAGCTGCTTGATCCACGGCACCGCCACGCCCAGCGCGACGAAGGGCAGCAGCGCGATGCCGAACACGTAATAGCTTACCACGCTCGGGTTGCTCATCCCGATCGAGCCGACTGCGGTGAGCAGCACCCAGCCGACCGCCGCGGCGATTGCCAGGCTCGCGGCCAGCACGACTGCGCTGGCGAGCACGCCGGTGGCGAGCGCAGTGCCGCGCCCGCCGCCATGTTCGGCATCGGGGCGCATGCAGGCGAGTATCGGGAAGGGCAGGAACGCGGCCGCGGCGATCACCAGATAGGCCGTCGTCCAGTCGCTCTTCGCCGCGATGTAGATCGCGCCGCTGCCGGCGGCGACCATCGCGCTGCGATAGCCCCACAGGTTCGCCGCGACCATCGGGCCCTGCTGCTCCTGCGTCGGCGCCAGCTCGATCCGCCAGCCGTCCGCCGCCACTTCGAGCGTCGTCGTCCAGAAGGCGAGCAGCACGGCGAACAGCGCGGTGATCGCCAGGTTCGCGTCGGACGAGGTGAACGCCATCGCCACGGTCGACAGGAAGATGCCGAGCTGGGAAAGCATGATCCAGCCACGCCGCTTGCCCCAGAAGCGGCCGAAGCCGGGGACGTCGTACTTGTCGAGCAGCGGCGCCCAGGCGAACTTGAAGGTCGGCAGCAGCGCCACCCAGGCGAAGAAGCCCACCGTCACGATGTCGACGCCGTGCTTGGCCAGGCGCAGCAACAGCACCGCGTTGAACATGTAGAAGGGCAGCCCGGCGGCGAAGCCCAGCAGCAGGTAGAGCGCCAGCCGGCCAAAGCCCGGGCGGACCGCCTGTGCGGCGGGACTCGGTGCGTCAGTCAAGCGACACCGGGCGGTTGGAATCGTGCATCTGGGGTCCCCTGATCCTGGTTTCCCTAAGGCTCTGACGGGGCGCGGACGCAGTCAATGGCGATACTGAAGCGCTTGTGTTGCAGCGGTGTCACGCTTTGTCACGCAATCGTCCCATTTGATGCCATCGGGTTATGGCTGGGGGAACAGAAACTATGGCGCGCCGCAACATTCTTGGTACCTAATGCTCTCTCACCGCGCGGGAATTGCGGTTTCAGGGGGTAATACGAAATGATCGAAGCGAGGGCGTTCAGAAGGATTCTCGTCTCGGGTGTTGCGTTCGCGGCCATGGCAAGCGCCATGCCGGCTTGGGCGCAGAGCACCGACAAGGATACTACGCAGGAAGCCGCGACGCCGACCGGCGCCGTTCCCACCACCAGCGCGGACGAGACCGACGGCAAGCAGAGCAAGGGCAACGAGATCATCGTTACCGGCTCGCGCATCAAGCAGGATCCGAACAATTCGGCGCTGCCGCTGCAGATCATCACGCAGCAGGAAATCAGCCGCAACGGCATTTCTAGCCCCGAGCAGCTGATGATGTTCCTGACGTCGAGCAGCACCGGCGCGGACAACCTCGCTTCGAACTCGGACGTTGTCACCGGCGCCGCGCGCGGCACCAACGGCCTGTCCGCCGCGAACCTGCGCGGCCAGGGGTCGGGCGGCACGCTTGTGCTGCTCAACGGCCGCCGCGTCGCCGCGCACGGCCTTTCGGGCTCGGCCGTCGACGTCAACCAGATCCCGTTCGCGGCGATCGAGCGCGTCGAAGTGCTGAAGGACGGCGCCTCGGCGATCTACGGCACCGACGCGGTCGGCGGCGTGATCAACTTCATCACCAAGAAGGACTTCCAGGGCCTCAGCCTCTCGGGCTTCAACGACATAACCCAGGAAGGCGGCGGCAACATCTACCGCATCGGCGGCGTCGCGGGCTATGGCGACCTCGACGAGGACGGCTTCAACGTGATGGCCGCCGTGTCGTACCAGTGGAACAAGATCCTGCGCGGCTCGGACCGTGACTTCGTCAACGGCAACCAGCCCAACCGCGGCCTGTCGGTCGACACGCGCGGCACGCCGATCGCGACCGCGTTCAACATCGGCGCCAATGCCTTCCAGAACCCGAACGGCACGCTGCTCGGGCCGTCGGCGCTGTTCCCGACGCTGACGATCACCGGCCCGAACGGCGCAAACTTGGTCGGCGGCGGCATCAATCCGCTCGACGTGCCGGGCGGCGCCGGCTGCGACTCGGTCGATGGCGGCATGGCCTATGACGAGCAGCTGTGGAACACGCCGGGCGCGATCTACGCCTGCTCGTGGGACACGGGCCGCGCCGCGGTGATCCAGCAGCCGATCCAGACGCTGACCTATTACGCCAAGGCGACCTGGCGCGTTGCGGGCGATCACCAGATCGCATTCGAGCTTACCGGGTCCGACGCGGACTCGGCCAAGAGCTTCTCGAACGCGCAGCTCTCGGCGAACACCACCAACCTCAACATCGCCTATCCGCGCAACGCTATCACCGCGCCGACCTATGACGCGGTGGTCAATTCGCTGCGCGCCGCGATCACCAACCCCACCGAACTGGCGAATTTCAACGCCCGCGCGGCGGCCAACCTGCCGATCTCCTATCGCTGGCGCTGCATTCCCTGCGGCCCGCGCGAATATCGCACCAACACGCAGACCTATCGCGCGGCGCTGTCTGCCGAGGGTCCGCTGTGGACCGGTTGGGACTATCGCGCCGGCGCATCCTATGCGCGCAGCGAGAGCTCCTCGATCCTCGGCAGCGGCTATTATTATCGCGGCACCAACACCAACGGCAGCTACGACGTGAATGCGCCGCAGGTTGCCGGCGCGCCCGCCGGCTATCGCGGCCTGGTCGGCGTGATGAACTCGGGTCTGATCAATCCGTTCAGCATCACCCAGACCGACGCCGGCCTCGCCGCGCTCCAGTCGGTGTCGGCCTATGGCGCGACGCTCTATGGCGGCCGCTACGAAGTGAAGCAGGCGGATGCCTCGATCTCGGGCCCGCTGTTCGGCATCTGGGGCGGCGACGTCCAGCTTGCAGCAGGCGTCGACTATCGCCGCGAGACCTATGAGTTCAACGGTTCGGCGGCAGCTGCCGCGGCGGCGCCGGTGATCTTCCTGGCGGCGTTCGACAACGTCAACGCACTCACGCAGAAGCACCGCGACGTGAAGGCAGCCTATGCCGAGCTTCTGGTGCCGCTGTTCAAGGGCTTCGAGCTGACGCTCGCTGGCCGTATCGACGACTATACGGGCTTCGGAAGCACCAAGAACCCGAAGATCTCGTTCAAGTACCGCCCGATCGACCAGATCATGTTCCGCGGTTCGTACAACACCAGCTTCCGCGTCCCGACCTTCAACCAGATCTACAACGGCATCACCGAATCGCCCTATGCGGGTTCGGACATCGCCGATCCGGTTGCCTGCCCGGGCGGCGTGCCGACCAGTGCCTTTGGCAGCGGCCAGCCGTGCGCGCAGATCCGCCCGAACGTCTGGACCGGCGGTACGCCGGGCCTGCGTCCGGAAACGGCGAAGCAGTTCAACGTCGGCGTCGTGCTCCAGCCGGTCAAGAACGTCACCCTCTCGGTCGACTGGTGGTCGATCGCGGTCGACAACACGATCCAGTCGCTCACGCTGCGCCAGCTCGTGGACAATGCCTCGCTGTTCCAGGATCGCTTCGTGCGGGATGGCGCCGGCATCGTGCAGGTTATCGACGATCGCTGGATCAACGCCGGTTCGCGCCGCACCCAGGGCATGGAATTCACTGCCCGCGTCTCGCAGGAAGCCCTTGGCGGCCGCTTCTCCGGCGGTCTCGACGGCTCGCTGCTGCTCAAGAAGCGCGAGAAGCTCACGCCCACCTCGGCCTATGGCCCGAGCCTGATCGGCGTGTTCAGCTATGCCGGCGATCTCGGCATCAAGTGGAAGCATAATGCGTTCGTCAGCTGGTCGAACGACGACTGGGCGTTCTCGTTCAGCCAGATCTTCCGCGAGGGCTTCAAGAACGGCGCGCTGCCGGGCATCGCGGCGGGCACGGTCACGCGTCCGGACTACAATGTCCGCACCGACGACTATATCATCTACAACGCCTCGATCAGCTATGTCGGCCTCGCGCCCGGCTACAAGCTGACCCTGGGCGTCAAGAACCTCTTCAACACCGATCCGCCCTTCACCATCACCTATGACGGCAACAGCGGCGCCGGCAGCTCGTGGGATCCGCGCGTTGCCGATCCGCGCGGCCGCTCGTTCACGATCGCGGCGGAAGTGAAGTTCTGATGCGCCTGCTCTCCACCCTGCACGCAGGGGTGGGGACGGGTTGGGAAAGGCCGGGGCGCGATGCCCCGGCCTTTTCTTTTTGCCCAATGTGCCGAAGGTAGACCGATGCTCGCCCTGCTCCTCGCCGCCGCCATCCCGCAGCCGGTCGCCGCGGTGCGCATCGCCTTCGACCGCAAGGGCGAGACTGCGATCACCCTCTCCGGCCTCGCCGATCTTGCGGCAAAGCGCCCGGTGACCGCGGACGATCCGGTGCGCATCGCATCGATCTCCAAGCTGGTGACGGCGATCGGCGTGCTGCGGCTGGTCGAGCAGGGCCGGCTCGATCTCGATGCGGACGTGTCGCGCTATCTCGGCTGGAAGCTGCGCAACCCGGCCTTCCCCGACAGGCCGATCACGCTGCGCCTGCTGCTCTCGCACCGTTCGAGCCTTACCGACCGGGTCGACTATGTCCTGCCGCTCGACGCCGACATGCGCGCGGTGCTCCAGGATCCCAAGGCCTGGGACGCCGCGCATGCGCCCGGCAGCTGGTGGGCCTATACCAACTTCAACTTCCCGGTGGTTGCCGCGGTGATGGAGCGCGCCACCGGCGAGCGCTTCGACCGGCTGATGGACCGGCTCGTGCTCAAGCCGATGCAGCTCGATGCCTGTTACAACTGGGCGAGCTGCAAGCCGGAGACCGCTGCCCGCGCCGTCGTCCAGTATCGCAAGAACGTCGCCACCAAGGACGACAACCACGGCGGCGCCCCTGCCTGCCCGGTCACGCCGGCAACGGACGGCAGCTGCGATCTCTCGCTGTGGCGCGCGGGCGCGAACGGCGCGGTCTTCGCGCCCCAGGGCGGCTTGCGCATCTCGGCGCGCGGGCTGGCGCGGATCGGGCGGATGTTCCTGGGCAACGGTACGCTCGACGGTGTCCGCATCCTGCGCCCCGCCTCGGTCAAGCTGATGGAGACGCCGCTCTGGACCTTTGACGGCAAGAATGGCGATGTCGGCGGCGACATCTCGGTGCAGACGCCGAGCGGCGGCATGACCTGCAGCTATGGTCTCGCCGTCGTCTTCCAGGCGACGCCGGTGAAGGGGTGCCGCGACGATCCGTTCGGCGACGGCAAGCGCCGCTTCGGCCATTCGGGCGACGCTTATGGCCTCAAGGCGGGGCTGTGGATCGACACGGCGAGCGGCACCGGCGTCGTCTATTTCGCCACCGACGTTCCCGATGTACCCGGCGCGCGATCGGCCTATACGGCGACCGAAGAGAAACTCGCCCGCGGAGACTGATCGCTTGCGCCACGACGCCAATCTGACGACGGATCGCCCCACCTTCGTCACTCATCTCGAATGCTCGATGACCGGCGAGCGCTACGAAGCCGACCAGCTGCACGGCCTGTCGCGCGTCGGCCGCCCGCTGCTGGTGCGCTACGACCTGGCAGGCGCGAAGGCCGCACTGCCCCGTGACGAACTCGCCCGCCGGCCCGCGGACCTGTGGAAATATCGCGAGCTGCTGCCCGTCCGGCGGACGGAGAACATCGTCAGCCTCGGCGAGATCGCCACGCCGATCATCCCGCTCGACGCGGTGGCGCGCGCGGCCGGCGCGCAGCATCTCTGGGTGAAGGACGAGGGGCGGCTGCCCACCGGCTCGTTCAAGGCGCGCGGCCTCGTCATGGCGATCGCCATGGCCAAGGAGCTTGGCGTAAGGACGATCGCGATGCCGACCAACGGCAATGCCGGCGCCGCCGCGGCGGCCTATGCCAGCCGGGTCGGCATCGAGAGCGTGATCTTCTGCCCCGCCGACACGCCCGAAGTGAACGTCCGCGAGATCGCCGCGCAGGGCGCGCGCGTCTACCGGGTCAACGGCTATATCGACGATTGCGGCAAGCTGGTGGGGCAGGGCGCGAAGGAGCGCGGCTGGTTCGACCTCTCCACCCTCAAGGAGCCGTACCGGATCGAGGGCAAGAAGACGATGGGCCTGGAGCTCGCCGAGCAGCTCGACTGGCAGCTGCCCGACGTGATCTTCTATCCCACCGGTGGCGGCACCGGGCTGATCGGCATGTGGAAGGCGTTCGCCGAGATGGAGGCGCTCGGCTGGATCGGCAGCAAGCGCCCGCGGATGATCGCCGTGCAGGCCGAAGGCTGCGCGCCGATGGTCCGCGCGTTCGAGGCTGGCGAGCGCCACGCCACCCGCTGGGAGAATGCACACACGATCGCGATGGGCATCCGCGTGCCCCAGGCGGTGGGCGACTTCCTGATCCTCGATGCGGTGCGCGAGAGCGGTGGCGTGGCGATGGCAGTGAGCGACGACGCCATCGCCCAGGCAGTCGATGACGCGGCGCGCAAGGACGGGCTGTTGCTCTGTCCCGAAGGCGGCGCGACGCTCGCGGCCTGGCGCAAGGCGCTGGCCGAGGGGCTGGTCTCGCCGGACGAGAAAGTGGTGCTGTTCAACTGCGCGACGGGGCTGAAATACCCGCTGGCCGACCAGTCGCGCACGCTCGACAAGGACGGGCCGGTGGATTTCAGCGCGCTTTAAATCCCCTCCCCAGCTCGCTGGGGGAAGAATTATCGCGCCGTCATGCTCCGGAACGTCACCGACCAGCGCGGCGCATCCATCGGCGCGATGCTGTGTTCCCAGGCGTGCCGCGCCTCGCCGGAGAGATGATAGGCGCCGCGCGGCTCGAGCGGCAGCTCGGCGCGCTCGAACTTGCCGTCCGCGCGCCGCTTGCGCAGCCGCAGCACCGCGGGAGTGCCCAGCGAGATGCCGACGACATGCTCGAACACCGGGCGGTCGCGATGCCAGCCGATGCCGGCGCCCGGATCGTAGCGAATCACCAGCGCCTGGACGAGCGCCTCGGCCGCCAGCCCGGCGAAGATCGCCGCGCGTGCTCGCAGCGGCAGCAGCCAGTCGGGGATCGGCTCGGCCTCGGCAAAGCTCGAATCGGTGAAGTCGTAGCGCCAGCCAAAGCTGCGCGTCAGCCGCTTGCCGAGCCATTGCTGAAATCGGAACGGCTCGATGTCCGCCCTATTGATCGCTTCGATCAGCGCGGCTTCTTCGTCGGGCGAGACGATATTCTTGGCCTGTTCGATCCCGGCGGGCATGGGGCGGTCGAAAAGCGAAGGAAACAACGTTGTCACGGCGGCGATATGGGAAGCCGCATAATTTTATACCAGAAGCGAATATCTGAACTTTCGGATTAAATTCCGTCGCGTTTCCCGCGAGATAGCGGTTGCAACCAGCGGTCCCGCACCCTAGCTGTCCCCCCGTGAAAAACGAAATGATTGCCGTAGTTGATCGCGCCTCTGCGTTTCTGAAGGCGCTGTCGGGTCGAAGCCGTTTTCTGCTGTTGTGCCACCTTCTCGATGGCGAGAAGTCGGTGGGTGAGCTCGCGCGTCTCACCGGCGCGCGCGATACCGCCGTGTCGCAGCAGCTTGCCCTGCTCCGCCGCGAAGGGATGGTCGCCGCGCGCCGCGACGGCCAGATGATCTTCTATTCGCTGGCGAGCGACGAGGCACGGGCGATGCTCGTCGCCATGCATGGCCTGTTCTGCCGCCAGGACGCCGATCAGGAAGCCGTCGCGGCGTAAAGCCGCTCGACATCCTCCTTGCGGGCCAGTTCGGTCGCCGGCGTCATCAGCGTCGCCGCGCCCGCGGCAATGCCATAGCGCAGCGCATCCTCGATCCCCTTGCCCTCCGCCGAGGCGAGGGTGATCGCCGCGACCATCGAATCGCCGGCACCCACCGTGCCCTTGGCCTCGACCGGGATCGCGGGCACGCGCAGCTCCTTGCCCGCGCCGACGAGCAGCGCGCCGCGCTCGGCGAGCGAGATAACCACCAGCTCGGCAAAGCCGCGCGCCTGCAGCGTCCGGGCCGCCGCCATCTCGTCGTCCTCGCTGGCGATGTCGCGCCCGACCAAGTCGGCGACTTCGCGCAGGCTCGGCTTGATCAGCCAGGCACCCGCGCCCTCGCAGGCGGCGAGGGCCGGGCCCGACGTGTCGATCACCAGCTTCACCCCGGCCTCGCGACAGCGCGCGCCGATCCGCTTGAGGATCGCCGGATCGCAGCCGGGCGGCAGGCTGCCGCTGACCACGATGTGCGATACATCGGCCAGTCCGAACAGCGCATCGAGCAGCGCCGCCTGCTCGTCCTCCCGCAGCTCGGGCCCGGGGAGTACGAAGCGATACTGGTCGCCGGGCCGGCCCTCATCGACGGTGAAGCTCTCGCGGGTGGTTCCGGCGATCGGCACCGCCAGGATCGGCACCTTCTCGTCTTCGAGCAGCTTGACGATCACGGCGCCCACCGGCCCGCCGCTCGGGAACACCGCGGTCGCCTTGCCGCCCAGATGCGTGATCACGCGCGCGACGTTGATCCCGCCGCCGCCCGGATCGAAGCGCGGGGCGGTGCAGCGAAGCTTGTGCTGGGGCCGCACCTTTTCGGTGCAGGTGGTCACGTCGAGCGCCGGATTGAGCGTCAGCGTCGCGATCGCCATCAGCGCGTCCGGTCGAGCGCGGCGCGGGCGGCGGCGACGATCAGTTCCTGCGGGCGGTTGGCGCGGATGCGGTGCCAGTGGATTTCGCCCACCGGCCGCTTCGATTGCTCGCGCACCACCTTCTCGGTCGCGTCCGAGGCGTCGTTCTCGCGCGCATTCACCCGCGCGATCCGGTCACGCTCGGGGGCTTCCAGCCAGATTCCGGTAAAGGCCGCGCGGTAGCGATCGGCCAGCGCCTCCACCACGTCGCGCTCGCTGCGCGCCATGAACACCGCGTCGAGGATCACGCTGTTGCCGCAAGCCAGGTGATCGTCGGCGGATTCGAACAGCGCTTCATAGGTCTCGTCGTCATTGCGACGGGTATAATGCCTGGGTGGCAGCCGGGTTTCCGGGCTCACCCCGGCCAGCCGCTTGCGGAACACGTCGGAGCGCAGCACGCGCGCGCCGGGCAGTCGCCCGATCCGCCCGCCGAGCAGTCGCGCCAGCGTCGACTTGCCGGTGCCGGAAAGTCCGCCGATCACCACCAGCCGCGGCCGGGCAGGGGCGAGCAGGCTGTCGGCCAGCTCGGCTTCGCCATCTGCGCGCAGCGAGAGGTAGAGCGGTAGCAGCGCCCAGCCGGTCGCGCCCTGCGGGGCGATGTCGAGATAGCGGTTGGCGAGCGTGTTCGCCTCGCCCGCCATGCCTGCGCGCATCACCTCCAGCACAGGCCGGGCGAGATCGTAGAGCACGTCCATCGGCTCGCCCGCCACCGCGCGGATGCGCCCGGCGGCGATGCGGCGGGCGATCGAGTCCTGGTGCCTGGCAAGCTCCTCGCGCTGCGCCTCGGTGGTGGCCGCGAGCGTGAGCGACTTGCGAAAGACCGCGCCGTCGCCCTTGGGCGCGGCGGCGTGGAGCGCGGCGATATGGTCGGCAAGCGCATGCAGCTGGACCCTATCGAGATCGCCGGTCAGCAGCGCCTCGAAGCTCGGTTCCTGGCTTGCGGCCACCGCCGCCATCGTTCCACTCCCGTTACAGGTCCGTCGAATCAGCCCCTAGCACGAGTTTTCTGAACGATCTTGGACAAGATCGACCTATCGCGCCGGAGCACCCGCAAAGGCATCATGGATCACTCCATAGAGTGCCTTGGGCTGGTATTCGTCATTATAGGGCGTGGCGCGCTGGTGGGTCTTGTCCTTGCGCGGCTTGTAGCCGTTGAGCCAGGTGAAGCGGTCGCTCATGCCCCAGGCGAGCACGTCCCGAAGCTGGGGATAGGAGAACATGATCTCCAGATAGGCTGCGGCATAATTGGCGACGATCCCGTCGCGGACCTTCGTGTCGGTCGGCAGCAGATGGTCGTCGACGTCGAATTCGGTGACCGCGAGCTTATAGCCCATCGCCACTGCGCTATCGAGGAAGCTGCGCCAGGGCTTTTCCTGCTTGTTCACCAGCGCGCCCACCGTGCCGCCATCGGTCAGCCCGATATGCGATTGCACGCCCAGCGTGTCGCACGGCGTGCCGCGCTTGCGGAAGCCCTCGAGCAGCTTGAGCACGCCCGTGCGGTGGCCGTCATTGCCCGGCTCCCAGCTCATATAGTCATTGTACGTCAGCTCCACGCCCGGGGCATGCTCGCGCGCGGTATGATAGGCGAAGTCGAGCATCGCCTCGGTGCCGCCGAACGCCTTCGAGAGCGACGAAGTGCGTAACGCGCCGCTGCCTTCCTCCACCGTCTCGTTGACCACATCGAAGCTGGTGATCCGGCTCGCGTAGAGCTTGCAGAGCGTGCGGATGTGGGTGCCGAGGATGCGCTCGGCTTCCTTGGCCGGGCTGGCGCCAAAGTCATAGTCGTTCAGCCATTTCGGGAAATATTGCGTCTTGTGCCACAGCAGGGTGTGGCCGCGCATCGCCATGCCGTTCGCTTCGGCAAAATCGAGCATGTCGGAGAAATGGTCGAGGTTGAAGGTCTTGGCGTCGGGCCGGATCGCCTGCCACTTGAACTCGTTCTCGGGTACCAGGATGCCGCAGTCGCGCTTGAGCAGTTCGGCGTATTTTGGGTTGGCGAACGAGCCCCGGTCGGCGCCCGGCGGTCCCCAGGAAAAGCACGAGCCGAAGCGCATGCCCTTCGTCTTGGCGACCGCGTTAAGGCCCTCGGCGGCCTGGGCGATTGCGGGGAAGGGCAGGGCCAGCGCGGCACCTGCGCCCAGCAGCCCCCGGCGTGTCAGTTCGATCATCGCAAGCCTCTCCCGCTCACCAGTTGAACAGCGTTCCATCCTCGAGCCGCGCGACGGGAAGATAGGCCCGCTTATATTCATATTGCGCGGCCAGTTCCTCGTCGATCTCCACGCCCAGTCCTGGCTTGTCGCCCGGATGCATCATGCCGTCCTTGTAGGTATAGGCATGCGGGAAGACCGCGTCGGTCTTGGCAGTGTGCGGCATCAGCTCCTGGATGCCGAAATTGGGCACCGACAGGCCGAAGTGCAGCGCCGCGGCCATGCACACCGGCGACAGGTCGGTCGCGCCGTGGCAGCCGGTGCGCACCTGATAGAGGTCCGCGAACGCCGCGATCCGGCGCATATGCGTGATGCCGCCGGCATGGACGATCGTCGCGCGGATATAGTCGATCAGCTGCTCCTCGATCAGCTGCTTGGCATCCCAGATCGAATTGAAGATCTCGCCCACCGCGATCGGCGTCGTCGTCTTCTCGCGAATCTGCCGGAAGCCGGCCTGGTTCTCGGCCGGGGTCGGGTCTTCCATCCAGAACAGCCGATAGGGCTCCAGCTCCTTGCCCAGCCGCGCCGCCTCGATCGGAGTCAGCCGGTGGTGGACGTCGTGGAGCAGGTGCACGTCCCAGCCGAGCACTTCGCGCGCCTTCTCGAACAGCGGCGCCACCGAGCGCAGATATTTTTCGGTCGACCACAGGCTCTCGGTCGGCAGCTTGCCGTCGGCCGGCTCGTAGCGCTGGCCCGGCTTGGCGACGCCGTAGGTGGATTTCAGCCCCGGCACGCCCGCCTGCAGCCGCACCGCCTTGTAGCCCTGCTCGACATGGCGCACGGCCTCCGCGATCGTCTCCTCGATCGTCGCGCCGTTCGCGTGGCCATAGACCATGCAGCCGTCGCGGCTCGCGCCGCCGAGCAGCTGGTAGAGCGGCAGCCCCGCCACCTTCGCCTTGATGTCCCACAGCGCCATGTCGACCGCGGCGATCGCGCACATCGTCACCGGGCCGCGCCGCCAATAGGCGCCCTTGTAGAGATACTGCCAGATGTCCTCGATCCGGTGCGCGTCGCGGCCGATCAGGCAGGGAATGACGTGGTCCTGGAGATAGCTCGCCACCGCCAGCTCGCGCCCGTTGAGCGTCGCGTCGCCGATGCCGGTCACGCCGTCCGACGTCTCGATCTTGAGCGTGACGAAGTTGCGGTCGGGGCAGGTGACGATCACGCGCGCGGAAACGATCTCGGCCATGTCGTCTGTGCTTCCCCATCCCGTTCCGGCGCATCGTCCTCGCGCGCCTATGTGCTTGGTAGCGCTACCATTGTTGCGCTGCTACAAGCTTGTCAACGGCGGCGTTTGACTGCCAGGCGACGGGAAGAGCGATGCTGCGGAAATTGCTGGCAATTTTGTCTGCGTTAATGTGTTTCGGCCTTGCGAATCATGCGCTTGCCGAGGACGGCTACGACCTGTGGCTGCGCTATCAGCCGCTCGAGTCTGCCGCCCGGGCGCGTTATGCGCCGCGCATCGCCGCCCTCGTCGCGCCCGGCGAAAGCGCGACGATCCGGGCCGCCGTCGACGAGCTCGATCGCGGCTATCGGGGCATGTTCGGCCAGCCGCTCGCGCGGCGCCAGGTGGTGCAGGACGGCGCCGTGCTGGTCGCCCGCGCCGGCGCGCCGCTGCTCGCCGGCCTGGAGCTTCCGTTCGCGAAGCTCGGCAACGGAGGCTATCTGATCCGCAGCGCCACGCTGCACGGCAAGCGCGTCACGATCATTGCCGGCAACACCGATCAGGGCGCGCTCTACGGCGTGTTCCGCTTCCTCAAGCTGATCCAGACCGGCCAGCCGATCGACGCGCTCGACATCGCCGATGCGCCCAAGCTCCAGGTCCGCGTGCTCAACCATTGGGACAATCTCAACGGCCATGTCGAGCGCGGCTATGCCGGGCTGTCGATCTGGGACTGGCAGAAGCTGCCGCGCTTCAACGATCCGCGCTACACCGATTATGCCCGCGCCAACGCGGCGATCGGGATCAACGGCACGGTGCTGACCAATGTCAACGCCAATGCCGATATCCTGCGACCCGATTACTTGGAGAAGGTGAAGGCGCTGGCCGCGGTGTTCCGGCCCTATGGCATCAGGGTCTATCTCACCGCGCGCTTCTCTGCCCCGATCGAGCTGGGCGGGCTCAAGACCGCCGACCCGCTCGATCCGCAGGTCCGGGCCTGGTGGAAGTCCAAGATCGACGAGATCTACACGGTCATCCCCGATTTCGGCGGCCTGCTGGTCAAGGCCAACTCGGAGGGCCAGCCCGGCCCGGCCGACTATCACCGCACCCATGCCGAGGGCGCCAACATGCTGGCCGATGCGCTCGCGCCACATCACGGCATCGTGATGTGGCGCGCCTTCGTCTATGCCGCGGAGAATGCCGAGGACAGGCACAAGCAGGCCTATACCGAGTTCCAGCCGCTCGACGGCAAGTTCCGCGACAATGTCCTCGTCCAGGTCAAGAACGGCGCGATCGACTTCCAGCCGCGCGAGCCCTTCCATCCGCTGTTCGGCGCGATGCCGCATACGCCGCTGATGATGGAATTCCAGATCACCAAGGAATATCTCGGCTTCGCGACGCACCTCGCCTATCTCGGCACGATGTGGGAGGAGGCGCTGTCCGCCGATACCCACCGCCCGGGCAGCGTCGCCAAGGTCCTCGAGACGCAGGTCGAGCCCGGCGCCGTCACCGGCATGGCCGGCGTCGCCAATATCGGCAACGACCGCAACTGGTCGGGCTCGCAGTTCGACCAGGCGAACTGGTACGCCTTCGGCCGCTTCGCCTGGGATCCCGAGGCGAAGGCCGACGCCGTCGCGCGCGACTGGGCGCGGATGACCTGGGGCAATGATCCCGCGGTCGTCGGGCCCGTGCTCCGCATGATGATGGGCTCGCGCGAGGCGGTGGTCGATTACATGACTCCGCTCGGCCTCGGCCACCAGATGGCAACCGGGCATCATTATGGCCCCGGCCCGTGGATCGCGGACCTCAAGCGCCCCGAATGGAACCCGGTCTATTACGCCAGGGCCGCGCCCGACGGGATCGGCTTCGACCGGACCAGGACCGGCAGCGATGCGCTGTCGCAATATGCCCCCGAGGTGGCGAAGGCCTGGGGCAGCCTCGACACGGTGCCCGACAGCTTGCTGCTCTGGTTCCACCACGTGCCATGGGACTATCGCATGAAATCCGGGCGCACGCTGTGGGACGCGCTGGTGATCCACTATGATACCGGCGTCGATCACGTCCGGGCGATGCAGGCGGATTGGGCGGGGCTGCGCGGCAAGGTGGATGCGCAGCGCTGGGCCGAGGTCCGCGACTTCCTGGCAATCCAGCTCGACGAGGCGATCTGGTGGCGCGACGCCTCGATCGCCTATTTCCAGTCGATCGCGAAGCGCCCGCTGCCCGCCGGGCACAAGCCGCCCGCGCATGACCTCGACTATTACAAGGCGATCACCACGCCCTATGCGCCGGGGCAGGCTGGGTAGTCGAAGGGGCCGCTCGTTACGGCCGCCCCAGCCCCCGCATCAGATACTGCTTGATATATTGCCGCAGCTGCGGCGTCGGCTCGCCCAGCACGCTGCGATGCTCGGGCGCCATGTGGCCGGCGGGGTCGCCGTGGCGCTGGAAAACGAAGGTGTCGAAGAATGCCGCCCAGGCCTCGCGCCGTTCGGGCGGCAAATGGCTGATCGTCAGCACCGCGTGCACCAGCGCATCGAAGCGCGCATCCTGGTCGGGCGAGTCCGCCCACCAGAAATTGACCAGCACGTTGAACGGCGACAGCGCCTCTACCTGGTGCCACCACAAGGCCGGGATGAAGATCGCGTCGCCCGGCTCGAGCTCGGCGGTCAGCGACGCGTCCAGCGCTTCGGCGAAGCGGGGAAATCGGAGCGGGTCGGGCGCGGCCATGTCGACCATGCTCAGCGGCTGCCCGGCTACCGTGTGGTCGAGCGGGCCGATATAGAGATTGGGCGTCTGCGCGGGCGGGAACAGCGTGAAGCGGCGGCGCCCAGCGGCGACGCAGGCGATATTGTCCGACGCGTCGAAATGGGTGGAGATGCTGCTCGCATTGCCCACCCAGATCCTGGGTTCGGCGCCCATCCCGAACAGCGCGGGCAGCTGGTTGGCGCCGGCAAAGCCCGGCAGTGCCTGCGCCGTCTCCACTGCGCCGGCATAGACCGCGGGCACTTCGTCCTTGCCGCGCAGCCCGAGCACATAGCGCAGCAGATCGGCGAAGCGCCCCTTGCGCCGCTCGAAGTTGAAGCCGCGCATGTCGTCCGAATAGAAGAAGCGCCCGTTGATCGCGGGCGGCCCGACAAAGGCTTCCGCGCTCGCGCCCCGGTCGAAGCCGAGCAGATAGTCGCATGCCGCCTCGTCGGACGTCGCAGCGGCCTGGGTCAGCGGCCAGTCGCGCACCAGCCCGCGCAGCACGGTCGGCGCATAGCCGCGCACCAGCTCGCGCAGCATCGCGGCATCCATCCCGCCTTCAATTTCTCGGATCGGCGCTTGCGGCATGGTTTCTCGCTATCCCGGAAATGCTAGGGTGATATCCGGCTGGTTGGTGTCCGGGGCATGTCCGTGTTGTCGCATGATTTTTCGCTCAATTCGCGCCCCGTCGCGCAGCTCTCGCACCTTGGCAGGGAGGGGGAGCCGCTGCTCTGCCTCGATGGGCTGATGCAGCATCCCCAGGCGCTGGTCGACTATGCCGCGAACGAGACGCAGTTCGCCCCCGTGCATGGCCCCGGCGGTGGCTATCCCGGCATCCGCGCGCCGGCGCCGCTCGATTTCGTCGGCGCGGTGGTCCGCGCGCTCGATCCGATCGTGCGCGACGCCTTCGGCCTTGGCGCGGTGCGGCTCGGCCGGGCCGAGTGCAACCTCTCGCTGGTCACGCTCGCGGCCGACGCCCTCGCGCCGTCGCAGCGGGTGCCGCACATCGATACCAGTGATCCGCTGCACTTCGCCTTCCTGCATTTCCTGTGCGGGCCGGAGCAGGGTGGCACCGCCTTTTATCGCCACCGCGCCACCGGGTTCGAGGCGATCACTCCCGATCGCGAGGCGCGCTACCATGCCGCTCGCGCTGCCGAGCCCGAGCCGGCGCCCGGCTATATCGCCGGGGACACGCCAGAGTTCGAGCAGATCGGCGCCGCCGACGCCGCGTTCGACCGGCTGCTGGTCTATCGCAGCCGCCAGCTCCATTCCGGGCTGGTGCCGGCCACGCTCGATCCGGATCCGCGCCGCGGCCGGCTCACCGCCAACATCTTCCTCAGCTACTGCCCGGCCTGACTCTATCAGCCAAAAAAATCGGCGCCGCCGACGGCCAAAAAAATAGGCGCCGCCGACGGGGAGTCGGCAGCGCCAGGCAGGGTGTAACCGGGAATTAGAAGTTGAAGCGGGCGATCGCGGCGAAGCGGCGATCGTTCATGTACCAGCCGCGCGGCACTTCGATGATGCCGCCACCGATCTTCGAGATCACCGCGGTGGTGCGGGTGACTTCGTTGGTCAGGTTCGAGCCCTGCATGCCGATCTTGATCTGCGGCGTCACCGCAAAGAAGATCGAGGCATCGAGCTGGCCGGTCGCCTTGTTGATAATCGGATCGTACGGCGTGATCACGTCGCGCACGGTGAGCAGGAAGTCCGAGCGCCACGAGTAGCTGGCACGCAGCGAGATCGGGCCATAGTCGAAGAACGGGGTGATGTTCACCTGGTGCTTCGAAAGCCCCTGCAGCGGCAGCAGCGCCGTGTTCACCTGGGGCTGGTTGCCCGCGGCGACGTCCGGATCGGTCGGCGAAAGCGTCGACTGCGGCACGCCCGAGCTGTCGACATAGGTGTAGTTCGCCTGCAGGCCCAGGCCCTTGAGCGGCCCCGGCAGGAAGTCGAAGGTCTGCTGGTAGCTGACTTCGACGCCTTTGATCTTGCCCTTGACCGACGAGTTCTGCGGGGTGGTGATGACTTCCGAATAGGTCTGGCCGTTATTGGTCAGATCCATGCGACGGGTGTCGTTGATCACCACGTCGGTCAGCACCTTGTAGAAGGCCGAGACGGTCAGCGAGCCGACCCGCGAGAAATACCACTCGGCCGTCAGGTCGTAATTGTCGGCCTTGGTCGGCAGCAGATACGGGTTGCCGGCGGTGGTGACGCCCTGGAAGCGGAAGCTGTTCGGGATCAGCTGGCCCGTCGCGTCGACATTCTGCACCACCGACAGGTTGGCCTGGAGGTAGTTGCGGATATAGCCGGTCTGCGGCGGCGAGACGCCCTTGAAATAGGCGGCGCGGAACTGCAGCCCGCCACCGGCCTCGAGCTTGAAATTCACGCTCGGCAGCCAGTAGCTATAGTCGGTCGAGACGTTCGACGGGATCAGCGCCCCGTTGACGAACGCGCGCGCCGCGGCCTGCTGTGCCGGGCTGAACGAGCAGAAGGGCGACACCGTCGCGGGCGGCGTCACCGGCGTGGCGCAGGTCGCGTCGGTCGGGAAGGCCGTGGTGTTGGTGAACGAGGTATAGCCGTCCGAATCGCGCTTGGTCTTGGTGTAGCGCACGCCGACATTGCCGGTCAGGCGCAGCCCGCCCAGATGCGTGTCGATCTTCGCCATCAAATAGGCGGCGTAGTTGCGCTCGCGGATCGGGTTGATCTCGTCGGGCAGGAACGGCGTGCCGGCAATCACGCCGCAGCGATTAGCCAGTGCGTTCCAGCCATTGTTGTAGGTCTTGCCGTTGCTGACGCCGTTGACGAGGCAGTTCTGGTTGGTGCCCTGCCATTCCTGCGCGATCGAATTCGCATAGGCGATCATTCCGGCATAGTCGGTCGCGGTGTTGCCCGAATAATAGAGGCGACCCTGGCCGCCGAGCGGATTGCTCACCTGGCCGCGGAAGAAGTCGTTGAAATAATAGGCGGAGTTGGCGTTGGGCACGGTGCCGTCGGTGCGCACCGTGTTGTTGCCGTTGACCGGCATGTCGAGCCAGACCGGGCCGTTATTGCCCCATTGCTCGGAGAGCACGCCCCAATTGTAGCGCGTGTAGCGCGAGACCTGATCGCGGTCGGCATAGCGCACGCCGCCCTGGATCGACTTCAGGAAGCTGCCCTCGGGCAGCTTGTAGTCGAGGTCGAGGCGGAAGGCGTCCGAATTGCCGTCGCTCTGCTCGATGTGATCCATCGCCGCGCGCGGGAAGCTGTTGTACGGATCGGTGAAGCTGGTGTGGTTCGCCCCGAAATAGGTCGGGTTCATCGATCCGCCCGGCGCCTGCGCCGCGTTGCAGTCATAGCTCGTGCCCGGCGGGTTCTGCGAATTGGCGGCGGGGCCGTTGCAGACCTGCGGCGCGATGAACGACACGCTCGGGAAGTCCGATCCGTGCAGCGCGATCGATGCGTTCTGGTAGGTCGAGTTCCAGATCGTGTTGTCGAGCACGTTGGTGGTCGACTTCACATGCTGGTAGTCGAACACCACGCCAAGCCGCTCGCTGGCGTTCCACTTCAGGTTGAAGCCGTAATCGTCGGTGACGAGCTTTTCGTCATGGTCGCGGCGAATGTTGTTCGATTGCAGGCCGAGCATCGGCGTGCGTGCCGCGCCGGTGTTCTGGTCGCCGCGCCAGCCGGTCGGGCCGGTGATGGTGCCGTCCTCGAACATGCCGTCGCTGGCGAAGTCGAGCGTGGTGCCCGGCACGCGGCGCGAGTCACCGTTGGACGAGACGTTGTCGGTCGCGATCTCGATCGTGCGCTCGGTCCAGGCCTGGCGCGCGTCGGAGCGCAGGAACTGGGCGACCGCTTCGACCGAGCCGTCGTTGCTGCGATACTGGAGCGCGGCGGCATAGCCGTAGCGCTCGCGGTTGAATTCCTGGCGGCCCATCACCGCGCCGCGCGGGAAATAGACCTGCCTGGCGATCGTCGCGCCGGTGCCGTTGTCGACGACGTCGCCGTCCGAATAGAGGTTGCGGATGCGGAAGCTCGAGACCTGGAAACGGTCCGACTGGCTCTTCAGCTGCGAATAGGAGAAGTTGGCGAGCGCGCCGAATTCGCCGATGCCGGTCTCCCAGCGATCGCTGACCATGATCGATCCGGTCGGCGTCCACTTCTTCTCGAAGTCGCCGTAATTCGCCTCGAGCGAGCCCGCGACCACCAGGCCCTTCTTGTTGTCGAAGGGCTTGCGGGTGCGCAGGTTCACCGTGCCGCCGATGCCGCCTTCGATGCGGTCGGCCGAGGGCGACTTGAACACGTCGACGCCGCCCATCATTTCCGAAGGCACGTCGGCGAAGCTCAGCGAGCGGCCGTTATTGGCGGTGAAGGCCTCGCGGCCGTTGAATTCCGAGCGGACATAGCTGAGGCCGCGGATCACGACGCCCGAACCCTCGACCGAGAAGTGGTCGGGGTCGACGCCGGCGGCGAAGCGGTTGATCGACACGCCCGGGATGCGCTGCAGCGTCTCGGTGACCGAGCGGTCGGGCAGGGCGCCGATGTCCTCGGCGGTGACCGAGTCGACGATCACGTCGGCATTCTTCTTGAGCGACTGGGCGCTCTGCAGCGACTGGCGATAGCCCTGGACGACGATCGTGTCCTCGGGGGTGGACTGCGCGGGATCGCTGGCCGTGGTGTTGCCGGACTGCGTGTCCTGGGCCCAGGCCGGCGCTGCGATGGAAAGGCAGGCGAGCGCCGCCGCCGAAACGCCTGCGCGCAGGGCTCCGGTGCGGAACCTGCTGGTCCCGCCGGCTTCCCGAATACCGATGTGATGAATCGAATCGAGCTTTCGCATCGAGCTGTCCCCTCCCGTGTTAGCGCTACCATATGACGGCGCGTTTCTTATTTGTGTCATACCTAAAGTAGGAGTTGTCAAAAGATCAAGCCATCTTGTTCGGCTCGCGGCAAACCCCCGGATTTGTGGCGGTTTTGCAACTATTTCGCTGCATTGCGGCACGTTTCTCGCAGCTGCGAAGGGGGCATTTCGCCCTCGAATCGCCTTGCGCCGCGATTGACGGTTTCGCGACGGGAGCGCTAACATTCGTGCCGGAGAGGGGCATCGCAAGAATGCTGATTGGGCGCATACTCGTGGTCGGCGGGGGCACTGCCGGGTGGATGGCCGCCGCCGCGCTCGCGCATAAGTTCGCCGGCACGGCGCTGGCGATCACCTTGGTCGAATCGGCCGAGATCGGCACGGTCGGCGTCGGCGAGGCGACGATTCCGCACATCCGCCATTTCAACGCGACGCTCGGCATCGACGAGGCGGAGTTCCTCGCCGCGACCATGGGCACCTACAAGCTCGGCATCGAATTCGTCGACTGGGGCCGGATCGGCGATTCCTATATCCATCCCTTCGCCGAGTTCGGCGACGCGATCGACGGCGTGCCCTTCCATCAGCAATGGCTGGCGCAGATGGGCACAGCTGGGGCATTCGAGGACTATTCGCTGCCGATCCAGGCCGCGCGCCAGGGCCGCTTCCGCCACCCCGAGGGCGGGCCGTACAATTATGCCTATCAATTCGATGCCGGCCTCTACGCGAAATATCTCCGCAGCTATGCCGAAACGCGCGGAGTCACGCGCCGCGAGGGCAAGGTCGTCGACGTCGCGCTCGACGGCGAGAGTGGCTTCCTCCGCGCGGTCACGCTGGAAAGCGGCGAGACGATCGAGGCCGACCTGTTCGTCGACTGCTCGGGTTTTCGCGGGCTGATCATCGAGCAGGCGCTGGGCACCGGCTATGAGGAATGGAGCCACTGGCTGCCGTGCGACCGCGCCATCGCCATTCCCTGCACCAATAGCGGCCCGATCGCGCCGCTCACCCGCGCTACGGCAAAGCAAGCGGGCTGGTGCTGGCGCATCCCGCTGCAGCACCGCACCGGCAACGGCCATGTCTATGCCAGCGGCTGCCTCGGCGACGACGAGGCGCTGGAGATATTGCTCGCCGAACTCCCGGCCGCGCCGATCGCCGCCCCCAACCGGCTCCGCTTCGTCACCGGCAAGCGCAAGCGGCAATGGGTGGGCAACACGGTCGCGATCGGGCTGTCGTCGGGCTTTCTCGAGCCGCTCGAATCCACCTCGATCCACCTGATCCAGGTCGCGATCGGGCGGCTGCTCGATCTCTTCCCCACCGGCGCCTGGGACCCGCTCGACGCCGAGGAGTTCAACCGGTCGATGGCGCTCGAATATACGCGCGTCCGCGATTTCCTGATCCTCCATTATCACTGCCAGCAGCGCGACGATTCCGAATTCTGGCGCCACTGCCGCGCGATGACGCTGCCGGACTCGCTCGCCTACAAGCTGGAGCTGTTCCGCGAGCGCGGCGTCGTCGTCCAGTATCGCGAGGGCACGTTCCAGGAGCCGAGCTGGCTCGCCGTCTATCTCGGCCAGCACGTCATCCCCCGCCACGTCGATCCGCGCGCGGGCGGGGAGGGCGTCGCCGCCGCGATGGCCGCGATGCGCGCCGGGATCGCCGCTGCGGCTGACGCAATGCCGATGCACGAAGCGGCGCTGGGGATGCCGGCATGATCCGCAGCATCGGCATCGTCGGTGCAGGAGTCGCCGGCTGGATGGCGGCGCTGGCGCTCGGCCGCGCGCTGCCCCAGGCCGATGTCACAGTGATCGAGACCGAGGGCCCCGATTGGAGCCTCGGCCCGTTCGGCCCTGCCGAAGCCAGCCTGCCCGATTTCGCCGCCTGGCTCGCCGATCACGACGTGGACGAGGCTGCGCTGCTCCGCGCGGCACGCGGCAGCTTCTCGCTCGGCACCGTCTGCTCGGGTTGGGCAGGCCCCGAGGCGGACTGGTTCCTGCCCTTCGGCACGATCGGCGCGCCGCTCGGCTCCACGCCTTTCCACCAGCTCGCCGCGCGCCTGCGCCAGGCCGACCATCCGCTGCGCCTCGCCGATTTCTCGCTCGCCGCGGTCGCCGCCGCCGCGGGCCGGTTCGAGCGACCGAGCCCGGATCCGCGCTCGGTCCTGTCGAGCTTCGGCTATGGCCTCCACCTCGACCGCGCCGGTCTCCCCCAGGTGCTGCGCGCCGCCACCGGGCTCGCCCCCGCCGGTATCTTCCGCCGCGCCGAGGCGAACGGCGAGATCACCGCGGTAGAGCTGCACGACGGCAGCCGCGTCACCGCCGATCTCTGGCTCGATTGCTCCGGCCCCGCCGCACTGCTCGCCGGCCAGTTCGATGGCGGGTGGGACGACTGGTCCGCCTGGCTCCCCTGCGACCGCGCGCTCGAGAGCTTCGCCCCGGCCGGGGGCATTCCGCCGCCCTATGCGCATGCCGGCGCGTTCGAGGGCGGCTGGCAGCGCACCGTGCCGCTGGTCGGCGGGCAGGGCGGGGCATTGCTCTATGCCGCCGCGCACCTCCCCGAGCAGCCCGGCGCAGTCCCGATCGCACAGGGCCGGCGTGCCCGGGCCTGGGTCGGCAACGTCGTCGCGCTCGGCGCCGCCGCGGCGCTGGTCGAGCCGATCCATGGCTGGAATTTGGCGCTGCTCCAGGATGCGCTCAGCCGGCTGGTCGGCCTGCTCCCCGCCGCGCCCCACGGCCGCGAGCCCGCCGAATATAACCGCCTGGCCGCCGAGGCGGCCGACCGCGTCCGCGACTTCGCCATCCTCCACTACAAGGCCAACGGCCGCACCGGCGAGGCGCTATGGGACCAGGCCCGCGCCGCGCCCGTCCCCGAGCCGCTCCAGCACAAGCTCGACCTGTTCGCGAGCCGTGGCCGCGTGCCGCTCCTCGACGAGGAATTGTTCGGGGCCGCGGACTGGATCGCGGTGCTCGACGGCCAGGGCATCCGCCCGCGCCGCCACGATGCGCTCGCCGATGCGATCCCGGAAGAGGCGCTCACCCAGCACTTCAGCCGCATCCGCGCGGTCATCCTCGACGCGGTCCGCGCGATGCCCCATCACGGCGCCACGCTCCGCGCCGAAGGACTGATGCCATGAATGCCGCCCCACCGATCCGCAGCGTCGTCATTGTCGGCGGCGGCACTGCCGGCTGGATGGCCGCCGCGGCGCTTGCGCGGCTGGTCGCCGCCGACGTCGGCGTCACTCTGGTCGAGTCCGATGCGATCGGCACGGTCGGCGTCGGCGAGGCGACGATCCCGCCGATCCGCACCTTCAACGCGATGCTCGGCATCGACGAGCGCGACTTCCTCGCCGCCACGCAAGGGACGATCAAGCTCGGCATCGAGTTCGTCGACTGGAATGCGCCCGGCCACGCCTATCTCCACCCGTTCGGCGAGCTCGGCTTCGATATCGAGGGGGTGCGCTTCCACCAGATCTGGCACCGGCTCCATGCCGCTGGCCAGGCCGGGCCGCTCGACGCCTATTGCATGTCCGCCGTCGCCGCGCGGCTGAACCGCTTCCTGCCTTCGAACAACGACCCGAATTCGGCGCTGTCGCGGCTGGTCTATGCCTATCATTTCGATGCCGGCCTCTATGCCCGCTTCCTGCGCAGCTACGCCGAGGCGCGCGGCGTGCGCCGGGTCGAGGGGCGCATCGTCGATACGGCGCTGCGCGGCACCGACGGGCATGTCGAGGCGGTGGTGCTGGAGGGCGGTGCCCGGGTCGAGGGCGAGCTGTTCCTCGACTGCTCGGGGTTCGGCGGCCTGCTGATCGAGGGCGCGCTCCACGCCGGCTATGAGGACTGGACGCACTGGCTGCCCTGCGACCGCGCCGTCGCCGTGCCCTCGGCCAATGCCGGGCCGCTCAACCCCTATACCCGCGCCACCGCGCGTCCGGCCGGCTGGCAATGGCGCATCCCGCTCCAGCACCGCACCGGCAATGGCTATGTCTATTCGAGCGCGCATCTCTCGGACGACGAGGCCGCCGCGACGCTGCTCGCCAATCTCGACGGCGAGGCGCTCGCCGATCCGCGTCCGCTGCGCTTCGTCACCGGCCGGCGCAAGCAGGCCTGGGTGCGCAACGTCGTCGCGATCGGGCTGTCCTCGGGCTTCATCGAGCCGCTGGAATCGACCAGCATCCACCTGATCCAGTCTGGCATCACCCGGCTGCTCGCACTGTTCCCCGACAGCGGCTTCGGCGATGTCGAGCGCGACGCGTACAATGCGCTTAGCCGCAGCCAGTTCGAGCGGGTGCGCGACTTCGTCATCGTCCATTACCACGCCAATGCCCGGCCCGAGCCCTTCTGGCGCGACCTGCGCGCGATGGCGCTGCCCGATGGCCTCGCCGAGCGCATCGCGCTGTTCCGCAACCGGGGACGCGTCTTCCGCCACGAGGACGAGCTGTTCGCCGAGGCGAGCTGGATCGCGGTGCTGCGCGGGCAGGGGATCGAACCCGCCGGCTGGGACCCGCTCGTCGAGGCGCTCGACCTGCCGCGCGTCGGCCAGATGGTCGAGCGCATTGGCGCCACGTTCCGCCGTGCGGCGGAAGCAATGCCCGATCACGGCGCCTGGCTCGCCCAGCACGCGCCTGCAAGGAACCTCGCATGACCGACAGACGTATCCGCAACATCCTCATCGTCGGCGGCGGCACCGCCGGCTGGATGACAGCCGCCACGCTCTCGCGCATCCTCGGGCGCGAATATACCAACATCACTTTGGTCGAGTCCGACGAGATCGGGATCATCGGCGTCGGCGAGGCGACCATCCCGCAGATGGCGACCTTCAACCGCATGCTCGGGCTCGACGAGGATGAGTTCATCCGCGAGACCAAGGGCAGCTTCAAGCTGGGCATCCAGTTCGTCAACTGGGGCCGGATCGGCCACCGCTATTTCCACCCCTTCGGCCGCTATGGGCTCGACATGAAGGGCTTGTCTTTCCACGCTTATTACCTTCGCCTGCGCCAGCTGGGCGAGGCGCCCGACATCGACCAATGGTCGCTCCAGGCGATGGCGGCGCGCGACAACAAGTTCATGCGCTCGATCGATGCGGGCAACTCGCCGCTCAGTGACATCGCCTATGCCTATCACTTCGATGCCGGGCTCTATGCCAGGTTCCTGCGCGGCTATGCCGAGGAGCGGGGCGTCACCCGGCGCGAGGGCAAGATCGTCGATGTGAAGCTGCGCGGGGCGGACGGGTTCGTCGAGTCCGTCACCATGCAGGACGGGTCCGAGATCGAGGCGGACCTGTTCATCGACTGTTCGGGCTTCAGGGGGCTGATCATCGAGCAGGCGCTGAAGGCGGGCTATACGGACTGGTCCGAATACTTGCCCTGCAATCGCGCGATCGCGGTGCCCTGCGCCAGCGTGGACGCATGGACGCCCTATACGCGCTCGACGGCGCATTCGGCCGGCTGGCAATGGCGCATCCCGCTCCAGCACCGCATCGGAAATGGTCATGTCTTTTCATCGGATTACATGTCCGACGACGAGGCGACGGCGATCCTGATGGCCAATCTCGACGGCGAGCCGCTGGCCGATCCGCGCACGGTTCCGTTCAAGACCGGCCACCGCGACCGGATGTGGGTTAAGAACTGCGTCGCGCTGGGCCTGTCGGGCGGCTTCCTCGAGCCGCTCGAATCGACCTCGATTTGGCTGATCCAGTCGGGCGTGGCGCGGCTGCTGACGATGTTCCCGGACCGCGATTTCAACCAGGCCGATATCGATCGCTACAACCGCACGATGCTGACCGACTACGAGGACATCCGCGACTTCCTCGTCCTCCATTATCACGCCACCCAGCGCGACGATTCGCCGTTCTGGAACTACTGCCGGACGATGCCTATCCCCGATCGCCTCGCCGAGAAGATGGCGGTGTTCCGCAGCCACGGCCGCGCCTTCCGCGAGAATGAGGAGCTGTTCAACGACACCAGCTGGTTCGCGGTGATGCTCGGCCAGCTGATGGAGCCGGCGTCGCACGATCCGGTGGCGGACGTGATGCCGCTCGCCGAGACGCGTGAGCGGCTCGCCCATATCCGCGAGGCCATCGCCAACAGCGCCGCCTACATGCCCCGCCACCGCGACTTCATCCGGGACCATTGCGCAGCATGAGAAACCTCTTCGCCGCCATCGCCGCACTGCTCCTCGCCGCGCCCGCCGCCGCCCAGCCGGTCGCGACCTTCCCCTGGTTCAGCTATAGCGGCAGGGACGCCTCGGACGACGTGCCGGCCAAGCCCGGCGACTATCGCAACCCGATCCTCAAGGGCTTCTACCCGGATCCCAGCGTCACCCGGGTCGGCGACGATTTCTACCTGGTCCATTCGACCTTCAGCTGGTTTCCCGGCATCCCTGTCTTCCACAGCCGCGATCTCGTCCACTGGACCCAGATCGGCAACGCGATCGACCGCCCGAACCAACTCGACTTCAAGCAGCTCGGCCTGTCGCGCGGCGTGTTCGCGCCGTCGATCCAGGCGAAGGACGGGCTGTTCTACATCCTCAACACCTGCGTCGATTGCGGCGGCAATTTCCTGATCACCGCCAGGAACCCCGCCGGCCCGTGGAGCGACCCCGTCTGGCTGCCCGATCTCGAGGGCGGCATCGATCCCTCGCTGTTCTTCGACGACGACGGCCGCAGCTGGATGGTCAACAACGGCGCGCCCGAGGGCAAGCCGCTGTACGAAGGCCACCGCGCGATCTGGGTGCAGGAGTTCGACCGCAAAACGCTGAAGACCTTCGGCCCGCGCACGGTGCTGGTCAACGGCGGCATCGACCTGTCGAAGAAGCCGATCTGGATCGAGGGGCCGCACATCTTCAGGAAGGACGGCTGGTATTATCTGAGCTGTGCCGAGGGCGGCACCGCCGAGGGGCACAGCCAGGTTATCCTGCGGTCCAAGAGCGTCACCGGCCCCTATGTCGCCTGGGAAGGCAACCCGATCCTTACCCAGCGCGATCTGCCGCGCGACCGAGCGAACCCGATCACCTCCGCCGGCCACGCCCAGCTCGTCACCACGCCCGACGGCAAATGGTGGGCGACCTTCCTCGCCGTGCGGCCCTATGCCGGTGATTTCTACACCACCGGCCGCGAGACCTTCCTGCTGCCGGTGAGCTGGCGGGAGGGCTGGCCGCGCATCCTGCCCCCTGCCACGCCGATCCCCTGGACGCATGCCCGTCCGGCGCTGCCGCAGGGCACCGCGCCGGTCCCGACCGCCGGCGGCTTCTCGGTGCACGACGATTTCGGCCGGGCCAAGCTGCCGCCCTATTGGATGATGCTGCGCAACCCGCGAAGCGCCTGGTACAGGACCGGCGCCACCGGCCTCGCGCTCACCGCGCGCGCCGTCGGCCTGGGCGACAATGGCAATCCTAGCTTCCTCGCCCGCCGCCAGCAGCACATGAACGCCGTGGCCGAGACGGTGCTGCAGTTCGCGCCGGAGAAGGACGGCGACCGCGCCGGCCTGGTCGCGCTGCAGAACGACGATTACTGGTTCTTCCTCGGTGTGAAGCGCGTCGGCGGGCGCGACATGCTGGTCCTCGACCAGCGCGACGGGCCGAGCAGCCCCAGGCTCGGCAAGACGCTGTCATTGATCGCGCGGCCCGCCGCCACGGCGCTGCATCTGCGGGTCGAGACGCAGGGCCGGCACTATGTCTTCAGCTATGCCGTGCCGGGCGGGCGGCACCTGGCCTGGCACCAACTCGTCACCGTCGACACCGACAGCCTGACCACCAAGGTCGCGGGCGGCTTCGTCGGCTCGGTGTTCGGCGTGTTCGCGGGAAGGGGCGAGTGATCGGGGTGAAGCTCTCCTCCCTGAAAGGGAGGGGAAGGCTATTGGCCCTCCTCGCCCCACTGCTGCTCGGCGCCACCTCGCCCGCAATCCCGATCGACCTCAGCCAGCTCGGCTTCCAGCCCGACGACCCCAAGATCGCGATCGTCACCATCGGCACCGGCCAGCCGCGCGAATGGCTGCTGGTCGACGAGACGGGCAAGACCGTCGCGCGAGGGATGACCGAAGTGTTCGGCAAGGACGCGGCCTCGGGCGGCTATGTCGAGCGCATCGACTTCAGCGGCTTCCGCACGCCGGGCAGCTATCACCTCGCCTCGGGCAGTTCGGCGAGCACGCTTTTCGAGATCCGCCCGAACCTCTACGCCCCGCTCGCCCGCGACGCGCTCGCCTTCTTCTACCACCAGCGTGCCGGCGTGCCGATCGAGGCGCGCATTGTCGGCGCCAGATGGGCGCGCCCAGCGGGTCACGCGCATGAAGTCGCGAAGTGCTTCGCCGGCAAGGACGAGCGCGACATCCTGTGGAGCGGCTGTCCCTACAGCCTCGACGTCACCGGCGGCTGGTACGATGCCGGCGACCACGGCAAATATGTCGTCAATGGCGGCATTGCGCTGTGGACGCTGCTGGGCGCCTATGAGCGCAATCCCGGGGCCATCCCGACGACGAACGGCGCCCCGCGCCTGCTCGACGAAGCGCGCGTCGAGATGGAATTCCTGCTGAAGATGCAGGTGCCCGACGGCACCCGGCTCTCGCTTCCCGCGGGTCCGCCCAAGTCGCTTGCCGCGAGCGCGGGCTGGCGCTCCGATCCGCCGGACTTCGCCACGCTCGATGCCTCGGGCATGGCCCACCAGAAGGTTGCGGACGCCCGGTGGACCGCGCTGCCCACGCCGCCTTCGGCCGACACGCAGGAGCGGCTGCTCTATCCGCCGACCACCGCGGCGACGCTCAACCTCGCCGCCACCGCCGCCCAGTGCGCGCGCGTCTGGAAGGGCGTGGACGACGCGTTCGCCGCGCGCTGCCTCGCCGCCGCCGCGCGCGCCTATGCCGCCGCGCGCCGCAACCCGCAGATATACGCTACCAACAGCTTCACCGGCTCGGGCGGCTATGGCGACGGAGACGTCTCGGACGAATTCTACTGGGCCGCGGCCGAGCTGTTCGTCACCACCGGCAAGGCGGAATATCGCCAGGCGCTCGAGGCCTCGCCGCATTTCCGCGTGCCCGCCGGCGAGCCCGGCTGGCCGCAGACCGCGACGCTCGGCACGATCACCCTGACGACGCGGCCGTCGGCGCTGCCCGCGGTCGAGGTGCAGCGCCTGCGCGCCATGCTGGTTGCCGCCGCCGATCGCTTCCTCGCGGACGAGGCCGGGAACGGCTACCGCATCCCGCTCGCCCACTATTCTTGGGGCTCGAACGGCGCGCTGCTCAACCGCGCGATGGTGCTGGGGGTGGCGGGCGATCTCACCCGCGATCCGAAATACCGGGCCGGGGTGATCGACGCGGTCGACTATGTCCTCGGCCGCAATCCCAATCGCATATCCTATGTCAGCGGCTATGGCGCGGACTCGATGCAGAACCCGCATCACCGCTTCTGGGCGCATTCGCTCGATCCGGCGCTGCCCGGCCCGCCGCCGGGCGTGCTCTCGGGCGGCGCCAATTCCACCGCGATGGCCGATCCGGTCGCGATGAAGCTGCAGGGCAAGTGCGCGCCGCAGCGCTGCTGGGCGGACGACGTCCACGCTTACGCGCTCAACGAAGTCGCGATCAACTGGAACGCGCCGCTGGTCTGGGTGGCGGCGTGGCTGGCTGAGTAGAAAATCCTCCCCCAGCTTGTCTGGGGGAGGGGGACCGCTCGCGAAGCGAGGGGTGGAGGGGCGGCGGTGGAACACCGCCGACTGCGTCGGCGGCCCCTCTACCATGCTGCGCATGGTCCCCCTCCCCGAGCGGAACTCGGGGAGGAATTGGGAAATCACTTCACCGTCAGCACGGCGCTCTTCAGGTCCACCGAGTTCGGCCCCGCCGAGATGGTGAAGGTGCCCGGCTCGACGACATGCTTCATCTGCACGTTCCACAGCGCCAGGTCGTCCGGGGTCAGCTCGAAGCGCACCGTCTTCTTCTCGCCCGGCTTCAGCGTCACCCGCTGGAAGCGCTTGAGCTCGATCAGCGGGCGCGTCACGCTCGCTTCGTCGTCATGGACGTAGAGCTGGACCACCTCGTCGCCGGCGCGCTTGCCGGTGTTGGTCACGTCGACGTTCACCGCCACCTTGTCGGCGATCCCGATCGTGCCGGCGCCGAGCACCGGTGCGCCCACCTCGAACGAGGTGTAGCTGAGCCCGTAGCCGAACGGGTAGAGCGGGGTGGTGTCGCCGAACAGATAGCCGCGCCGCGCGCTCGGCTTCTTGTTGTAGTAGATCGGCAGCTGGCCGACATTGCGCGCCACCGAGACCGGCAGCTTGCCGCCCGGATTGTAGCGCCCGAAGAGCACGTCGCCCAGCGCGTTGCCGGTCTGCTCGCCGAGATACCAGCCCTCGATCAGCGCCGGCGCCTTCTCGGCGAGATAGTTGACCGCATAGGGTCGGCCGTTGAGCAGGATCACCACCACCGGCTTGCCGAGCGCGAAGATCTCCTTGGCGAGCTGGTCCTGCGGCCCGGGCAGGTCGAGCGTCTCGCTGTCGCCCAGATGGTTGTCGGCCCAGGCCTCGCGGCTCAGCGCCTCGTTGCCGCCGAGCACCATCACGATCACGTCGGCGTCCTTCGCCGCCGCCACCGCATCGGCGCGCAGCCTGTCGTTGGTCGCGGCATCGGTGAGCTTGACGTCGTCCTGCGCCCAGACATGGCCTTCGGTGAGGCGGATGCCCTCCGAATAATCGACCTGGAACTTGCCCTTGCCCTCGGCCTGCATCGCCTCGAGCACCGAGACGACATGGTTCGGCACGTCCGAATAGCCGCCGATCGGGGTGTCCTTGGCGTGGGTGCCGATCACCGCCATCCGCTTGATGCCGCTGGCGTCGAGCGGCAGCAGGCCGTTCGAATTCTTGAGCAGCACCACGCTCTCGCGCGCCGCCTGGCGGGCCAGCGCGATCGCCTCGGGCGTGTTGGTCTTCGCCGCTGCGGTCTTCACATCGGCATAGGGGTTCTCGAACAGGCCGCCCTCGAACTTCATCTCGAGCACGCGGCGCACCGCATTGTCGATCTGGCCCTGGCTGACCTTGCCTTCCTTCACCAGCTGGATGAGGAAGTTGTAGCCCTCGCCATCGGGGGTCTCGACATCGACCCCGGCATCGAGTGCGCGGGCGCCGGCGTCCTTGACGTCCTTGAACATCTTGTGGCGGGTGACGAGCTCGCGGATCGCGAAATAGTCGCTGACCACCGCGCCCTTGAAGCCCCATTCGCCGCGCAGCACGTCATGCAGCAGCCATTTGTTGGCGTGGCTGGGGATGCCGTCGATCTCGTTGTAGCTTGCCATCACCGCGCGCACCGGCAGCTGGGTCACTGCCTTCTGGAACGGCGGGAAGAAGTCCTCGCGCAGCGTCCGCTCGCCGAGCGAAGCGGGGCCGACATTGGTGCCGTTCTCCGGCTGGCCGTGCCCGGTCATGTGCTTGAGCGTGACGAACACCTTGTCCTTGGCGAGCGGCAGCGTCGTGCCCTGGAAGCCGCGGATCGCCGCGAGGCCCATCTCGGAGACGAGATACGGGTCCTCGCCATAGGTCTCCTCGATGCGGCCCCAGCGCGGATCGCGGGCGACGTCGACCACCGGGGCGAGGACGAGGTTCGCGCCGCGCGCACGGGCTTCCGAAGCGGCCACCGAGAAGATCTTCTCGAGCAGGCCGGGATCCCAGGAAGAGGCGAGGGCGATCGACTGCGGGAAGCTCGTCGCCCCCGGCGCGACCAACCCGTGCAGGGCCTCCTCGTGCATGATCATCGGGATGCCGAGCCGCGTCTTCTCCACCGCCCATTTCTGCGCGGCGTTGATATAGGTCGCGGTCTCCACGGCGTTGCGGTTCGCGGTCAGGTCGGCGCCGGCATTGGCGGTGCCCGCGGTGATGCCCTTGCGGTCCGACGGGCGCGAGATCATGCCCAGGCCATTGGGGAAGCTCTGGCTCGCCTTCGCCGCATCGAAATCGCCGGTCGGCGTCTGCACCTGGCCCTTGTTGAGCCACAGCGCCACCAGCTGCGAAACCTTTTCCTCCAGCGTCATCCGCCCGAGCAGGTCCTCGACGCGCGCATCGACGCTCTGGCTCGCATCCTTGTAGAGCGGCTTGTCCGCCTGCGCCTTTTGCGCCTGGGCCGGGACGGCAAGGATCGGGGTCAGCGCCGTGGCGGCGATGGCAAGCGCGGCGATGCGGCGGAAGTGGCGCACGTGTCTCTCCTCGGATTCGCGGCGCAGCACGCGCCGTCTTCTGTTAGCGCTATCACTATCAACGCGAGGCCGTAACGGTCAACCGGCGTAAACGATACCCCATGCCGATTGCATTTACCGTAACCGCAGCATATCCCCGAAACGATGAGCAGACCCAGCCGCAGAAGCCGAGGCACGGTCACCGTACAGGATGTCGCACGCGCTGCCGGCGTGTCGGCCATGACGGTGTCTCGCGTGGTCAACGGCGGATCCAATGTTAGGGAAACAACCCGCCAGGCGGTTCTCGAGGCGATCTCGAAGCTGAACTATTCGCCCAACAGCGCGGCGCGCAGCCTCGCCGCGGGCGAGGCGACGCAGATCGGCTTGCTCTATTCGAACCCGTCGGCGGCCTATCTCTCGCAATTCCTGATCGGTGCGCTGGCCGCGGCCCGGCGCGCGGGCTGCCACCTGGTGCTCGAGGCGTGCGAAGGCGAGCGCGCCGACGAGCAGGCCGAGGCGACGCGCCAGTTCGCCTCGACCAGCGTCGAGGGCGTGATCCTGCCGCCGCCGCTCTCCGAGGCCGCGCCGGTCCGCGCCGAGCTCGAGACCGCGGGCATCCCCTGGGTCTCGGTCGCGATGGGCCTGCCGCCCGAGCGCAGCCTCAACGTCCGCATCGACGACGCCGCAGCAGCCTCCGCAATGACCCGGCACCTGATCGACCAGGGCCATCGCCGGATCGGCTTCATCCGCGGCAACCCCAACCAGACCAGCTCCGCCGAGCGCCATCGCGGCTTCGTCGAGGCGATCGAGGCCGCCGGGCTCGACATCAACGCGATGCCGGTCGAGCAGGGCTATTTCACCTTCCGCTCGGGAATCGTCGCCGCCGAGCGGCTGCTCGACCGCAAGGATCCGCCGACGGCGATCTTCGCCTCGAACGACGACATGGCCGCAGCGGCCGTCGGCGTGGCGCATCGCCGCGGGCTGCACGTGCCGCAGGACATCAGCATCGTCGGCTTCGACGACACCTCGCTCGCCACGACGATGTGGCCCGAGCTGACCACCGTCCGCCAGCCGATCGCCGCGATGGCCGAGAGCGCGCTGACGCTGCTCCTCGCCCGCCTCCGCGCGCACCGCGCCGGCACCACCGACAAGCTCGAGGAGCAGGTGCTCGACCACGAGCTGATCCTGCGCGAATCCTCCGGCCCGCCGCCGGGGGCAGGGGCCAGGCCCGCACCGGCGAAGAAGGGGTTCCGCTAGCCTCGTCGCTTTGCCGTCGTCCCCGCGAAGGCGGGGATCCAGGGTTTCTCTGCTGTTTCGCCCTGCCACTCTGGATCCTCGCCTTCGCGGGGATGACGGAGAGGGCTTGGTCTCCCGCGCAAACAGGTCCAGCATGACAACGCGGGACAGACTCGCTCGATCGAAGCAACCCCACTTGCTTTTCCCGTCGGTTCGAGCCACCGTTACCGCTAACAATGTCGCCCGGTCGGGGCGCGATGGAGGGGAACGAAGCAGATGAATGATACGGCGCAAAGGGCCAATTTCGGCCTGATCGGCGCCATCGTCGCGGTGGCGACGATCGGCGGCCTGCTCTTCGGCTATGACAGTGGCGCAGTGAACGGCACGCAGGAGGGGCTCAAGGCCGCCTTCAGCCTCGACGAGGCCGGGCTCGGCTTCACCGTCGGCTCGTTGCTGATCGGCTGCGTGTTCGGCGCCTTCTTCGCGGGCACGCTCGCCGATTCGATGGGCCGCCGCAACGTGATGCGCCTCGCCGCCTTGCTCTTCCTCGGCGGCGCGCTCGTCCAGGGCATGGCGCACGACCACACCATCTTCGTCGTCGCCCGCATCATCGGCGGCATGGCCGTCGGCGCCGCCTCGGTGCTGTCGCCTGCCTATATCTCCGAAGTCGCCCCCGCGAACATTCGCGGCCGGATGACGACGGTGCAGCAGATCATGATCATCTCGGGCCTCACCGCTGCCTTCGTGGTCAATTACTATGTCGCCAAGGCGGCGGGCAGCTCGCTCAACCATCTCGGCGGGATCGAGGCGTGGCGCTGGATGTACCTGATGCAGGCGATCCCGGCCGCCGTCTTCCTCGTCGCCTTGTTCTTCATCCCGGAGAGCCCGCGCTACCTGGTTGCCAAGAAGCGCAATCCCGAGGCGCTCAAGGTCCTCACCAACCTGTTCGGCGCCACCGACGGCGCGCTCAAGCTCGCCGAGATCCAGGCAAGCTTCAGCGTCGATCACCGTCCGCGCCTGGCCGACGTCCTCTCGCCGAACGGTTTCCTCGGCGTGCGCGCGATCGTCTGGGCGGGCCTGCTGCTCGCAGTGTTCCAGCAGCTCGTCGGCATCAACGTGATCTTCTATTACGGCGCGACTTTGTGGCAGCTCGCCGGCTTCACCGAGAATGACGCGCTGCTGATCAACATCGTCTCGGGCGCGGTGTCGATCGCCGCCTGCTTCGTCACGATCGCGGTGATCGACCGCATCGGCCGCAAGCCGCTGCTGCTGATCGGCTCGGCCGGCATGGCGATCACGCTGTTCGTGATGGTCTACGCGTTCAGCCAGGGCACGCTCGACACCGCCGGCAAGCTGGTCCTCACGCCGCAGATGGGCATGGTCGCGGTTATCGCCGCCAACCTCTACGTGATCTTCTTCAACGTCAGCTGGGGCCCGGTGATGTGGGTGATGCTCGGCGAGATGTTCCCGAACCAGATCCGCGGCTCGGCGCTGGCCGTCTGCGGCTTCGCGCAGTGGACCGCCAACTACATCATCGCCCAGACCTTCCCGAGCATGGCGAAGTGGAGCCTCACCGGCGCCTACACCTTCTACGGCGTCTGCGCGGTGATCAGCTTCTTCCTGGTCCAGAAGTTTATCCACGAGACCAAGGGCAAGGAACTGGAGGCGATGGAGGGCTGAGTTCTTTCCCTCTCCCGCCTGCGGGAGAGGGAAGGGGCCCGTCGCGCAGCGATGGGAAGGGTGAGGGTGAAAGCTGGCCGCGGGCACGTCGCTCGCGGCCAGCTTTCACCCTCACCCCAACCCTCTCCCGCAAGCGGGAGAGGAGATTTGATGACTAGAGGCTTGACCAGATGACGACCCGCACCCCCGTCCGCCCCTTCCGCTCGCGCGAATGGTTCGCCGCGCCCGGCCGTGCCGACATGGCGGCGCTCTATCTCGAGCGCTTCATGAACTATGGCATCACGCCCGAGGAGTTGACGTCGGGCAAGCCGATCATCGGCATCGCGCAGTCGGGCTCGGACATCGCGCCGTGCAACCGCATCCATCTCGAAACCGTCAAGCGCGCCCGCGCCGGTATCCTCGCGGCGGGCGGCATCCCGATGGAGTTCCCGCTCCACCCGATCTTCGAGAATTGCCGGCGTCCCACCGCGGCGCTCGACCGCAACCTCGCCTATCTCGGGCTGGTCGAGATCCTCAACGGCTATCCGATCGACGCGGTGATCCTCACCACCGGCTGCGACAAGACCACGCCGAGCTCGCTGATGGCCGCCTCCACTGTCGACATCCCGGCGATCGTCCTCTCGGGCGGCCCGATGCTCGACGGCTGGCACGAAGGCGAGCTGGTGGGTTCCGGAACCGTCATCTGGCGGTCGCGGCGGAAAATGGCCGCCGGCGAGATCGACGAGGCCGAATTCCTCAAGCGCGCGATGGAGAGCGCCCCCTCGTCGGGACATTGCAATACGATGGGCACCGCCTCGACGATGAACAGCATCGCCGAGGGCCTCGGCATGTCGCTCCCCGGCTGCGCGATGATTCCCGCGCCCTACCGCGAGCGCGGCCAGATGGCGTACGAGACCGGCAAGCGCATCGTCGAGATGGCGTACGAAGACCTGCGCCCCTCGAACATCCTGACAAAGGCAAGCTTCCTCAACGCGATCCGCCTGCTCACCGCGATCGGCGGCTCGACCAACGCCCAGCCGCACCTCGTTGCGATGGCCCGCCACGCCGGCATCGACATCACCCCCGACGACTGGCGCTCGGGCTATGACCTGCCCTTGGTGGTCAACATGCAGCCCGCCGGCGAATATCTCTCCGAGCGCTTCCACCGCGCCGGCGGCATCCCCGCGGTGCTGACCGAGATGCTGGCGAACGGTGCGCTCGACGGCAGCGTGATGACCTGCACCGGCAAGACGCTGGCCGAGAACATCACCGGCCATCCGGTCACCGACCGCGCCGTGATTTTCGACTGGGACCAGCCGCTCAAGCAGAAGGCCGGCTTCCTCGTCCTGTCGGGCAATCTCTTCGACATGGCGATCATGAAGACCAGCGTGATCTCCGACGATTTCCGCGCCCGCTACCTCTCGCGCCCCGGCCACGAAGGTGTGTTCGAGGGCCGCGCGATCGTGTTCGACGGCTCGGACGACTATCACCACAACATCAACGATCCGGCGCTGGGGATCGACGCCAACTGCATCCTGGTGATCCGCGGCTCGGGCCCGATCGGCTGGCCCGGCTCGGCCGAGGTGGTCAACATGCAGCCGCCCGACGCGCTGATCCAGCAGGGCATCATGTCGCTCCCGACGCTCGGCGACGGCCGCCAGTCGGGCACGTCGGACAGCCCCTCGATCCTCAACGCCTCGCCCGAAAGCGCGGCGGGCGGCGGCCTGGCCTGGCTGCGCACCGGCGACGTGATCCGCATCGATTTGAACGCGGGCACCTGCGATGCGCTGGTGGAAGCCGACGAGATCGCCCGCCGCAAGACCGAGCCGGCCCCGCCGATCCCGGAGAGCAATACCCCCTGGGAAGAGCTCTACCGCGAGAAGGTCGGTCAGCTCGGCGAGGGCGGGGTGCTCGACTTCGCGCTCAAATACCGCAAGACCAGCGAGAAGGTGCCCCGGCACAATCACTGATCCGATAATTCCTCCCTCAGCTCGCTGGGGGAGGGGGACCGCTCGCGAAGCGAGTGGTGGAGGGGCGGCGGTGGAACACCGCCGACTACCGTCGCCGGCCCCTCCACCAGCCTGCGGCTGGTCCCCCTCCCCGAGACAAGCTCGGGGAGGAATTGGCTAGGCCGCGACGTCCAGCACTTCCCCCGCCTTCTCCCCGTCATACCAGTCGTCGATCATCCCGCTGATCTTCCTCAGCGCCGACGGCACATAATGGTGCGCGTGGACCAGCTCGTCCGCCGCCAGCACGTCCTTGAGCTCGACCAGCGTGAAATGCCCCGGATATTTCGCCGCCACGCTGCGCCAATGGTGGTTGAGCACCGGGTGCCACACCCGGCTGCGCTCGGGCACGCAGCCGGCATGCAGCTCGTACATCTTCAGGCTCAGCCCCTGCGGCGGCAGGAAGAGCAGCACCTTGTGCCCGCCCTTCACCACCATCTCGACGAACAGGGCGACGCATTCGAGGAAGATCTCGTAATCGATCTCCTTCGAGAATTTCTCCCAGCGCCAGTCGATGAAGTCGGTCGCCGCGGTGTAGACCAGGTAGCGCGGGAAGCTTTGCTCGCGGTACGCGCCGGTCTTCATCTGGGGCAGGCTGAACAGCCGCGGGTTGTTGTCGAAATCGGTCACCGCCTGGTGCCGGCTATAGTGGAAGAACGCGCCGGACTGGCAGTCCGCCATGATCCGCAGGTCGACCTTGCTCCAGTCGCGCGGCGCCTCCGCGGCGAGGATGCGGGCGCGGACCTCGGGCTCGGCATAGGGCAGCACGGTGATCGCGCGCGCCGATTGCGGCGGCAGCGGCTTGCGGAACGCCGGGCTCGCCTCCAGCCGGTAGCCGCGCTCGGCGAGCATGCGGATCATCGCATCCTCCACGCCCATGTGCATGATCCGGCACGAGAAGGCGAAATGCTCGAGCGTGCGGGTGCGGAAGGCATAGACCGCCACGCCGACCAGCCCGTAATAGCCATATTTGTCCCACACGAAGGCGCAGAGCACTTCGTAATGGTCGATGTCCTGGATCTTGTCGCGGATCGTGCCGGGTTCGATCCGGCTCTCGGTATAGTTGAGCTGGTTGGAGCGGTTGACCAGTTCCTCGATCCGCTCGGCGAACTCGAGATTGTCCATCCGGTCGGTGAAGGTGGCGTGGATGCCGCTCTTGCGCAGGAATTCCTCGTCGCTCAGCGCATTGCCGGTGCGCTCGGCGACCTTGGTCTCTAGCAGCCGGTAATCGGCCACGCGGCTCTTCTCGACATGCGCCTGGCCGGCGAGCAGTTCGGCGAGCAGCGCGTCGCATTCGGGCGTGGTCGCATCGACCACCCGGATCCCCGGCACGGCGTCGGCCACTTCGTGCAGGTTGTGCGGATTGTCGTCGATGAACAGCACGTTCTGGGCACGCAGCTGCATGTCCGCGATCATCTGGCGGATCACCGCGCCCTTGGGCACGAAGGCGATGCGCGGGAAGACGAATTCATCCCACAGGCCGAAGACCTGCAGCTTCTCCTTCGCCCGCGCGAACTCGTTCTTCGAGCAGATCGCCGAGACCACGCCGTGGCGGTTGAACGCGCGGACATAGTCGGCGCGGTGCGCGATCAGCGCCGGCTCGTCGCCGTCGGCCAGCGTGCCGTGCCACAGCGTATCGTCGAGGTCCCAGATGATCAGCTTGGGCTTGAACGCCTCGGCCTTTGCCGGCGCCGGCGCGAAATGCGCGGCGATCGCATCGGCGGGCGGGCCGAAGAAGCTTGCGACGCGGCCCGGCCGCGCCTGGTCGAGGAAGGTCGCCACGGCCTCCCGCTGGCCGCTCGCCCCGGCGAGCAGCGCCACGCAGAAGACCACCGCATCGTCGAGCTCGGCCGGCGCCGCCAGCGCGCCCTCGGGCAGCGCGGCGACCAGCAGGTCGAGCGCCTGCTGCGCCAGTGCCGGCGGGCAGGGGTGCATCGCGGCCAGCGCCTCGGCCACCTCGCCCCCGTCGAGCGTGTCGACCAGCAGGTTGAGGATGCCGGCGAGCACCAGCTGCCCGCGGTCGCTCGGCCAGAAACCGGCGTGGCGCTCGGCGAGGAGCAGGATCTGCGGCAACGCGGTGACGTCCGCCTTGAGTATCAGCGCCTCGGCCAGCGCGGCGAAATCCTCGTCGGTCAGATCGGTGGCGATCCAGGTCGAAATCTGCTGCACGTCATCCCCCAAAACGTTCGCGCGCGAGCATGGCAGCGAGAGGGTTAACGCCGCGTAAGCCATGGGGCGGACGCTAGGTAGCCTTGCGGCCCTCCATCGCCCGGTCCATCGCCCAGTTGGCCGCGAAGATCACTGCGGCGCCGCCCAGCGTCGCGATCAGCCGGTCCGCCAGCAGCCCCGCCTCGCCCTCGGTGCCCGCGTCGATCGCCAGCAGGATCACCGGGGTCGAGAGCAAACAATAGAGTGCATAGTTTCCGGCGCGGGCGAGCGGCGCGGCGACGCCGAGCGCCACCACCATCGCCGCCAGCAGCACATGCCCCGGCGACAGCCACAGGATCGCCCCGGCCAGCGCGACGCCGGCCAGCGTCCCCGCCACGCGCTGGGTGATCTGTACCGGCAGATGCTCGATCGCCCGCGGAGTGAGCAGCGCGATGGTCAGCACGATCCAGCCGAGATGCCGCTCGGGCCACAGGTCGCGCAGCAGCACCGCGGCGGTCAGCCCGAAGCCGAGCCGGATCGGATATTGCCAGCCCTGGAGCGTCCCCATCGTACGGCGAAAGTGGATCCGCCGCTGGCGGGGCGTCACCACCCGCGCCGGTGGGGCTTCGGGTGCGGCGGGGGCAGGGGCGTGGCGCGGGCGGAACAGCCGCCGCAGCACCGCGCGCCACAGCGCGCCGATCCCGAACAGCAGCGCCGCGCCGCCGCGGTGCGCGCCACCGCCCGCGGCGCTCAGGCCGAGGTTGAGGATCAGGAAGATGATGAAGCGCACCGCGCCGCCCGCGGCGGGCCGGCTCCAGTTGACCAGGGTCGCCGCCGCCGCGCTCAGTCCCACCATCGCCGCATCGCTCCAGGGCACGCGGCCGAGCAGCATCGCCGCCGGCACCGCCAGCAGCGCCGGCACGATGCTCGCGCCCCAGCCATGCCCGCCCTCCGTCGCCTGTCCTGGCGCTTGCCCCGGTGTCTCATTGGCGAGCAGCATCGATCCCAGGCCGATCACCAGCCCGAGCGCGGGCTTGCCGAGCGCGAAGCCGGTGATGACGGGAACGCCCATCGCGAACATCGCTATCGCAAGTGTCCGCAAGGTGAGCGGCTCGATCGGGGTCCAGTGGAACGCTTCGCCCAGATGGGCGCGATGCTTCGTCGACAAGCGCATGCCGGCGTGCCTTTCGGTTTGGGAGGCAATTCCCCTCCCTGCAAGGGAGGGCTAGGGGTGGGTTAGGAAAGGTTGGGCTCGATGCCCGGCCTTTCCTTTTTACCGAGGGCGGCTTGCTGGGCGCCCCCAGCCCCACCCTTTCAGGGAGGAGAGCAGCGTTCAGCTCGTGTTTGCTTCCGCGTCGTGCCCAATGTCGATCAGCGTCGCGAGCACCTCGCGGGCATGGAGCAGCTTCTCGGCGCCCAGCCGCGCGGTGAGCTCCGCGTCGATCGCCTCGCGTGCTGCGATCTGCGTCTCGGCGGCGGCGCGGCCGCGCTCGGTGAGCGTCACGGTCAGCCGGCGGCGGTCGTTGGAGTCCACTTCGCGCTCGAGATAGCCGCGCAGCACCAGCGCATCGACCAGCTGCCCGGCCGCCTGTTTGGAGACGCGCAGCTCGCGAATGATTTGCGATAGCGGTGCCTCGCCCAGCGCCAGCGCGCCGATCACATAGAGGCCGTTGCCGGGGATATCGTCATAGCCGCCCGCTTCCAGCGCCGCCCGCATCGCCGCACCATAGGTGTGCCGCGCATGCCGCAGCAGCGCGGGCAGGGCGATCTGGAGGAGGGGCGAATCGTCGGTCATGCGAACACTTTACTGTCCGCATAAAATACAGTCAATATAGTTGACTATTAAGCCTCGAAGCCGTGCGTTTGGCGCCACCTTGGCCAATTTGAGCGTCCGCTCAGCATCCTTGGCGGATCGACGTCCCCGCCACCCCGGGCACCGAGACCCGGAAGGAGAACAGGTCTCCCGCGGTCGGGTTGGCGGCCTTCTCCTCGGGGGTCAGGTGCTTGTTGGCGGTGGTGGCGTAGACGGTCTTCAGGTCCGGCCCGCCAAAGGCGATCTTGGTGATGGCATCGACGGGAAAGGCCAGAGTTTCAAGCAGTTCCCCCGCCGGCGAATAGCGCCGCACCGCCGATCCCTTGTACAGCCCTACCCACAGGCAGCCCTCGGCATCGACGGTCGGCCCGTCGGGATAGCCCTGGTCATTGGGGATGCGGGCAAATTCGCGCCGGTTGGTCAGGCTGCCGTCCGCGCCCAGGTCGCAGGCATGGATCACCCCGCCCAGCGTATCGATATGGTAGAGCGTCCGCCCGTCGGGGCTCACCGCCGGGCCGTTGGTGATGCAGCAGAGCGGGCTCGCGGGTACGCAGCTGCCGTCCTCGGCCAGCCGGTAGATCGCCCCGGTGTCTGCGACCTCGCTGTCGTCCATCGTGCCGAGCCACAGCCGGCCCTGCGGGTCGACCGTCGCGTCGTTGAGCCGGTTGCCGGGCAAGTGCGGCTCGGGATCGGCGAGGGGTGTGAAGCTGCCGTCGCTGGGGTCGAAGCGGGCCAGGCCGGTCTGCAGCCCGGCGACGAACCCGCCGCTTTCCGCCGGCAGCACGAAGCCCACCTGCGCCGGCGCATCCCAGCTCCTCTTGTCCCCGGTTCCAGGGTCGTAGCGGTGGATCTTGTGGCCCTTGATGTCGACGAACCACAGCGCCGCGTCGCGCGCCACCCATATTGGCCCTTCGAGCAGCGGTGCGGCGAGCGACCAGACACTCACCGGTGCCGAGGTCACCACGCCCATCGCTCAGCGCCAGCCCGCGTCGACGAAATACTCGTGGCCGGTGATCAGCCGGGCATCGTCGGAGGCGAGGAACAGCGCCATTGCGGCGATGTCGTCGGGCACCAGCCGGCCCTTGAGGCACTGCGCCTTGACGATCTCGGCCTCGCCCTCGGGCGTGTACCATTTCATCTGGCGCGGGGTCTTCACATTGCCCGGCACGATGCAGACCGAGCGGATATTGTCCGGCCCCAGGTCGCGCGCGAAGCTGCGGGTCATGCCCTCGATCGCCGCCTTGGCGGTCTGGTAGAGGATCAGTCCCTCGAGCGCGAGGTGCCAGGAGATCGAGCCCAGGTTGATGATCACGCCCTGGCCCTTGGCCTTCATGCCCGGGATCACTGCCTGGGCGCAGAAGAACAGGTGGCGCAGGTTCACGTTGAGCCGGTTTTCCCAATAGTCTTCCGTCACTTCCTCGATGGTGTGGCGGTCGTCATTGGCGGCGTTGTTCACCAGCACGTCGAAGCTGCCGAAATCCTCGATCAGCTGCGCGATCCGGGCCTTGGCGCCCGCCATGTCGGTCAGGTCGACATTCTCGTAGACCGGCGGCTGACCCTGGCCCGACAGGCTGGCGACCAGCGCCTGCGAATCCGCATCGGCGATGTCGAAGAAGGTGACGTCGCAGCCTTGGCGGACAAAGCCCTCGACCATGCCCGCGCCGATGCCCGAGCCGCCGCCGGTGACCAGCACGCGCTTGCCCTTCAGGCTCGGGTAGATGGCGCGCTGATCGCGGCTCTGGGTCACGTTCATGGGATCAGCTTCCGACATGTGGATGAGGTACCTTGGAAAAACGAGTGAGGTGAGCGAGCGCGGCGCTCATAGCAGGCCGCGGCCCGCCAGGTTGCGCATCAGCGCGCGGATGCCGAAGGTCCAGGGCGCGGCGGCCTTGGAGGTGGTGACGCGGTTGGTCAGCGCGCCGAGCTTGGGGCTCGAGATGCGCACCACGTCGCCGTCCTTGTGGGTGAAGCCGCGGCCCGGATGGTCGCGGTCCTGGATCGGCGCGAACAGCGTGCCGAGGAACAGCGCGAAGCCGTCCGGATACTGGTGCTCGCTCAGCGCCTGGCGGACCAGATCGGTCGGGTCGCGGCTGATCTGGCTCATCTTGTTGGTGCCCTCGAGCCGATAGCCCTCGGGCCCGTCGATGACGAGGTCGATCTCGGCCGCGCGGACGTCGTCCATCGTGAAGCTGTCGTCGAACAGCCGGATGAACGGCCCCAGCGCGGTCGAAGCGTTGTTGTCCTTGGCCTTGCCGAGCAGCAGCGCGCTGCGCCCCTCGAAATCGCGCAGGTTGACGTCGTTGCCGAGCGTCGCGCCCCTGGGCGTGCCGTTCCTGTCGACGATCAGCACCACCTCGGGCTCGGGATTGTTCCAGTCGCTGTCCGAGCGCACGCCGATGTCCGCGCCCCAGCCCATCGCCGAGAGCACCGGCGCCTTGGTGAACACCTCGGCATCGGGGCCGATCGCGACCTCGAGATATTGCGACCACATGCCCGCCTCGATCAGCGCCGCCTTGAGGTTCGCCGCCTCGGGCGTGCCAGGGACGACCGAACGGATGCCCGATCCGACCTTGGCTTCCAGGTCGCCGCGGATCTCCGATGCCTTGTCGGCATCGCCGCGCGCGCGCTCCTCGATCACGCGCTCGATCGCCGAGAGCGCGAAGGTCACGCCGCACGCCTTGACGCATTGCAGGTCGATCGGCGCGAGCAGAGCGGGGCCGTTATCGCTACCAAGATCGGACACGGCGCCGATGTCGGTGCCCGCCGCATTCGCCGGGTCGGCCAGGTCGAGCAGATCGGCGACGGTCGCGGCGCTGGCCGAGACGTCATAGATGCGGCCGCCGCGCAGGATAACCGGGCTGGGGCCGGCATCCGTCTGGACGCGGCCAACCAGAATCGCCTGCGCATGATCCACAGGCAGCATTTCCGCCGGAGACGCTTTCAAATCCTCTCGCCCCAAATTCTTGCTTTGATAGCGCTACCATGCGGTGTCGCAGGGGCGGCTGTCAAGACGGTCCCACCGGTTTGAGGCTTATTGCGGAAACGCTTCCAGCAACTTGGCGATTTCGCCGACGATCTCGGCGGGCGGGCGCATCGCTCCGTCCGCGCTGGCATGCACCATCTGCCAGGGGCCGAGCATCCCGGCCTCGACGATCGACTCATAGTTGGCTCGCACGCGCTGTTGCAGCGCGACGTCCGCCTCATATTCGTCGAAGCTCTTGCTGGTGTAGCTGCGCTCGGCCTTTTGCAGGATCAATGCGCGGGCAAGCTCCCAGGGCGTGTTGAGATAGAGGGAGAGCGTCGGCGCGGGCAGGGCGAACTGGCCGGTCTCGAGCGCCAGGATCCATTCCATCAGCGCGCGGCTGTCCCCTGCCGGCACGCGGGCGCCCTGATAGGCCATGTTCGAGGCGACGTAGCGATCGAAAATCAGCACGTCGTGCGTCGCCACCGCGTCCAGGATGTGGTCGCGCCATTCGAACCGGTCGAGCGCATAGAGGGTGGCGGCGGCATGCGGCGTCACCGGCACGGGAACGTCGCCGGCGAGGTAGCGGCCGATCGTCACTCCGGCGACCGTCTCGCCATAGCGCGGGAAGCCGATCACGGTCGCGGTCTTGCCCGCGGCCTGCAGCGTCTCGCAGAGCAGCCGGGAGGTGGTGTTCTTGCCGACGCCGTCGGCGCCCTCGATCGCAACGATGATCCCCATGGATCAGCGCCCTAGCACGGGGCCTGTTATCAGAGGAAGCGGGCGATCAGAGGAAGACGGCGGAGATGATCGCGGCGAGCGCGGCCGGATCGCAATCGTCGAGCGCGATCTCCAGGTCGGGATTGACGCTGTAGCCGATCATCCGCCCGTCGCGGCTGGAGGCGACCGAGAGCAGCCGCCAGTCCTCGCCTTCGCGCAGCGCGGCGAGGCCGCCCGGCACGGGCGGCCGGTCCGGATCGGCGACCACCGTCGCCTGGGCGGGCAGGCCGCCGCCCAGCGTCGCGCGGCAAACCTTGAGCCCGAAGGCGCGCGGCCCGGCGACATGCGGCGCCTCGACTTGCTCGCCGGTCGGCTGGTGGGCGATCAGCCCCTTGGGAAGCGGCGTGCCATAGACGGGAAGCAGCCGGACCGAGCCCATCCCGCCCGCGGTCGGCAGCACGGAAACCGGCGCTGAGGCGGGCGCGAGAAGCGTGGGTGCCGGCGCTTCCTCGTTCAGCGCGGCGGTCAGCTCGGTGACGCGCTCGCGCGTGCGCGCCTGGCGTGCCTCGGGATTGGCGATGCCCGTCAGGAAGCTTTCGAGCTGCCCGGCGGCGTGGCGGCGGTCCACCTCGGCGCGCAGTTCCGCCTCGTCGCCGACGCCGAGCAAGGCGAGCAGCGCGTGCTGGACCGCGGCGTTCCAGCGGCCGAAATGCTTCTGCGCATTCTCGACGCGCGAGAGGTTGACCGGCGGCAGGCCATAATCGCGCTCGATTGCGGCGATGGTCAGCGCGGGATCGAGCGTGCGGCGGGCGCGGACGGCGGCGCCGAGCAGCACCGCGAAGCGCTCCTCGGTCAGGTCGACCTCCGCGCCGTCGCTGAACGGCTCGGCCCAGGCCGCGATGTCGAAATCGGGCGAATCGATATCGAGCAGCAGGTCGGCCGGCGCGATGTCCAGCGCCGCCGCGACCCGGCGCAGCTCGTCCGCCCGCGCGACGACTTCGCCGCGCTCGATCTTCGAAAGACGAATATACGGGATCTCTGGTATCTTTGCAGAGAGGCGGAGCAGCTTGGCAAAGCCCTTTCGTTGCCGCTGCTCACGCACCCGGTTGGGGAAAACGATTGCACGATAGTAATCGATCAGGGGTTCGCCTGCGGATCCTGTCCGCATCTTGCCCTTGCCGTTTGCCCTTGCCATCGCCGATCCCCTCTTCCTCGAGAGAGTCTTGAAGCAATTCAAGGATAATACAAGGTAAACAAAGTTTCCATAATGAAGCTATCTGAAACTCAGTGGAATGTTCCTGCAACATTACCGCCGGCGAGCAGTCCGCACGGGCCCATCGGATCGAGATCGAGGATCATCGCCAGCGAACCTTCGCCGCTGGCATGGCGCATCAGCCAGCCTTCGGCCGAAGGGGCGGGGTGATCGGGGGCGAAAGCCACGCCGGTGCCGTCGGTTACTACGCCCAGTGCCTCGGGCGGACTCGGCCAGCGGCCGGCGAGATAGTCGAGCAGCGCGGCGGCGGCCTCCTGCAGCGCGCCCTCGTCGCTGTCCTCGGCGCAGAAGGCGTCGGGCGTCGCGGAGATGGCGGCGATGCGCTTGAAGTCGCGCTGGCGCCACCACAGCAGGTGGATCTGGCCGTCGGCGGTCGCCTCGAGGCCGAGGATCAGGTTGCTGCCGGCGGGCAGCAGCGGCCGGGCCAGGCGCGCCACGTCCTGCGCGAGCGCGGTCAAATGGCGGTTCGGGCGCGGCAGCGAGCCCTTGGTCTCGGCGCCGCCCCAGTCGAAATTGCGATGCATCAGTTCCTCCATCCCTCTATGGAGAATTATAGGATAGTCGGCCGCCAGGTGCGGCCCGATGCGATCAATGGAGTGAGGCAGTCGAGGGGGCAGGCGCGATCGCCAGCTGGACGGCCTCGACGCGCTCGGCCGGCTGGGCGACGACCGCGATGCCGGCGGCGAGGGTCGCTGGATCGACGGCGCGGACGCTGGCGAGACGGTTGTGCGGCAGGCTGACGTCCGGGAGCAGCGAGGTGCGCGCGGCAGCGGCCGGGCGGCGCTTCGGGGTGCCGGGCTGGCCATATTCGGCCATCAGGGCGAAGCGCGGATCCTTGGCGGCGATCTCGGCGATCGCCTTGGCGGCGCGCTTGGTGATCTGGCGGACGCGCTCCTTGGTGACGCCGGTGTCGAGCGACAGGTCGTCGAGCGTGGCGGTCTGGAACACGCGGCGCTCGACGATCTCGCGGTCGCGGCTCAGCTTGGCCTCGAGCTTCTCGAGCTCGGCGGGATCGATGCCGTGGGTGGCGGTGCGCAGGCGCGGGCCCTCGGCGCGGCGCAGTGCGGCTTCCTGGCGCTTCGGGCGGGGGCGGCGACGCAGCGCCTCGACACCGACCTTGCGGAGCTGGTCGACATAGGCGTCGATGAGCTGGGTGACGGCGCCTTCGGCGAGGTAATCGGATGCGGCGGCCTCGGTGCGGCCCAGCGCTTCCTCGTCCTCGATCATCGCCTCGGGCGAGATCTCATCGCCGTCCGGCGAGAGGGCGAGGGCGGAGAGCGAGACGGTGGTCGCCTCGACCTTCTTTGCCGAGGGGCGCTGATCGGTCATCAGGCGGAAGCGCAGGCTCTGCAGCTCGCCGCGGATCTGCCAGTTCACGAAAGTGGTGAACTGCGCCTTGGCGGGATCATAGGCCTCGATGGCGCGGTGCACGGCGATCGCGCAGCACTGCTCGGCGTCTTCCCAATGGGCGACCAGGCCGTACTGGCGGACGAAGTGGCGGATGCGCGGGGCGATGAGCTTGAGGATCTGGGCGAAGGCACGATCGACATAGACGCGCTGACGGTTGGTCTGCGGTGCGTCCTTGGGCGTGTTCTCGATAACAGTAGCGACGGCGGCTTCGAGCGCGATCGTGATCTTCGACATTGATGTTCCCCTGTAGTCTGGCAGCGTTGGCCGCCGCCGTTCACAGGTGCAACATGGTCTCTAATCCTTTAACAGATCCCTTAAAATCCTATATGTAGTCCTACCACTCGTACATTCCCCTCAGGAGGGGAGTGGAATGGTAAACAGCAGATTTTACGTGTTTTTTGCGGGTTTCCGTCAATCCGGGTACCGCTGCTGAAAACATTATAGGATAAAAATATTTCAGCCGGCGAATTGTTCGGGACGGATTCTGCGATCGATGAACCCGAGCAGCCACTGGCGATGCGCCTGGGTGGCGTTGCCCCCGGCGGACGCGATTCGCTGGTCCGCCGCGCCGCCGCCGATCTGCGCCGCGAGCAGCATGCGCGCGCGGCCCGGCTCGATCCCGCCGGCCAGGAACTTCTTGGCATCGCCGACGCCGAGGTGGTGCGAGAGATAGGCCGACTTGGCCAGCGTCTCGGCATCGGTGCTCACGCGGATGCCCGATTGCTCGAGCCGGTTGAGGTTGAGCTTGGCGAGATCGGCGACGCCCAGGATCGATGCCTGGCCGTCATAGCGCAGCGCCAGCAGCTCGCTGCGCGCGCCGGCCTGGACCTTGCCGCGCCCATCGAGCCAGCCGCGCTCCGAGGCGACCTGGTTGAGCCAGGTGCCCGAAGTCTCGGCCAGCTGCTCCCAGGTGCCGCTCAGGAACTGGCCGAGCCCGGCAGCGCTCGAGCGCGGATTGCGCGACATCGTGTTCCAGGTGCCGTCCTGCCCCTTGGCCGCTTCGGCATCGACGATCGCGGCAAGCGCGGTCGCGGGAATGCCGGTGCGGCTCT